>CAZZVQ010000065.1:25968-28288 GCA_964657565.1 uncultured Acetobacteraceae bacterium
CCCGATCAAACGCTCGGTTATTGAGGGCGCGGGATGCAGGCGTATTGGCGGGCGTTGCCGTTGCGCTGGAAGTCTGTGCCGTAGACGCGGTTGCTGCCGCCGGTGACCTGCTTGACCTGGCCAGGGGGGCAACTGCCGTCGTCGACGAGGGCGATCTCGCCGGGGACGAGAGCGCCGTTGCGCGGCTCGGTGGCGAGGAATTTCGGGCCGGGGCTGCAGGCGGCGACGAATAAGCAGGCGAGAGACACTGCAAGTGCGCGATAGGTCACGTTTTCATCCCGATACCCTTGATTTTGCAGCCGAACAGAGGGGCGCGGTGGCGTCAAGAGGACGGGGTCAGGCCGGGTCGTTGCCGATGGCGTTGAGGCCGGCGGTGCGGCGGAAGGTGGGGAGGCCGACGCCGGTGGCTTCGAAGCCGCCGTCGTTGGCGAGGCATTGGCCGGTCAAGTAGCTGGCGGCCGGGCTGCAGAGGAAGCCAACGAGGTCGGCCATCTCGCCGGTGGTGCCGTAGCGGCCGAGCGGGATGGCGTCGTGGTAGTCGCCGCGGATGGCGACGCTGTGGACGAGCTTGGCCATCTCGGTCTCGACCGGGCCGGGACAGACGGCGTTGACGCGGACGCCGTAGCTGCCTAGTTCGACGGCGTATTGCTTGGTCAGGTGGATGATGGCGGCCTTGCTGGTGCCGTAGGCGACCCGCAGCGTGCTGGCGCGCAGGCCGGAGATGGAGGCGATGTTGACGATGGCGCCGGAGCGCTGCCTCTGCATGATCTGGCCGAACGCTTGGCTGCAGAGGAAGCAGCCGTCGAGATTGGTGCCGAGGACGTGGCGCCATTCCGCGAACGAGGTCTCGAGCGCGGGCTTGAACACGGCGACCCCGGCGTTGTTGACGAGGGCGTCGGCGCGGCCCCAGCGGGCCAGGATCGCGGCGGCGGCGGCATCGACCTGGGCCGGGTCGGAGACGTCGCAGGCGATGGCGAGGAGGCGGTCGGGCTCGGCCAAGGCCGCTTCGGTGGCGGCGAGGGTATCGCGGTCGACGTCGAGCAGGGCGACGGCGTAGCCGTGCGCGAGGAACCACTGGCCGACCGCCAGGCCGATGCCGCGGGCGCCGCCGGTGACGACGGCAACTGGGGTGATGGACATGGCCGCGTCTTGGCCGCGTGCTTCACCTTTTGTCAACGTATAGGGGTGATGATCGGCAACTCTGGACTGGGATCGTCATGCTGACCGACGTGGCTCATGCGTATGCGCGGTTCGGGTTCGGGCGCGGGCCGCAGGACCCGGCGCAGGCGGATGCGCGGGGCTGGCTGGCGGGACAATTGAGCGGGGCGGATCCGGGGCCGCCGGGAGCGTCGGTCGCGGAGGCGTTCGCGGCCATCGCGCAGGATCGGGAGGAACGCAAGGACGGGCTCGCGGCCGGGATGGCAGGCGAGCGGCCGCATCGGGCGCGCGACATCTTTCAGGCGGAGACGCGGGCGCTCGAGGATTGGGCGATCGGGACGCCGACGCCTTTCCGCGAGCGGCTGGTGTGGTTCTGGGCAAACCACTTCACCGTCAGCACGAAGCAGGGTCAGGTGGCGCCGTTGGCGGGCGATTACGTGCGCAGCGCGATCCGGCCGTATGTGACGGGGCGCTTCCGGGACATGCTGCTGGCGGTGATGCAGCACCCGGCGATGCTGATCTATTTGGACAATGCGCAGTCGTTCGGGCCCGGCAGCAAGGGCGGGCTGCGGCAGGGCAAGGGGTTGAACGAGAACCTGGCGCGCGAGTGCCTGGAACTGCACACGGTAAGCCCGGCGGCGAAATATTCGCAGGCGGATGTGACGTCGTTCGCCAAGGTGCTGACCGGGTGGAGCATCGAGCGGCGGGAGGGGGCCGGGTTCAAGTTCCGCCCGGCGATGCATGAGCCGGGTGAGAAGGTGGTGCTCGGAAGGCAGTTCGCCGAGGGCGAAGCGGGCGGGCAGGCGGCGCTGCTGTTCCTGGCGGACCATCCGGCGACGCAGACGCATCTGGCGACCAAGCTGGTGCGGCATTTCGTGGCCGATATGCCGCCGCCGGAGGCGGTGCGCCGGGTCGCCGGGGTGTTGCGCGATACCGGCGGCGATTTGCGCCAGGCGTCGCTGGAGGTGATCCGGTTGCCGAGGGCGTGGACGCCGTTGACGAAGCTGCGGAGCCCGCAGGAGCTGGTGTTGGCGGCGCTGCGGGCGTCGGCGCTGCCGGCGGAGAAGCGTCCGGGGTTCAATGGGATCGTGGGCGGGCTGGGTCAGGGAATGTTCGGCGCCCCCTTCCCCATCGGCTGGCCGGATACGGCGGCGGAGTGGGC
>CAZZVQ010000066.1:0-28265 GCA_964657565.1 uncultured Acetobacteraceae bacterium
CCGGCTTCGCCCTCGCCCGCTTCGCCCGCTTCCGCGGCCGCGGCCTGTTCGCGAGCCTGATCTCCGCCCGCCTCGTCCTGCCCGACGTCCTCGTCGGCCTCTCCTTATTGTTGCTGTTCGTGCAAATGGAGCAGCTCTTCGGCTGGCCCGCTGGCCGCGGCGCCCTGACCATCACCCTGGCCCACATCTCCGTCAGCCTGTCCTACGTCGCCATCGTCGTCGAAGCCCGCCTCTCCGACGCCGGCACCGACCTCGAGGACGCCGCCCAAGACCTCGGCGCCACCCCGCTGACCGCCTTCCTGCGCATCACCCTGCCTTTGCTGAGCCCGGCCCTGCTCTCCGGCTGGCTGCTCGCCTTCACGTTGAGCCTCGACGACCTCGTCGTCGCCACCTTCACCTCCGGCCCCGGCGCCTCGACGCTGCCGATGGTCGTGTTCTCCGCCATGAAGCTGGGCGTCACCCCCGAACTGAACGCGCTGGCGACCATCATCCTGCTCATCGTCGCCACCGCCCTCGGCGCCGCCTGGGCACTGCAACAACGAGTCACCATGCCACGCGATTCTCATGTCTCCCGCTGACCTCAGCGCCGAGGCGCTCCTGTCCCACTTCGCCCGTGGCACGCTGTCGCCGGTCGAGGCCCTGCAGGCCGTCACCGAGCGCATCGCCCGCGACAACGCCGCCATCAACGCTTTCGCCGTGCTGGACCCCCGCGCCCTTGTCGCCGCGGGGGAGAGTGCGCAACGCTGGCGCGCCGGCCGTCCCATGGGCCTGCTCGATGGCGTGCCGTGTACGGTCAAGGACCTGATCGACCTCGCCGGGCTGCCGACCCGCAAAGGCAGCCGCACCACCAGCCCGGCCAAAGCCGAAGACGACGCCCCGATCGTGCAGAACCTCAAAGCCGCCGGCGCCGTCATCGTCGGGAAGACCACCACCACCGAGTTCGGCTGGAAGACCCCCGGCGACTGCCCGCTACACGGCATCACCCGCAATCCGCGCAGCCCACGCCACACCACCGGCGGCTCCTCCTCCGGCGCCGCCGCGGCGGCCGCCGCCAATTTCGGCCCGCTGCACGTCGGCACCGACGCCGGCGGCAGCATCCGCATCCCGGCCGCCTGGTGCGGCATCGTCGGCCTCAAACCAAGCTTCGGCCGGGTCCCGCAATGGCCGCTCGGCGCCTTCGCCCCGGTCGCCGTCGCCGGCCCCATGGCCCGCACCGTCCGCGACACCGCGCTACTATTCTCCGCCCTCGCCTGCTGGGACGGCCGCGACCCCTATTGCATCCCGCAAGACCCCCGCGACTGGTGCGACGGCATCGAGGACGGCGTCGCCGGCCTGCGCATCGCCGTCCTGCGCCACCCCGGCTTCGACGCCCCGGCCGACGCCGACTCCATCGCCGCCGTCGAGGACGCCGCCCGCCTGCTCGCCGAGGCCGGCGCCGAGATCGAGGAGGCCAGCCCCGACCTGCCCGACGCCAGCACTCTGTTCACCCAGCTCTGGAGCACCGCCCTCAAGCTCGTCGTCGACAGCACCCCGCCGGACCAGCGCTCCCTTCTGGACGCCGGGCTCATCGCCGTCGCCAACCGTGATCCCATGGCCGCCACCGCGCTGGTCCAGACCACCGCCCTGTCCAACCTCGCCGCCAACGCCATGACCCGGCTGCACCGCCGCTACGACCTGGTGCTCTGCCCCACCGTCCCCAATCCACCCCCGCTCGCCGACGCCAAGCTGGACGACCCCGTCGCCGCCCTCAACCGGAACTGGGCGCCCTGGACCTTCCTCTTCAACATGACCCGGCAGCCCGCCATCAGCGTCCCCATCGGCACCGGCCGCGACAACCTGCCCCGCAGCGTCCAACTCGCCGCCGCGCAATATCGCGACGACCTCGTCCTGCGCGCCGCCCGCGCGATCGAACGCGCCCAAGGAGAAGACCCATGACCTCGCCCACCGACTGGCTCGCTACCCAGCACGACGCCATGGTCACCCTCCTCCAGCGCTGCGTCGACATCGACAGCGGCAGCTACGACAAGCCCGGCATCGACCACGTCGGCGCCGTGCTCACCGAATTCCTGGCTACCCACGGCGTCGCGGTCGAGACGTTGCCCCAATCCCGCCACGGCGACTGCCTCCGCGCCCGGGTTCCCTGGGAGGGACCCTCCGGCAATGCCGGCGGCCACATCATGCTGCTCGGCCACCGCGACACCGTGTTCCCGGCCGGCGAGGCCGAACGCCGCCCGTTTACCATCAACAACGGCCGCGCCTACGGACCCGGCGTCGCCGACATGAAGGCTGGCCTCGTCATGAACGCCTTCGTCCTCGCCGCCTTCGCCAAGTTCGGCGCCCAGAGCAGCGGACTTCCGGCCCCGCTGCTCGGCCTGTTTACCGGCGACGAGGAGATCGGCAGCCCCGAGGGCCGCGCCATCATCGAGGATACCGCGCGAGGTGCTCGGGCCGTCTTCAACAGCGAACCCGGCCGCCCCACCGGCCCCGGCCACGTCAGTGGCCACTTCGGTAACGTCGTCACCGGCCGCAAGGGCGGCGTCTTCATGGCCATGCACATCACCGGCCGCGCCGCCCACTCCGGCGGCAACTTCGCCGAAGGCATCAGCGCCATCGAGGAACTCGCCCGCAAGATCCAGGCGATCCACGCGCTGACCGACCTCGACCGCGGCATCACCCTCAACGTCGGCCTCGTCAGCGGCGGCCAGAGCGTCAACACCGTCGCCCCCTCCGCCGACGCCCAGATCGACCTCCGCTACGTCGACCCGGCCGACCGCGGCGACATCATCGCCGCCATCGCTTCCATCGTCGCCCGCAGCCAAATCCCCGGCACCACCGCGACGCTCACCATCAAGGGCGAGTTCAACCCCCTCACCCAGACGCCCGCCGCCAAGAAGCTATTCGACGCCTACGTCGCCGCCAGCGCCACGCCGGTCGCCGGTGAGTTCGCCGGCGGCTGCGCCGACAGCGGCTTCACCGCCGCGGTCGGAGCCCCCACCATCTGCGCCGTCGGCCCCGTCGGCGGCGCCGCCCACACGCCGGACGAGTGGCTCGACCTCGCCTCCCTCGTCCCCCGCGCCCAAGCCTGCGCCCGCGCCATCCTCAGCCTGGACGCGGCCGGCCTCTGACCAACGGCCGCACCACATCCCGCTCGATCGCCGCCGTCCCACACCGCCCGATATCGTCCGACTTCTTTTCGAAGAATTCTGCAGCCGCCGCATAGCCCGCCGCGTGCAGCTGCGTCAGCAGCACCCACGACGTGCTGTTCTTCGACGTGCTGCCTAGCGACGCCAGGAACTTGTCGTCCCGGATCAGGTGCAGATGCACCGGCCGATACTTCCCCCGATACTCGATCCCCTGCGCCTGCAGGTCCCTTAGCAGCGCGTTGACCGCCGCGATCCCGTTCATCTCCAGCACGACCGACGCGTTGAAGGTGATTTCGTTCAGCCGATCCGCGATGGCCCGCGGCCCCCGCGGCGGCACCCCCGTCCGGCGCTCCAGCGGGTTGGCGAGGATCACGAAGAGATCGTCGGCATGGTCCAGCAGCGGCTCGAGCGCCGGGTTGCCGAGATAGCCGCCATCCCAGAACGTCTCGCCTGCGATCTGCACCGCCCGGAAATCAGCCGGCAGGCACGCCGACGCCCGGATCGACTCGATCGTGATCTCCGGCTGCGAGAAATTCGCCCGCCAGTTGGTCGCCACATCGGTCGCCGTCACGAACACGCGCAGCACCATCTCCCTGTTCAGCGCAGCCAGCCGTTCCGGCGGCAGCACCTCGCCCAGCAACGGCCCCAGCGCATCGCGGTAGAACGGATTGGTATACGGCGAGACCACCAGCCCGAGCGCCTCGAGCGCGATCGCCCCCGGGTTCCAGTCGATGTTCAACCCGAACAGGCCGGGCTCCCCGTAGAACAGCGCGTTGCCGCCCAGCGTCCCGGCCTCGGAAATCTTGCGCCACACCTCCTCCAGCCGCGTCCGCGCCAGCGCCGGCCCGCCTTCCGCCAGGCCGCAGGCCAGCACCGCCGCGTTGATCGCCCCGGCGCTCGCGCCGCTGACCGCCGTGATCACCAGCCGCCCGCCTTCGACCTCCTCCAGCAACCGGTCCAGCACCCCCCAGGTGAACGCCCCGTGCGACCCGCCACCCTGCAGCCCGAGACCGATCTTGGTCACGACTTTCCTTCGGCAGCCTCGTCCGCGAACCAGTATAGCTGCCCGCTCGGGCGGTACTGCGAGGCCGGCAGGTCCGCCTGCCCCGCCCGCACCGCGGCCAAGACCTCCCGCTTATCCGCCCCGGCCACCATGAACGCCGCATGCCGGCAGCTCTCCAGCGGCGGATACGTCAGCGTGATCCGCGTCTTCTCGCCCGCCGGCGTCACCGGTGCGCACCACGCCTGGCGCTCCGTCAGCGACGGCGTGTCGGGGAACAGCGACGCGAAATGCCCGTTCGTCCCGAGCCCCAGCAGCGCGATCTCGAACAACGGCCGGGTCAGGTCGCCACCCCCGTGGATCGCGCGCAGCGTCTGCTCGTACGCCGCGGCCGCCTCCGCCGGGCTCAGCCCGGTGGTCGGGACCGGATGCACATGGTCGTCCGGCACCGGCACGTGATCGAACATCGCCTCCTTCGCCATCCGGTAATTGCTGCTCGGATCGTCGTACGGCACGAACCGCTCGTCACCCCAGCACCAATGCACCCGGTCCCACGGCATCCGTACCGCGAACTCGTCCGTCGCCAACAGCGCGTAAAGCCACTTCGGCGTCGACCCGCCCGACAGCGCCACCGCCACCGTCCCGCTCGTCGCCGCCAAGCGGTCGACCATCCACTCGGCCACCTGCCGAGCCAGCGCGGTCGCCCCGTTCATATGCGTGGCATGATCAGCGACTCGACCGCCTCGGCCCACCCGTCATGGTCGTTATCCGCCGTCGCCGCGGTCGACGCCTTGCCCTTCACCGCATCCGTCGCGTTGCCCATCGCCACCGAGAACCCGGCCACCGCGAACATCGGCACATCGTTCTCCATGTCCCCGATCACCGCGATGTCCTCGACGTCGATCCCCTCGACCTGCGCCAGCAGCTTGATCGCGTTGCCCTTGTTGGCCTCCCTGGCCGTCAGATCGAGATAATAGGTTTGCGAGCGCTTCACCGTCGCCGCATCGTCGATCAGAAGCTGCAGTTCGGCTTCCACCTCGGCCAGCATCGGCGCGTCGTCGGAAACGCCTACCAGCTTCGACACCAGCGCGGCATACGGCTCGAAGCTGTCCACCACCACCGGGTCGAACCGCACGGTATGCCGCTCGTGCTCGACATGCGGCCCGTCCAACCCCCGCACCAGCCACGCGTCACCGCTGAACACGAACGGAAACACGCCCCGCGCCGCGAACAGCCCCAGCGCGGTCCGCACCGCCGCTTCCGGCACCAGATGCTCCGACAGCACCGCGCCGTCCGGCCCTAGCATCCGCCCGCCATTGAAACCCGCCAGCGGCCCGGTCAGCCCGAGCGTCTCCTGGATGTAGGCCATCCCGCGCGGCGGCCGCGCACTCACCACCGACAGCTTGACCCCCGCCTCCTGCAGCCGCTTGGCCGCAGCGATCGTCGAGGGCGCCAGCGATTTGTCCGTCCGCACGATGGTGCCGTCCACATCCGAGACGACCAGCTTGATGCTCATTTCGTGCTCGTGAGCGGGATCCATTTCAGCCCATCGCGGTTCAGCAACCGATCCGCCGCCGACGGCCCCTGCGACCCGGCCCAATACGCCTGCACCTCCGACTCCGCCCCGTAATGCTCCCACTGATCCAGGATCGGCTGCACCGCCGCCCACCCGGCTTCCACCATGTCCGCCCGCTGGAACAACGTCGCGTCGCCCATCATCACATCATACAGCAACGTCTCGTAACCCGTTGAACTCGGGGTCTTGAAATAATCGGCATAGCGGAAATCCATCGCCACCCCGCCCAGTTGCAGCTTCGGCCCCGGCACTTTGGCGCTGAGGTTGAGCGTGATTCCCTCGCTCGGCTGGATGTGCAGCATCATGATGTTCGGCGTCAGCTTGTTGACCGGCGTGTCGCGGAACATCGCATACGGCGCCTGCCGGAAGTGGATCGCGATCTCCGTCCGCCGGGTCGACATGCGCTTGCCGGTGCGGATGTAGAACGGTACCCCCGCCCAGCGGAAATTATCGATCTTCAACCGCATCGCCACATACGTCTCGGTCACGCTGTCCCGCGCAACGCCGGGCTCCACCCGATAACCGCTGACGTCTAGATCGCCGCACCGGCCCGCCGCATACTGCCCGCGCACCACGTCGCGCGCCGAGCGCATCCGGTCCATCGGCTTGATCGCCTGGATCACCTTTGCCTTCTCGGTCCGCACCGCCTCCGCCTCGAACGTGGTCGGCGGCTCCATCGCCACCGTCGAGAGCAGCTGGAACATATGGTTCGGCACCATGTCCCGCAGCGCCCCGGTCGACTCGTAGAACTTCGCCCGCTCCTCGACGCCCACCGTTTCCGCCGCCGTGATCTGCACGTGCTCGATGTAGAACCGGTTCCACAACGGCTCGAAGATCCCGTTCGAGAATCGCAGCGCCATGATGTTCTGCACCGTCTCCTTGCCGAGGAAATGGTCGATGCGGAACACCTGCGTCTCGTCCAGCCGCGCCAGGATCTGCGCGTTCAACGCCTTCGCGCTCTCCAGACTATGCCCGAACGGCTTCTCCACCACGACCCGGCGGAACACGCCCTCCGCCTGCTTGGTCAACCCGCTCGCAGCCAACTGCTCGACGACGGACCCGAAGAAGCGCGGCGCGATCGCCAAATAGAAGATCGCATTGCCGGTGAACTTCGACTGCAATCCCTCATACGTCGCGGGATCCTCGAGATCGCCGACGTGATACTCGATCCGGCTGCTCACCCAGTTCCACAGATCGCGGTCGAGCCCCTTGCCCTCCACTCCGCGATTGGCGGCGAAGCTCTCCATCGCCTCGGTCACCTTGGCGCGGTACGCCTCCGCATCCATCGGATTGCGGTCGACCGCGATGATGCCGAACTTCTCATCGAGCAGCCCGGCCATCTGCAGATTGTAGATCGACGGCATCAACAGCCGCCGCGTCAGGTCGCCCGCGCCGAAGATGACCATCGTGCAAGGCGGTGCTTTCGGCGCCACCTCCATCCCCTCGGTCCCGGCGAGCCGATCCGGCAGCGGCATGTTGATGTCCATGGATCAGCTACCTTGTATCTTGGCCTCGGCATGGCCGCCGAACTTCGCCCGCATCGCCGACAGCAGCTTGTCCGCGAACGTGTTCATCTGCCGGCTCCGGAACCGCGCGAACAGCGACGCCGACAGCACCGGCACCGGCACCGCCTCCTCGATGGCCGCCTCGATCGTCCAACGCCCCTCGCCGGAATCCGCGACGCCGCCCGTGAAATTCGACAGCGTCTCGTTCTCCGCCAGCGCCAGCGCCGTCAAATCCAGCAGCCAGGACGACACCACGCTGCCGCGCCGCCACACCTCGGCGATGTCGGCCACGTCCAGCGTGAACCGCTCCGCCTCGGGCAGTTCCTCGCTCATCTTGTGGTGCAGGATGTCGAAACCTTCGGCGTAGGCCTGCATCATCCCGTATTCGATACCGTTATGCACCATCTTGACGAAGTGCCCCGCGCCCGCCGGGCCGGCATGGATATAGCCCTGCTCCGCCCGCTTATCGCGCCCTTCCCGACCCGGCGTCCGCTCGATCTCGCCGATCCCGGGCGCCAACGCCTTGAAGATCGGGTCCAGATGCGACACCGCATCTTTCTCGCCGCCGATCATCATGCAATAGCCGCGCTCGAGACCGTACACGCCGCCGGACGTGCCCACGTCGACGTAGACCAACCCTTTTTCACGCAGCGTCGCCGCCCGCCGGATGTCGTCTTTATAATAGGAGTTGCCGCCATCGATGATGATGTCGCCCTTCTCCATCATCCCCGCGAGCTCATGCACCGTATCCTCGGTGATCTTCCCCGCCGGCAGCATCACCCACACGGCCCGCGGTGCCGTGAGCTGCTTGACCATATCGGCCAGTCCGCCGACCCCGGCCGCCCCGTCCTTGGTGAGCGCGTCCACCGCACCCGTATTCCGATCGTACACGACCGTTTCATGTCCAGCCCGCATCAACCGGCGGCTGATATTCCCGCCCATCCGCCCTAGCCCGATAATACCAAGCTGCATCCGCTGTTCTCTCCTGGAGCTCTCTTCTCCCTCTCCCCCGGGAGAGGGCCGGGGTGAGGGTTGGCGCCCTCGCCGCCTATAGTGCCGTGCCGACCATCTCCGTCAGCGCCTTCAGCCCGGCCGCCACGTCCGCCCCGAGATGCACCCGCACCGCCCGGCGTCCGCGCTCGGCCAACACGTCGAAATCGCCGCGCGCCTGCGCCGCCAGCACCGTGCCGAAGCTGTAGCTCTCGCCCGGCACCGGCAGATCGTCCGGATGTTCCGCCGTGATCTGCAGCACCACGCCGCTGTTGGGGCCACCCTTGTACGCCTGTCCCGTCGAGTGCAGGAACCGCGGCCCGAACCCGACGCACGTCGCGACATGCTTCTTGTCCCGGATCATCGCCCGCAAGCTCGTCAGCGCCGCGATCGCCGCCGGGGTCCGATCGACATACGCCAGCAGCGCCACGTAGTCGCCGGGCCCGACGCGATCGAACTGCGCCTTGATCGCCGCGGCCACGCTGCTGCCCAACGCCTTCGCGTTCGCCGCATCCGCGAACAGCTTCACCCCGTCGCCTTCCGCGAACGGCGTCTCTCCTGGCAGCGACCCGGACGCGCTATACGCATCCATCAGCTTCTTCGTCTCGATCTTGCTCGCCTCGACGTCCGGCTGGTCGAACGGGTCGATCCCGAGCACCGACCCGGCCACCGCCGTCGCGAACTCCCACAGGAAGAACACCTGGCCGACCTGCATCGGCGTAGCGACCTCGATGGTCACCACCGGCTGCCCCGCCGCTTCCAGCGCGGCCACTTCCGCATCCGGCCCCTTGTCGCCCGCGAGCTTCAAATAGGCGAACATCCGATCCTGCCCATACACGCCCGGCGCCCCGATCGGCTCGCCATCCACCGGCACGATGCCCTTGCCGATCTTGCCAGTGCTCTCCGCCACCAGCTGCTCCAGCCAAGCCCCTACGTCGGCCAGCCCCGGCGATGCGAAGATCGTCAGCTTGTCCCGCCCGGCCTTCGCCGCCTCGCCCATGATGAACCCGAGCTTCGCCCCCGGATTGGCCGCCGGCGGCGTCCCCGCCGCACACGACCGCACCATCAGCGCCGTCGCCTCGGTGAACGCCTTGAGGTCGAGCCCCATTGCCGCCGCCGGCACCATGCCGAAATTCGACAGCACCGAGTAGCGCCCGCCGATCGTCTTATCGCCGAAGAACACGTCGCCGAACGTGTCGCCCTCGGCCACCGCCTGCATCTTCGAGCCCGGATCCGTCACCGCGACGAAATGCTGCCCGGCCTTGTCGCCGACCGCCTTCTTCATCTCGTCCCAGAAATACGCCTTGAAGATATTCGGCTCGAGCGTGCTGCCCGACTTGCTGCTGACGATGCACAGCGTCTTCGTCAGGTCCACCTTCGCGTGCAGCGCCTTGATTTGCGCCGGGTCGGTGCTGTCGAGGATGTGCAGCGTGGGAAAACCCGGTTGCACCCCGAACGTCTCGGCCAATACTTCCGGCCCCAGGCTCGACCCGCCCATCCCCAGCAGCAGCACGTCCTTGAACCCGCGCGCCTTCACCTTGTCCTGGAACGCTTGCAGCTTCGGCAGCTCCGCCGTCACCGCATCGACGACCCGCAGCCAGCCCAGCCACTTGCCCTCGTCGCCGCCCGTCCAAACCGACGCCTCGCCGGCCCAGAGATCGCGCAGTTTGCCGTCGCTGCTCCAGCTCTTCGCCGCCGCATCGACCGCTTTCTGCAGGCCCTCCGGCAGCGTGGCCGACATCGACACGACCTTGTCGCCCAACATCTTGGCCCGCTTCGTCGCCACCGCGCCCAGCAGATTGTCCGCCGCATCGGCGAACAGCTTGACGCCATCGACCACCAGCGCCTTCGTCACGCCCGCCAGATCCAGCCCGGCCTTCTCCGCCTCCGCGAGCACCGCCTTGGCGCCCTCGAGATCCTCGATCAGGCTCTCCCGCAGCGACCCGTGGTCGCGGAACGCATCCATCGTCGCCGGCGGGATCGTGTTGACGGTATCGCGGCCAATCAGCTCCTCGACGTAGAGGACGTCGCTATACGCCTTGTCCTTCACGCCCGTGCTGGCCCACAGCAGCCGCTGCGGCTGCGCGCCGTCCTTGGCCAGCGCCTGCCACCGCGCGGACTCCACCAATCCCAAATAATGCTGATACGCCAGCTTGGCGTTCGCGATCGCGACTTTCCCGCGCAGCGCCTTCAACCCGGTCTCGCCCGCCGCCACCCGCTCATCGATCTTCTTGTCGATCGCGACATCGATCCGGCTGACGAAGAAGCTCGCCACGCTGGCGATGTCGGCCACGCTCTCGCCCTTCTTGGCCCGCTCCTCGAGCCCGGCGATGAACGCCTCCGCCACCGCCTGATACGCGCTCTGCGCAAACAGCAGCGTGACGTTGATGTTGATCCCCTCGCTGATCAGCGTCTGGATCGCCGCCACACCCTTATCGGTCCCGGGCACCTTCACCATCAGGTTCTTGCGGTCGACCCACTTCCACAGCCGCCGCGCCTCGGCGACCGTCTCATCCGTCCGCAACGCCAGATAGGGCGAGACCTCGATACTGACATACCCGTCGATCTTGTGGGTCGCCTCGTACACCGGCAGCATCATGTCGCACGCCGCCTGGATGTCCTGCACCGCCAGCGCTTCGTAGATGTCGAGCGCATCCATGTCGCCCTTCTCGGCGAGCGCCTTGAACCCCTCGTCGTAATCGGTCCCTGACCCCATCGCCTTTTCGAAGATCGCCGGGTTCGACGTGATGCCCTTCAGCCCGTCGCGGTCGACCAACTCCTGCAGCTTCGGCCCGATGAAGCTGCGCTGGATGAAATCGAGCCACGGGCTCTGCCCATAGGCCTCCATCTGCTTGAGCGGATTGCCCGTAGCCATCTCACCCGGACGATTGATGACGTTCATCACTTGCCTCCTTTGGCTAGCTCGCGCGCGGTCTCGAGGACCGCGTCGGGGGTGAACCCAAACTTCTTCATCAGCGCCGAAGCGGGCGCCGAAGCGCCGAACGTGTGCATCGCGATCGTCTTGCCCTTCGGCCCGACATAGCGGTCCCACCCGATGCTCGATCCCTGCTCGACCGCCAGCCGATAGGGCACCCCGCTCGGCAGCACGCTCTCGCGATAGGCCTCGTCCTGGTCCTCGAACAACTCCCAGCTCGGCATCGAAACGACCCGCGCCTTGATCCCCTCCGTCGTCAGCTGCTCGTATGCGCCGACGCAGAGCGACACCTCGCTGCCCGTCCCGATCAGGATGACCTCCGGCGTACCCTCGCAATCGGCGAGCACATAGGCGCCCTTCGCCACCCCGGTCGCCGCCGCATACTTGCTGCGGTCCAGCGTCGGCAGCGCCTGCCGGCTGAGCGCGAACGCCACCGGCGTATCGTGCTCGCGCATCGCCACCCGCCAGCCTTCGGCCACCTCGTTGGCGTCGCACGGCCGCAGCACGATCATCCCGGGGATCGCGCGCAACGCGATGAGCTGCTCGATCGGCTGATGCGTCGGCCCGTCCTCGCCCACGCCGATACTGTCATGTGTAAAAATGTAGATGACCGGCAACTCCATGATCGCCGCAAGTCGGATCGGCGGCTTCATATAATCGCTAAAGATTAAGAAACCGGAACCGTACGCGCGCAGCCCCGCCAGCGCCATCCCGTTGCAAATGCTGCCCATGGCATGCTCGCGTATGCCGAAATGCAGATTGCGGCCGCTATAATCATTCGCCTCGAAACTGGTTTTCCCACCATCGAACGTCAGATTCGACTTCGTGGACGGCGCCAGATCCGCCGCCCCGCCGATCAGCCAGGGCACGTGCTTGGCAATCGCGTTCAACACTTTCTGCGACGAATCCCGCGACGCGATCCCTTTCGCATCCGCTGGGAATACGGGGATCTCGCTGTCCCATCCCGCCGGCAGCTCGTGGTGGTCGATCATGTCGATCTCGGCCGCCAACTCCGGATACGCCGTGCGGTAGCGCTCGAACATCGCCATCCACTCATGCCGCAGCCGCGAACCGCGCGCGCCCATCTTCTTGGAGAAGTGCTCCTGCACGCCCGCCGGCACCCGGAAGCTCTCATCCTCCGGCCAACCGTAGAATCGTTTGGCCGCCTTGATCTCCTCGACGCCCAGCGGCTCCCCGTGCGCTTCCCGGGTGCCCTGCTTCTTCGGCGCGCCATACCCGATCACGCTGTGCACGACGATCAGCGTCGGCTTGTCGTGCACCATCTCCGCTTCCTGCAGATCGGCCAGCAACTCGGTCGTCGCGTTCGCATCGTCGAGATGCATGACGTTCCAGCCATAAGCCGCAAACCGCGCCCCCACGTCCTCGCTGAACGCCAGCCCGGTCGCACCCTCGATCGTGATGTGGTTGCTGTCGTAGATCCACACCAAGTTCGACAGCTTCAAATGGGCGGCGACGCTCGCCGCCTCGCTCGACACCCCCTCCATCATGTCGCCGTCACCGCACAGCGCGTAGATCCGATAGTCGTACAGCGGGAATTCCGGCTTGTTGTAGCGCGACGCCATGTAGCGCTGCGCCATCGCCATCCCGACCGAGTTCGCCACCCCCTGCCCCAACGGCCCCGTCGTCGTCTCGACACCCGACGTGAACCGATACTCCGGGTGACCGGGCGTCACGCTGCTGAGCTGGCGGAACTGCTTGATGTCGTCCAGCGTCACCGCCGCCTCGTTCAGCGGCCCATCCTTGCCAAGCTTGCGCACTCCCGCCAAAAACAACAACGCATACAACAGCATCGAGGCATGCCCGACGCTCAGCACGAACCGATCCCGACCCGGCCATGACGGGTCCGCCGGATCATACCGCAGCATATCTTGCCAAAGTGTATACGCCACCGGCGCCAAAGCCATCGGCGTGCCTGGATGGCCCGAATTCGCCTTCTGCACCGCATCCATCGCAAGCGTGCGGATCGTGTCGATGCACAGCGTGTCGATGTTCGTATCCGCGGGCTCCGCGCCCAATGCCTCACTCTGCGTGGCTGCCGACATTTTTGGTCCCCTTCACAGTGCGACCAGACCACGCGCCAATAGACGCGGTCCAGACGTGCTGATTCCGCCGTATGTTGGGCCGCGACACTGCGCCGTAACCTAGGCCTATGCAACGGACAGACGTGTGACGACGTCTTGCGCTCGTGCGAATATCGGCAAAATGAAGACGTCCCCCGCCAACGCCCCGATCATCACCCGCGCCATGCTCGAGGACGGCGGCTTCGATCGCATCATCGGCGACGGGATTCCCGGCCTGGTTCTCCTCACCGAAGCCGAACGCAACGCCTCGCTCACCGCGCTTCTCGCCACCCGGCCAGAGCCGACCGGCGGCGGAGCCTGGGTGTTCGCCTACGGCTCGCTGATCTGGAACCCGGCCATGGAATTCGTCGAGCGCCGCTTCGCCCGTCTCCACGGCTGGCATCGCTCGTTCTGCCTGTCGACCAAGGCGGGCCGCGGCTCGCCCGAACTTCCGGGTCTCGTCTTGGGCCTCGACCGCGGCGGCGCGTGCGCCGGTGCCGCGTTCCTCATCGCCGAGGATACCTTGAGGACCGAACTCACCCTCCTCTGGAAGCGCGAGATGCTGGCCGGCAGCTATACGCCGCGCTGGGTGCGGGTGCGCGACAGTTCCGGCATCCCCTTCGGTCACGCGATCGCCTTCACCATTAATCGCCAGGCAGACCAGTACGCCGGGGTTCTGACGCAAGAGGAACTCGTCCACCGCCTCTCCCAAGCCAAAGGATCGCTCGGCAGTTCGGCCGATTACCTGTTCCAGACCAGAGAGGGACTTCGGCTGCTTGGCATCGTCGACCGCCGCATCGAGCAGCTCGCCGCCGAAGTCGAAGCCGCCACTCAGTTGGCGAAGTAACGCGCCGAACCATAGCGCCGACAGGCGAACTCCAGCGCGTTGCGACAAGCATTGGGGCCGCTGAATACTTCCTCATCCGCCGCGTCCTCGCCCGGCGCACCGACGAGCCAACGATCCGGCGAACCGTCGTCACGATACACGAGAGCGGCCTCTACCCGGGGGCCTTCCGCTTGGGTCGTGATCTTCGTTGTCATTGGTGGCCAGAGCATACGCCGCACTGCAACATAGTCGCAAGGGATCGATTCCGCACCGTGCCCGGATGGACACAAAATCCAACTTGCAAGCGGACGCCGACTGGGCAACCCTGATCCCTAACGCGTGAAGCACGCGAGTGGGGAGAAGCGATGCGGTTCAGTTTGGCGAGCCTGGTGTGCGTAGCGTTGTGGTCTGCCAAAGCTGCGGCCCAAATGCCTGTTCCGGCGCCTCCGCCGCCGGACGGGGCAAAATTGTTCCGTAACCAATGCGCCACCTGCCATACGCTCAGCGTCTCCGAGCCGCCGCGCCAAGGCCCCACGCTCGATCACGTGTTCGGGCGCAAGATCGGCAGCATCGAGAGCTATAAGTACACGCCGGGTTACCGCGAGTCCGACGGCACCTGGGATGAAGCCAGCCTCGACAAATACCTCACCAATCCGGGCGCCATGTTCCCCGGCAGCACCATGGCGTACCGCCAGTCCAACCCGGCAACCCGACAGGCGATCATCGCCTATCTGAAGGATCCGAACTAGATGGCTAAACCGATCCACTCGATGATTCGAGTGCTCGACGAGCAACGGTCGGTGGCGTTCTACCAGCACGCCATGGGTCTCGAAGTCTCTGATCGTTATGCGTTCGATAATTTCACCCTCGTCTACCTGAAGTCCCCTGAAGCGTCCTTCGAACTCGAACTCACCATCAACAACGACCAGACCGAGCCCTACGATCTCGGCAAAGGCTACGGCCATCTCGCCGTCGCCGTCGACGATCTCGACGTCGCCCGCACCAAGATGCAGCAGGCCGGCGCGGCGCCCGGCGACATCAAGGAAATCAACCACGGCGGCGCCCTGCTCGGCCGCTTTTTCTTCGTCAAAGACCCCGACGGCTATAGCATCGAGGTCCTGCAACGATACGGCCGCTTCGGCTAACAAAGTCTTAATCAAAGGAGGATAAAATGAGAGAGGTCGATCAACGAACCCAGTTCAGCCGCCGCGGTCTGCTCCGCGCCGGCGCGACCGCCATGCCCGCCGCCGCCTTCATCGGCAGCACCATCAGCGCGACCGCCGCCTGGGCGGAGAGCGCCAAGACCATCACGCCGCACGCGATGGCCACCATGGTCCTCGTCGCCCGCGACATCTATCCGCACGACCACATCGCCGACCTGTTCTACATCAAGGCCGTGACACCCTGGGACACCAAGGCGGGCAAGGACCCGGCCGTGCGCGACATGATCCTCGAGGGCGTCGCTCGCCTCGACCAGGACGCCGCCGACAAGCACGCCAGCAACTATCTGGGCGTCGGCTGGGAAGCCGACCGCGTCAAACTGCTGCAGGGCGTCGAAGAGACCAAGTTCTTCCGCACCGTCCGCGCCGACCTCGTCGTCTCGCTCTACAATCAGCCGGAGATCTGGCCCAAATTCGGCTACGAAGGCTCCTCGGCCGAATACGGCGGTTACTTGAACCGCGGCTTCAACGACATCGACTGGCTACCGTCCGTCTAACCGGGAGAACCCGCATGGCTACTTTCGACCTGAACGACGACAGCCTCGTCGTCATCATCGGCTCCGGCGCCGGCGGCGGCACGCTCGGCAACGAGCTCGCCCAAAAGGGCATCAAGACCGTCATCCTCGAAGCCGGCGATCGCTACGAGAACCAGGAATTCGTCAACGACGAATGGGCCAGCTTCGCCCAACTCGCCTGGACCGACATGCGCACCACCTCGGGCTCCTGGCGCGTCCACAAGGACTTCCCCAACCTGCCCGCCTGGATCGTCAAGGCCGTCGGCGGCTCCACCGTCCACTGGGCCGGCGCCTCGCTCCGCATCGAGCCCCACGAATTCCAGACCCGCACCACATACGGCGCCGTCCCCGGCGCCAACATCCATGACTGGCCCATCACCCGCGCCGAGCTCGACCCCTACTACGAAAAAGCCGAGTTCAAGATGGGCGTCACCCGCACCAACGGCATCCCCGGCCTCCCCGGCAACAACAACTTCAAGGTCCTCGAGGCCGGCGCCAAGAAGATCGGCTATAAAGAGGTCCACAGCGGCCGTATGGCCATCAACAGCGAACCCCGCGACGGCCGCGGCTCCTGCCAGCAGATCGGCTTCTGCTTCCAGGGCTGCAAATCCGGCGCCAAATGGTCCACCCTCTACACCGAGATCCCCAAGGGCGAAGAAACCGGCAACCTCGAAGTCCGTCCCAACGCCATGGCGATCAAGATCGAGCACGACGCCCAAGGCAAGGTCACCGGCGTGGTCTACGCCGACGGCACCGGCGCCATGCAGCGCCAAAAAGCCCGCATCGTCGCCGTCGCCGGCAACTCCATCGAGAGCCCCCGCCTCCTGCTCAACAGCGCCTCCAGCCAATTCCCTGACGGCCTCGCCAACAGCAGCGGCCAGGTCGGCCGCAACTACATGCGCCACACTACCGGGACCGTCTACGGCACCTTCGAACGCCCCGTGCACATGTACCGCGGCACCACCATGGCCGGCATCGTCCGCGACGAGGCCCATCACGACCCGGCCCGCGGCTTCGTCGGCGGCTACGAACTCGAGACGCTCTCCCTCGGCCTGCCCTTCATGGCCGCCTTCCTCGACCCCGGCGCCTGGGGCCGCAGCTTCACCAGCGCGATGGACGACTACGCCCACATGGCCGGCATGTGGATCGTCGGCGAAGACCTCGCCCAGGAGACCAACCGCATCACCCTCGACCCGGTGGCCAAAGACAAGAACGGCATGCCCGTCGCCTCCGTCCATTTCGACGACCACCCCAACGACGTCGCCATGCGCGCCCACGCCACCCGGCAGGGCAGCGCCATCTACCAAGCCGTCGGCGCCACCCGCGTCTTCCCGACCCCGCCTTACCCGAGCACCCACAACCTCGGCACCAACCGCATGAGTGCCCAGGCCAAGGACGGCGTCGTCAACAAGTTCGGCCAGAGCCACGACATCAAGAACCTGTTCGTCTCCGACGGCAGCCAATTCACCAGCGGCGCCGCCTGCAATCCGACCCTGACCATCGTCGCCCTAGCGATCCGCCAAGCCGAAAACATGGCCGGAATGATGCAACGCCGCGAGATCTGAACCCGCCTCGACCTACTTCTCCCTCTCCCTCCGGGGGAGGGCCGGGGTGAGGGCAAACCACCACCAACACCCAAAAACCCTTGACAGGAACCCCGGGGGCAACGCGTCGGCGGAAGCTGCTCTTAACCGTTCTTGAACGTTTCCACGCCTAAACTGCCGCATGACACTCTTTGCGCCAGCCCGGCACTGGCTCGCCTATCGCACGAAAATCGTGGGCCGCCTCGCCTCGAGGCTCGGCCGCTCCGGCGCCGTCGCGATCGTCACCGCGGTCTGCGCACCCATGCTCGTCATGATCGTCGGCTTCGTCATCGACTTCAGCTACGCCTCCTATATTAATCAGTGCCTCGCCCGCGCCACCGATGCCGCCACGGTCGGCTCGGTCTCCCAAACCGCCGCCACCGTCGGCGGCGGCTACGGCGACCTCGCCTTCCTTCAATCCACCGGCGTGAAGTATTTCCAATCCAACATCGCCCAACTCGGCGTCACCGGAGTCAACTTCTCCCTCTCCGTAGTGTCGGACGGCAACAACGGCGTGATCGCCACCGGATCGTACAGCTACAACGTCCCCACGTTCTTCGCCGGCATTCTCGGCATCAGCCAAATACCCGTCTCCGGCAGCGCCAGGACGACCGCCCACCCACTCCTCTACGTAAACTATTACATCCTCGTCGACACGTCGCAGTCCATGGGAATTGCATCGACCGCAAACGACATGACCCGGCTGTTCAATCTAGTCGCCTCCACCCCGAAGCAGCCATCCGAGCTTGGCGAAAACGGCTGTGTCTTCGGCTGCCACGTCACGACCGGAACCCAAACGGTGACCAACGAATTCCTCGCCCATTCCGCAACCCCGCCCATCCAGTTGCGCATCGACGCCGCCGTGCAGGCCGTTCAAAGCATCATCTCGCAGGCGCAAGGTATCGCCTCAACGAGCAAGAACATCAAATTCGCTCTCTACACGATGCAGGAAGATCCCGCCTTGTCACTACCGCTGCAGGCGCCTCAAACCATTCGCCAGGTCTATGCGCTGTCAAACAACTACGCCTCCCTCTTAACCGCTGCGGCAACGATCGACCTCGGTAACAACAACTCGCTCGGTCGCGGCGATACCGATTTCACGACCGAGCTCGCCGCATTCAATACAGCGCTGACGACCGCCGGAGTTTTGCTCCCTGGAAACGGGGCAAGTGCAACCTCTCCCCTCAACTATTTCTTCCTCATCACGGACGGACTTACAGACACCTACGGCTCCTGCCGCGGAGGTACGCACTGTACCGGTCCCATTACCCCATCGAGCTGCCTTCCCCTGAAAACACTAGGAACCGTCGGCGTTATTTACACGACGTTCGCCCCAATCTGGCACAACAACGACCAAAGCGCTGGTTTTGAGAGCAACTACGCCAATCTCGTGAACGGTGTTGCGATCAAACCGAACCTGCAGAGCTGCGCCACATCGGCGAACTACTTCTTCGAAGCACAATACGGTCCTGACATCGTCGCGGCCATGCAAACGCTCTTCCTCAGCACCCAGCCATCCTCGGCGCGGATCACCCAGTAAGTCGAAACGATGCGAAACTCCCTCCAAACCCGCGTCACCCGCGCTTTACAGTCCCGCCGCGGCGCAGTCGCCCTCGAATTCGCCCTCGTTGCAACGCCCTTCATCTTCATGCTGTTCGCCATCATCGAATCCGGCTTGATCTTCGTCGCCCAGATCGACCTCTCGAACGCAACCATGAGCTTGGCCCGCCAGGTCCGAACCGGAAATCTCGTCGCCAGCGGAGCCTCCAGCACCACCTCCGGCACGACCCTCAGCCTCTCTGATTTCAAGACATCGATCTGCACCAAAATGCAATTCATCCCAGTCAGCACCTGCGTCAACCAACTGCAAGTCGACATGCAGACAAAATCCATCTTCGGAGCCGGACAGACCGCAACTCTCCCGATCGTCAACCTGAATTTCAACAATGCCGGACTGTGTTACTACTCCGGTCAGGCCGGCTCCATCGTCGAACTCCGTGCCTTTTACCTCTGGCAGATCTACACGCCATTGATCATGACCGCCCTGATCAATGCACAAGCGTACACCGTCGGCGGAGTCACCACGACCGGCAACTATCACGTCATCACCTCCGCCGAGGCCTTCCGTGTCGAACAGAACGGAGCCGGCAACAACGCCGGAACCGGCTGTTGACCCGGCGCCTCGACGCGCGGGTTCTCCGCGACCGAACCGGCTCCGCCCTTATCGAGTTCGCCCTGATTGCCCCGATCCTGGTCGCCTTGATCCTGGGCATGTACGATCTCGGCCCGGCCCTTCTCGTCAGGTTCAAGGTCGCCAGCGCAACCCAAGCCGTCGCCGACCTCACCACCCAGACCCCGACCATCCAGATGTCCGACATCGTCAACGTCTTCGCCGCCGGCGGCGATGTCCTGGCGCCGTTCTCCTCGTCGAACCTCGTCCTCCGCGTCACCAACATCGCCTCCAACGGCGTCGGTGGCACATTGGCCGGAGCTTTCGTCTACTGGAGTTGCGGGCAAGGCACCCTCGCGCCCCTGACCGCCTCCACCTTCGTCCAGACCACACCCACCGGCACACCGTTGACCGACCTGCTGAGTCTGACCCCCAGCATGTCAGGCACCTACGTCGTCAACGGCATCAACACGAGTTACATCATGGTCGAGTCACAATATACCTTCACACCGCCAGCCGGCTTCGTGATCCGGTCCCCTCAGACCATGAGCAACACGGCCTATGCCTTGCCGCGCGTGTCGACCTATGTCGGCTTCTCGACCGGCATTCTCGGCTATCTTCCGATCCCTCCGATCTTGAGCATCGGCAGCCAGTCGTCGTCGCAAAATGGGATCACCTGCAACACCGGCCTGCTCTGAAGCGGGATCGCGTCCGGTCGAGCGGCGATATTTGAACCATTCAGGCTTTGGGTCTAGGCCACAGACATGTCGACCCCTTCCATGGCCGCCCTGCCGCCCTCGTCCATCACGCTGCCGTTCGACGCGCCGCCGCCCAACGGCGAACCGATCGAGATCGCGCCGGGCCTCCTCTGGCTCCGCCTCGCCCTGCCTTTCCGCCTCGATCACGTCAACGTCTACGCCCTGCGCGACGGCGACGGCTACACCATCCTCGACACCGGCATCTTCGACGATGCCACCAAGTCCGTCTGGACCGCCCTGCTCGACGGTCCCCTCGCCGATCCCATCACCCGTATCATCGTCTCCCACTTCCACCCCGACCACGCCGGCATGGCGGGCTGGCTCGCCGACCGCACCGGCGCCCCCGTCCTCATGCCCGCCACCGAATATCTCAACAGCCTCGTCCTCATGCTCGACCCGGGCGCGCTCGACGCCGAACCCTATCGCAGCTTCTACCGCGGCCACGGCCTCGATGAGGCGACCACCGACATCCTCCTCACCCAGGGCAACCGCTACCTGAAAATGGTCGCCCCCCTACCCCGCACCTACCGCCGCCTGATCGCCGGCGAGACCCTCCTGATCGATGGCCACGCGTTCCACGTCTCCACCGCGGGCGGCCATTCCCCCGAACAGGCTTTGCTCCACGCCCCGTCCCGCAAGATGCTCCTCTGCGCCGACCAGGTCCTAGCCCGCATCTCGCCCAACATCAGCGTCGACGCCCACGACCCGGACGGCGACCCGCTCGGCATCTACCTCCGCTCGCTGGCCATGCTCCGCGCCAGCATCCCCGCCGACACCCTCGTCCTCCCCGGCCACAACCTCCCTTTCGTCGGCCTGCATACCCGCATCGACGAGCTCACCGACCATCATCACGCCCGCTGCGACGCCATCGAGGCCGCCTGCCGCAAGCAGCCGCAGAACGTCCTCGAACTCATGCCGGTCATCTTCCGCCGCCCCATCGACGACCCGCATCAGATGGGTTTCGCCTTCAGCGAGGCCCTCGCTCACGTCAACTTCATGCGCCGCACCGGCCGCCTCGTTGAACAGCACCGCCGGTTCACCGCCGCCTGAACGCTCAGGCCGCCCCCCGGATCGCCGCGATGGCCGCCCGGTAGTCGCCCCGGCCAAACACCGCCGACCCCGCCACCAACGACGTCGCCCCCGCCTTGACCACGGCCGGCGCCGTCTCCGCCGTGATCCCTCCATCCACCTGAACCACGATCGGCCGATCCCCGATCATCGCGCGTACCCGACTGACTTTCTCCACCATGGCGCCGATGAACGACTGCCCCCCGAACCCAGGATTGACCGTCATCACCAGCACCAAGTCGACCCGGTCCAGCACATACTCCACCAAATCCTCCGGCGTCCCCGGATTGAGCGCCACCCCGGCTTTCTTGCCCAACGCCCCGATCGCCTGCAACGTCCGGTCCAGATGCGGGGTCGCCTCCGCGTGCACGGTCAGCCGATCCGCTCCGGCCGCCGCAAACGCCTCCAGATACGGATCCACCGGCGCGATCATCAAATGGGTGTCGAAACACTTGGCCGACGAGCCTCTGATCGCCTTGACGATCTGCGGCCCAAACGTGATGTTCGGCACGTAATGCCCATCCATCACATCCAGATGGATCCAATCCGCCCCCGCCTGGTCCACCGCTTTGACCTCATCCCCGAGGCGCGAAAAATCGGCCGATAGGATTGAAGGCGCAATAATGATCTCGCTCATGCCGGGTCATCCATTCTCGTGCGCACCCCTTATACAGCGCCTCACGCTCAGGGTTCGCGCAACACCGCCGCCACGTGATCGCGGATGACCTGGTAGCATTCGCACGTGGCGCCTTCGAGCCCGGCCCGGTCGACGATCGTCAGTTGACCCACCGAATACCGGATCAGCCCAGCGTGCTGCAGACGCTTCGCCGCCACCGAGATGCTCGGCCGGTGCGCGCACAACAGCCCGGCCAGCGATTCGTGGGTCACCGGCAACTCGTTGCCGCCGTAGCGATCCTGCAGCCTGAGGATGCATCGGGCCAGCCGCGCCTCCAGGCCGTGGTGCCCGTTGCATGCCGCAAGCTGCATCGCCTGCGATCGCATCGCCTCGCCGTAGCGGACCAACCGCCGATGGAACTGCGGCATCCCGTCCAACTCTCGCAAGAAGCTCGCGGCGGTGATCCGCAGGGCCTCGCTCGCCGCCTGCGCGACCGCCGCGGCGATGTCGGTCTTGAGGCCATGGACCAGCGGCAGCCCGACCATGCCTTCCGCCCCGACCAGGCCGACCTCGGCCTGGAACCCGTCGGTGAAATCGATCAGCAAGGAGATGCAACCGCGGCGCGGGAAATAGAGCGCGTCGAGCGCGTGGTTGCGGCCATGCAGAACCTGACCTGCACCGAGTTCGACGGCGTGGAGGTGGGGGCGGATACGCTCCCATTCCGGCTCGGAAATGCTGGAAAGTAGCGAATTATTCATGCGTGAAATTCCGCGCAAGCCAATAATTAGGCGATCCTAACCAATCTCTCGGCAACTAAACTGTCTTATATACCACGGCAGATTGCGAAGCTGCTCCATTCTCTACACCACCCGGTGCGGACGCCACTTGAACCGACGCGCCGACGATTTCCAGTCACGCGCATCAACTATGCGCAACTCTCAAATGTAGAAGACCTTAACTGCGACAGAACGAAAAGTTGATAACAGACACAACTATGCCGCAAAAATGCTGTTGCCAATCAAAAATGGTCGTTGGAATTTCGGGCTTGTGATTTTCGGCGTCAGTTCACCGCCGTGTCTGGAGCCCGATCGATCCGTTCAGTAAAGGTGACCGGTGCCGCATGCCGACCGGCCCAAGCAAAGATTTTGAAACTTTTGCCGAGACCTCTCCGTAATTTCCTCCAGCACTCACACAGGGTGTTATTCGGAGGATACTTATGCAAGAACACACTCGGTCACGTGTTGCCGGCGTCCACGCGCGCGACCTCGTCGCCGCTTCCACCTCACGCACCCTCGTCGTCGCCGCCGTCGCGGCGATGCTCACGCTGGGCAGCGCCGGGTTCGGCGCCAGCGCCATGGCTCAGGTCACCGTCGGCGGCGCACCGATGTATCCCACCAAGAACATCGTCCAGAACGCCGTCAACTCGAAGGACCACACCACCCTCGTCGCCGCCGTCAAAGCCGCCGGCCTGGTCGACACCCTCTCCGGCAAAGGCCCCTTCACCGTCTTCGCCCCCACCAATGACGCCTTCACCAAGCTCCCGGCCGGCACCGTCGACACGCTGCTCAAGCCCGAGAACAAGGCCAAGCTCACCCAGGTCCTGACCTACCACGTCGTCCCCGGCAAGCTCACCGCGGTCGAACTCGGCCGCATGGTCAAGGCCGGCAACGGCAAGGCCATGCTCAAGACCGTCCAGGGCGAATCCCTCACCGTCACCGACATGGGCGGCCATATCATGGTCACCGACAGCAAGGGCGATGCCGCCACCGTCACGATCGCGGACGTCATCCAGTCCAACGGCGTCATCCACGTGATCGACACCGTCCTCCTCCCGTAGCCTCCTTCCCCCTCTCCCCGCGGGGAGAGGGACCACCCCAGAGTGGTTTTCGCGACCCGCCGCATTTCCCACTTGCTGCGCCCGCCCCGTCCCGGCAAACGGGTCCGTAAAACGGGGGGAAGCACCATGGTGAAACGGACCATCAGTTCCGTCGACCGGCAATGAGCGTCATCGCCTTCATCGGCCTCGGCTCCATGGGCCTGCCGATGGCCAAGAACCTTCTCGCCAAGCAATTCCGCGTCCGCGGCTTCGACACTCGCCAATCCGCCATCGACGCCCTCACCCAAGCCGGCGGCACCGCCACCGCCAGCGCCGCCGAGGCCGCCACCGGCGCCGACACCCTCATCCTGATGGTCGTCAACGCCGCCCAGGCCGCCGACGTGCTCGACACCGCCCTCGACGCGCTCGCCCCCGGCGGAACCGTCATCCTGATGCCCACCTGCGCCCCCGCCGCGGCCGCCGCCTTGGCCGACCGCGTCGTGGCGACCGGCCGCCATTTCGTCGACGCCCCCGTCTCCGGCGGCGTCGTCGGTGCCACCAACGGCACCCTCACCATCATGGCCGCCGCCCCCGCCGACACCCTCGCCACCGCCAAACCCGTCCTCGATGCCCTCGGCGACAAGCTCTTCCACGTCGGCGACAAGCCCGGCCAAGGTGCCGCCGTCAAAACCGTCAACCAGCTCCTCTGCGGCGTCCACATCGCCGTCACCGCCGAAGCCTTCGCGCTGGCCACCAAGGCCGGCGTCGACCTCGATATCCTGCTGCAGATCATGAGCGGGTCCGCCGCCTCCTCCTGGATGCTCCGCGACCGCGGCCCCCGCATGCTCCAACCCGACCCGGCCGTCGCCAGCGCCGTCGACATCTTCGTCAAGGATCTCGGCCTCGTCCTCGACGCCGGCCGCGACGCCAAGGCCGCCCTCCCCCTCGCCGCCGCCGCCTACCAGCTCTTCCTCGCCGCCTCCGGCCGCGGCGAGGGCAAGGCCGACGACAGCCAGGTCATCCGCAGCTACCAAGCCCTCAACGGCACATGACTGTCGACGCTGTCGTCGCCGGCGCCGGCCTGCAACCCACCGCCGCCGACCGACACCCCTATCTGCACCGCCTCGAACACTGGACCGCCCACCTCGTCGGCGCCGCCGCTGCCATCGCCCTGGTCGCCGAAGTCGGCCTCCTCCTCGCCGGCGTCATCTTCCGCTTCGTCCTCGACCAGCCGCTGATCTGGGGCGACGAACTCGCCTCCACCGTCTTCCTCTGGCTGGCCATGCTCGGCGCCGTCCTCGCGCTGCACAGCGGCGCCCACATGCGTCTCTCCACCATCGCGACCCGGCTGCCGCCCCACCTGCGCGGCCCCGCCGCCGCCCTGGCCACCCTCGCCCCGCTCCTCCTGCTGCTGATCCTGATCCGCCCCGCGCTCGACTACATGGATGACCAATCCTTCATCGAGACCCCCGCCCTCGGCTGGCCCGACTCCATCCGCACCGCCGCCGTCCCGGTCGGCTTCGGCCTCATGATCCTCCTCTCGGTCCTGCATCTGCTGCAGTTCCGCCTCCGCGACATCCTGTCCGTCGCCCTCGTCCTCGGCGTCCTCGCCGCCGCCATCTGGCTCGGCCGCCCCGCCCTCGCCGGGCTGGGCAACTGGAACCTCGTCCTCTTCTTCGTCGTCATCCTCGGCGCCGGCGTCCTCGCCGGCATCCCGATCGCCTTCGCCTTCGCGCTATCGACCGCCGCCTACCTGCTCACCACCAGCAGCACCCCGCTCCAGGTCATGCCGGGCCGCATGGACGAGGGCATGTCGTCCCTCATCCTGCTCGCCGTGCCCCTCTTCGTCCTGCTCGGCGGCCTGATCGAGCTCACCAACATGGCCCGGGCCATGGTAGCCTTCCTCGCCGCGCTGATCGGCCACGTCCGCGGCGGCCTGCAATTCGTCCTGCTCGGCGCCATGATCCTCGTCTCCGGCATCTCCGGTTCCAAGACCGCCGACATGGCCGCCGTCGCCCCCGTCCTGATCCCCGAAATGAAGAAGCGCGGTCTCGACGAGGGCGAGATGGTCGCCCTCCTGGCCGCCACCGGCGCCATGGCCGAGACCATCCCGCCTTCCTTGGTGCTGATCGCCATCGGCTCCGTCACCGGCGTTTCGATCGCCGCGCTCTTCACCGGCGGCCTGCTCCCCGGCATCGTGCTCGCCATCGGCCTGGCCATCCTCGCCCGCCAGCGCGCCGGCGCCGAGAACCTGGTTGGTGTCCGCCGCGCCCCCGCCCGCGTGATCGGCCGCACCTTCCTGATCGCGCTCCCCGCGTTGCTGCTGCCGCTGCTGATCCGCACCGCCGTCATCGAGGGCGTCGCCACTGCCACCGAGGTCTCCACCATCGGCATCGTCTACATCGTCCTGTGCGGCATCTTCCTCTACCGCAGCTTCGATCTGCGCCGCCTCTACCCCATGCTCGTCGACGCCGCCACGCTCTCCGGCGCCGTCCTCTTCATCATCGGCGCCGCCAACGGCATGGCCTGGGCGCTCACCCAATCCGGCTTCTCCCGCGCCCTGACCGCCACCATGGCCAGCATGCCTGGTGGCCACCTCGGCTTCCTCGGCATCTCGATCCTGGCGTTCATCATCCTCGGCAGCGTCCTCGAGGGCATCCCCGCCATGGTCCTGTTCGGCCCCTTGCTCTTCCCCGTCGCCCGCGCCGCCGGCGTCCACGAGGTCCACTACGCGATGGTAGTGATCCTCGCGATGGGCATCGGCCTCTTCGCCCCCCCGTTCGGCCTCGGCTACTACGCCGCCTGCACGATCGGCCGGGTCAACCCCGACGCGGCGCTGCTCCGGATCTGGCCCTATCTAGGCGTCCTCGTCCTCGGCCTCCTCATCGTTGCCGCGATCCCCTGGATCTCAACCGGCTTTCTTCCGAACTAACAAACCGTCTTCCAGAACCGTCTTCCCGCTGCCTTACAGAACCCTCTCCCGCTGGCGGGAGAGGGCAGGGTGAGGGTGGGACCGCGTGCAGCGGCTCTATCCCACGAGCGCCTTCCCCCTCTCCCCCCGGGAGAGGGCCGGGGTGAGGGCTCTCCGCCGAACGACGGCTACTGACCTCCTTTCCGGTCGCTCGACGGTCCAACGTGAATCTCTAAAGCTCTCTCCTAAGAACCCTCTCCCGCTGGCGAGAGAGGCAGGGTGAGGGTGTGGCCGCGTTCACCAAGTCGATCACGAGCGGCGTCTCCCTCTCCCCTCGGGAGAGGGCCGGGGTGAGGGCTAGCCGCTGAACGGCGGCTTTCGACCTCTTAGCAGACACAAGATCTACTTTCCTCGCGTTACTAACCAGGGTGTCGGAGTGCGAGAATAGGTCGATGTTTAAGGGCCGGTTTCTTGAACCATCGTTTGATCGATCGATGCTTAAATCCTAGCGTCCACAAACTTCTTCAACAGCTAGGCCCCAATCATTATGCAAACCGCCAGCCGTCCAGGAGGCTCTATATCCTCTCATCTAGAGGCGCTTGGATCGAGGCCGAAGCTGCATATGCGCATCTCACGGTGGGAAACCGTATTGTATGGGGTTAGCGAGCAAAACAAACAGGCTCCTGACAAACAACAAATCAAGTTTGACTGCATCTGGCAGTGGTCACCCGCGATTGAGGTAGGAGACGACCAGAAAGAGAACATATTCGATACACAATGTGTGGTGCTAATTGCCACAGCCGAAGATATTTTCGCCAGAGTAGAGAATGACTTATCAGCACACAATCAGACGTGTGTGGAATTTTTTCAATACACTCCATCTTCTGACAAAAATCGGAATGCAGGGTGGGCAAACTTCACAGTCTTCATGGGTGGGCAGACACTGCGAGAATTGGCTCGTTTGTTAACATTGTCCAAACCCGATGTTGTCATTTCGGTGACATTAAGAGCTGCATACGAGGCAGATGCTCAGGCACTTACCCTGATGGAAAGCGGTTCTTACAAATGGAGTGGAAAGGGGGCACTCGAAGTAATCGATATTGCGGTTCAGGTGAAAATTGGAGAGAATGAGGTCAATGACTCGCAGCTCGTATCAACATCCCCTGACACAGCCTCGCAGGAAATCAATTCGCTTGACACTATTCAAATGCAAATGAACCACTTGGCAGAGGTTCTCAGTTCTCTTGAAGAGTCCGTAACGAAAATTGCCAACGCTTCAGATAAACTGCTTTTTGAGTTGAGATCATGGAAGCAAATCGGGCTTGCAATGTTAGTGCTGCTCAGCCTCATGTGTTTTTTCCTTAGCATGCGGCGTTAAGCAATGGCGACGGCCTACCTTTTTCGGTGGCTTGGTTGGTTTTCACGCTGATCACCGCTTAATGCATCCCGCGTAATCATCATGTCCGCTCACCAACACCCAACCCGCCCCCCCCAAATCCCTCTTGCCAACCCCCACCCATAATGTTCCCCTTCCGTTCGTGCTCCCGCCCGC
>CAZZVQ010000067.1:0-11036 GCA_964657565.1 uncultured Acetobacteraceae bacterium
CGACGATGTCGGCGCCGCGTCCGGCGACGATGTCCGTCACAGCATTGGCTCCACGCGGCAGTTCACCAGAACCTCGCCTACCGTGGCATTGTTCGGCAAGCACAACACGGTGGCGATTAGTGCCGCCACATCGGCCGGGCTGCTCATCGCGGCGCGCGGCGTCGTGGTCACGGCCGCCGTCATGTCGGTGGCAACGAAGCCGGGGCACACGCTGCAGGCGCGCACGCCGTCATCCCAGCCCTCGCGGCGGACCGCCTGGGTCAGCGCGATCAGCGCGAACTTGCTCATCGCGTAGCCGACATTCTCGTTGGCGACCCGCTTGCCCGACAGCGAGGCGACGTTGACCACCCTCCCCTCGCCGCAGGCCCGCAAGGCCGGCAGCGCCGCCCGGATCAGCCGCAGCGGCGCCTTGACGTTGATGGCCCACAGCGCGTCGAAGGCCGTCTCGTCCTCATCGGCGAGCGTCGCCTTCGTGTTGATCCCGGCGGCATTGACCAGCGCATGCAGGACGCTGAACCGCTCGAGCGTGGCGGCGACCCAGGCGCGCGGGCTCTCGACGTCCTCAGCGTCGTAGCGGTGCAGCAGCAGCCGGTCGGAGGCCGTCAAGCCGCGCGCATCGCGCACGCCGGCAGAGACGCGCCAGCCGGTGTCGAGCAGATGCTCCAGCGTGGCGCGGCCGATCCCGCGGGCGGCCCCGGACACCATGGCGACGCGGCCTTCACCCTTCAGCACTAAGGATCTCCTTACGAATACAGGCGACGCGGTGGCCGTCGGCCAGGTCGCGCCAGGGTGGCACCGCCTCGGCGCAGGCGCCGATCGCGAAGGCGCAGCGGGTGCGGAAGACGCAGCCGGAGGGCGGCGCCATCGGGCTGGGCGGCTCGCCGGGCAGGCTGATCCGCGTGCGCCGGTGCGCCGGGTCGAGCTGCGGCGAGGCGGAGAGCAGCGCCCGCGTGTACGGGTGCTGCGGCGCGGCGAACAACCGCGCCGACGGCCCCTCCTCGACGACGCGGCCGAGATACATCACCGCGACCCGGTCGCAGAGATGGCGCACGACGGCGAGGTCGTGGCTGATGAACAGCAGCGCCAGGCCGAGCCGCGCGCGCAGATCGGCCAGCAGGGCCAGCACCTGCGCCTGCACCGAGACGTCGAGCGCGGAGACCGGCTCGTCGGCGACCAGCAGGTCGGGCCCGGGCGCCAGCGCTCGGGCGATGCCGATGCGCTGGCGCTGGCCGCCGCTGAACTCGTGCGGGAAGCGGCTGGCATGGGCGGGCTCGAGCCCGACTTGGTCGAGCAGCGCCGCCACCCGGGCCGGGCGCTCGGCGCGTGAACCGATCCCATGGATGGCCAGCCCGTCGGCGATCTGCGCGCCGACCCGGCGGCGCGGGTCCAGGCTGGCGTAGGGGTCCTGGAACACCAGCTGCATCCGCCGGCGCAGGGCGCGGCCGGGCGTCGTCGGCAGCGCCGCGCCGTCGAACCGGATCTCGCCCGTGCTGGGCGGCAGCAGCCCCAGCAGCAGCCGGCCGAGCGTGCTCTTGCCGGAGCCGCTCTCGCCGACCAGACCAAGCGCCTCGCCGCGGCCGAGCCGCAGCGACACGTCGCTGACCGCATGCACCGCCTGCCGCCGCGAGCCGAACCGCCGGCCCACCCCGTCGGCCTGGAGCAGCGCCGTCATGCCGCCTCCTGCCAGCGGATGCAGCGCGAGAGGCGGCCCGGCATCACCTCGCGCAGAGGCGGGTGGGCGGTCTCGCAGGCGGGCAGCCGCATCGCGCAGCGCGGCGCGAACACGCAGCCCGGCGGCAGCGCGCCCGGCGCCGGCACCGAGCCGGGGATGCCCTCCGGCGCCGCCTGGCCATCCTCGGCGACCGTGCTGCGGAGCAAGGCGCGCGTGTAGGGGTGCAGCGGCGCGGCGAACAGCTCCTCCGTCCGCCCCTGCTCGACGATCTCGCCGGCATACATGACCGCCACGCGGCCGGCGATCTCGGCGACCAGCGGCAGGTTGTGGGTGATGAACACCAGCCCCATCGCGTGCCGGCGCTGCAGCCCGGCCAGCAGGTCGACCACCTGCGCCTGCACCGTCACGTCGAGCGCCGTGGTCGGCTCGTCGGCGATCAGCACCCGCGGGTTGTTGGCCAGCGCCATCGCGATCATCACCCGCTGCCGCATGCCGCCGGAGAGCTGGTGCGGGTAGGCGCGGGCACGGCGGACCGGGTCGGGGATGCCGACCTCGGTCAGCAGATCGATCACCCGGCGTTTGCCGGCATGCGCGGAGATCGCCTCGCCGATCTGGTCGCCGACGCGGTGGACCGGGTTGAGGCTGCTGGCCGGGTCCTGGAACACCATCGCGACGGCGCCGCCCCGCAGCCGGCGCAGCGCGCGCTCCGGCAGCCGCAGCACTTCCTCGCCGGCCAGCCAGACGCTGCCGCCCACCGGGCGCACGACCGGCGGCAGCAATCCCAGCACCGCCAGCCCGGTCAGCGACTTGCCGGAGCCGCTCTCGCCCACCAGCGCGAGCGTCTCCCCGGCGGCCACCGCCAGCGACACGTCGCGCACCGGCCGGACCGTGCCGCCCGGCGTATCGAGCTCGAGCGTCAGCCCCTCCACCGACAGCGCAGCGCCGGTTGTCGGGCGCACCGCTGCCGGCAGCGCCGTGGCCCGGCGGCGCCAGAGCAAGCGTGTGGCGCCGTGCGGGTCGAGCCAGGCCTGGAGGCCGTCGCACACCATGTTGAGGATGAAGATCGTCGCCACCAGCACGATGCAGGGCCACAGCAGGAGCAGCGGCGACTGCGCCATGGTCTGCCGCGCCGCACGCACCATCAGGCCCCAGGACGGGGTCGGCGGCACCACGCCGAGGCCGAGGAACGACAACCCGGCCTCCAGCACCACGGCCGCCGCCGCGGCCAGGCTCGCCTGCACCAGCAGCGGCCCGGCGATGTTGGGCAACACCGTCCGCAGCATCACCCGCACCGGGTTGGCCCCGAGCACCCGCAGAGCCTCGACGTAGTCGAGCTGCCGCGTCGTCAGCACGCCGGCATAGGCGACGCGGACGAAGCCCGGCAGGAACAGCACCGACAGCACCGCGATCAGCGTCACCGTGCCCGGCCCGGCGAGCGTCACCACCAGCACGGCCAGCAGCAGCGGCGGGAAGCACAGCACGACGTCCATCGACCGCACCGCCAGCAGCTCGGCGATCCCGCGCAGGAAGCCGCCGACCAGGCCGAGCGCGGTGCCGACCACGCAGGCGACCAGCGTCGCAGCCAACGCGACCGCGAGCGACGTGCGGGCGCCCCAGACCAGCCGCGCCAGCTCGTCGCGGCCGAACTCGTCCTGCCCCAGCAGGTGCCCGGCGCCCGGCGCGGCGAGCCGGTGCGCGACATCCATCGTGACCGGGCTCGGCAACGGCAGCAGCGGGGCCGCGAGCGCCACCACGCCAAGCAGCGACAATGCCGCCAGTGGGAAAATCGGCGCCCTTGTCATGCCTGGCGCACGCGGGGGTCGAGCACGCCGTAGAGCAAGTCGAGCAGCAGGTTCAGGCCCACGAACAGGACCGAGATGACGAGCACGATGCCCTCCACCATCGGGTAATCGCGCGCGCTGACGGCGTCGATCAGCAGGCCGGAGAGGCCCGGGTAGTTGAACACGTATTCGACCAGCACCGTCCCGCCCAGGAGCCCGCCGAGTTGCAGGCCGATCACCGTGGCGACCGGGATCAGCGCGTTGCGCAGCACGTGGCGGCGCATGATCCTCGCCGGCGCCACGCCCTTGGCGCGCGCGGTCCGCACGTAGTCACGCTGCCGCACGTCGGCGACCGCGCCGCGCGTAATGCGGTAAACCACCGCCGCGAGTCCGGCGGCGATGGTCAGCGCCGGCATCGCGAGGAGTTGGAAGTGGCGGACCGGGTCGGCCGCCAGGGGGACGAACCCGCCGGCGGGCAGCCAATGCAGCGTCTGCGCGAACAGCAGCACCAGCAGGGTGCCCAGCACGAACACCGGCAGCGACAGCAGCAGCGCGGCCAATGCGGTGCCGATCCGGTCCAGCCAACCGCCGGGCCGCGCCGCCGCCGCGGTGCCGAGCGGGATGCCGACCAGCAGCGCGACGACGGCCGCTGCCCCGATCAGTTCCAGCGTGCGCGGCAGCCGGTCCGCGATCGAGTCGGTGACCGGCGCCTGGTCCTGCAGCGACTGGCCGAGATCGCCGTGCGCGAGGCCGCGCAGGTTGCCGACATATTGCTCGAGCAGCGGCCGGTCGAGCCCGAGCTGCTCGTGCAGTTGCGCGACCGTGTCCGGGTCCGGCGCGGCGCCGCCCTGGGACAGCAGCAGCTCCGCCGGGTCGCCCGGCACGAAGTGGATCGCCAGGAACACGAGCGTGACCACCAGCCAGACCAGCAGCAGCGAGACCCCGACGCGCTTGGCGGCCCACAGCATCGGATCAGCCTAGCATCGTCTCCTCCAGCGTGGTGCCGGAGAGGGAGGTGAGTGCGCCGGGCATGTTGGTGAAGCCCTTGACGTCGGCCGCCATGGCGTAGCCCTGCGTCCGCCAGGCGAGCGAGACGATCGGGGTGTTGGCCAGGATCTGCTTCTGCAGGTCGGTGTAGATGGCGCCGCGCTTGGCCGGGTCGAACTCCGCGCGGCCGGCGCCCAGCAGCTTGGCGATCGTCTCGTCCTTGAGGTCGTAGCTGCGCGCGGCGGACCCGCCGAGCGTGCCGTCGATCATGGCGGTCAGCCCGTCCGGATCGTTGCTGTCGGCGGTCGTGCCATTGACGGCGAACTGGTATTGCCCGCGGTTGCCGAGCGAAATGCGTGTCGCCCAGTCCGGCAGCGCGAGCTCGACCTGGATGCCGATCGCGGCCAGGTTCTGCTGGACGATCTCCGCGGTGTCCTTGTGCATGCTGTATTGCGCGGTCGCCAGCAGGGTGCAGGCGAACCCGCCCCCGAGGCCCGCTTCGGCCAGCAGCGCCTTGGCCTTGGCCGGGTCGTAGGCCCAGCCCTCGGCGAGCGTCTTGTCGTAGAACGGGCTGCTGCTCACGATCGGCGGCCCGGCCAGCGGGGCGCCGCGGCCGTAGAACACCGACTTGACGATCTCGTCCCGCTTGACCGCGTGCGCCACGGCCAGGCGGACCTTCGGGTCCTTGAACGGGCCGGTCGCGCCGTTGAAGGTGAGATACATGAACGGCCCTTCGGTGTTCTGCAGCCGCAGCTTGGGGTCCGCCTCGATCCCGGCCATCGACTGCCAGGGCACGTATTCGATCAGGTCGACGTCGCCGGTCTGCAGCGCGGCGACCCGCGCGGTCTCGTCGGCATAGACGACGAAGCGGAGCTTCTTCAGCTTGGGCAGGCCGGGCTTGTAGAAGTTCGGATTGGCCTCGAGCTCGACCGCGACGCCGCGCTCCTGCTTGGTCATCATGAACGGGCCGCAGCCGATCGGCGTCTTGCCGGCCTCCGCCGACCCGGCCGCCACGATCGGCATCGAGAACGCCGCCAGCCAGAGCGGCAGCGTCTCGGTCGGTTCCTTCATCACGATCCGGACGGTGCGCGGGTCCGGCGTCTCGATGCGGTCGACGCCCTGGAACTGGCCGCGCATATAGGCCGTGGATTTCGGCGCGGCGACTTGTTCGAGCGAGTATTTCACGTCGGCCGCGGTGACCTTGGCGCCGTTGTGGAATGTCGCGTCGCGCAGGGTGAACACCCACCCGGCCTCGCCGTCGCGCACGAAGGTCTCGGCCAGTTCGCCGCGCAGGTTGCCGTCCGCGCCGTACGACGTCAGGCCGCGATGGACCTGCAGGGTGACGGTTCCGGCGGCGGTGCCGGCCTGGACCCACGGGTTGAAGTTGGGCGGGTAGCTCGACAGGCCGAACACGAGCTGCCCCGGTGTACCAGCGGCGCGGGCGGGGACGCGGAGGAATGGCAGCGCGGCGCTGCCGGCGATGAGCGCGCGGCGACGGATCGTCATGACGGGTCTTCCTGTTCGAGATTGTAGGCGGCCACGGCGGTGGCCTGGTCGATCCGGCCTTCGCGCAGGTCGCGGGCGACGAGCGCCTTGTCGCGCGACAGCGGCGGGCCGTAGCCCCCGGCGCCCGGGGTGACGATCTCGACGATGTCGCCGGGCATGAGCGTGCCGTTGCCGTGCACGAAGGGGCCGGTGCCTGCGCTGAAGCTGAACGAGCAGAAGCTGCCCTCGCCGCCGCCCTCGAGCCCCCAGGGCCGCGAGAGGAAGCGCGAGCCATCGATCCGCAGGCGGCATTCCGCCTCCGCCCGATAGACCCGGCGCAGCCCCATGCCGCCGCGCGAGCGCCCGACCCCGCCGGAGCCATTCACCAGCTCGTAGGCCAGCAGCGTCAGCGGATACTCGCCCTCCAGCGCCTCGACCGGCAGGTTGGAGGTGTTGGTCATATGCACGTGCACGCCGTCGAGCCCGTCCTTGGTCGCGCGCGCGCCGGAGCCGCCGCCGATCGTCTCGAGATAGACCCAGAGCGAGCGGTCGGGCCGGGCGCCGACGAAGGTGGCCGACAGCATGCTGCCGTTGCAGGCGGCGATGACCCGGTCCGGCACCGCTTGGGCCAGCGCGCCATGGATCAGGTCGACCACGCGCTGGCACGGGCCGATGCGGCCGTTCACCGCGGCGGGATGCACGCAATTGACCACGCTGCCCTCGGTCGCCGTCACGCTGATCGGGCGGGCGAGGCCGGAATTGGGCAGCACGGTCGGGTCGACCACCGTCTTGACCGCGTAATACACGGTCGAGAGCAGCGCCGTGTAGGTCATGTTGATGCCGGCGCGGAGCTGCGGCGGCGCGTCGAAATCGAGCCGCATCTCCTCGCCGTCGACGGTGATGGCGACGCTGAAATCGAGTTCGCCGTCGAATTCCGGCCCGTCATAGCGGTCGGCGAAGCGGTAGGTGCCGTCCGGGATGGCGGCGATGCCGGCGCGCATCTTGCGCTCGGCGTAATCCTGCAGCGCCCGGCCGGCGGCGAGCACCACGGCGCGGCCGTAGCGGGCGCACAATGCGGTCATCCGCTGCACGCCGAGCCGGTTGGCCGCCATCTGCGCGCGCAGGTCGGAGAGGCGCTCGTGCGGGACCTGGCAGTTGAGCAGGATCAGCGCCTGCACGTCGGCCTGCAACGTGCCGGCGCGGTAGAGCCGGATCGGCGGGATCCGGAGGCCTTCCTGATAGATGTGCTGGTGGCCGCGATCGGCGAAATCGGCGTGATGCGCCGTGTTGACCGCCCAGGCGGTGATGGCGCCGTCGACGAAGATCGGCTCGGCCAGCACGAGGTCGGGCAGATGGGTGCCGCCGCCCTCGAACGCGTCGTTGCCGACGAACACGTCGCCGGGCCGCATGTCGGCGGTGTCGTGCCGCTTGAGGATGTGCGGGATGATGCCGATGAAGCTGCCGAGGTGCATCGGGATGTGCTCGGCCTGGCACAGCGTGGTGCCCGCGGTGTCGAACAGCGCGGTCGAGCAATCCCGCCGCTCCTTGATGTTGGTGGAATAGCTGGCGCGGACCAGCGCCTCGCCCATCTCCTCGGTGATGGACGAGAGCGCGGAGCCGATCACCTCGACGGTGATGGGGTCGAGCGCCGGCGCCGGGTCCGGCATGGGGCGGGCCTCGCTCATGCAAGCTCCAATATCAGGTTGAGGTAGGGTTCGACCCGGCCGGTCCAGCCGGGCAGCACGACGGTGGTCGCGTCCATCTGCTCGACGATGGCCGGGCCGGCGATGCGGTTGCCGGCGCGTAGCTTGTCGCGGTCGTAGACCGGACAGGAGACGAAACGGCCCGCTTCCGGCAGCCAGACCTCGCGGCTGCCGGCGATGGCGCCGCTGGCATCGGGGCCGGCATCGGCATGCGCGGGGAAGCTCGCCTTGCGCACGATGCCGGTCGCCTCGATGCGGGTGGTGACGAGCTGGACCGTTTCACCCTCGGCCACGAAGCCGTACAGCCGGCGGTGCGCCTCGGCGAACCCCGCCTGCAGCGCGTCGAGCGTGGCGGGGCCGACCGGGCCCTCCGGCAACGGCACGGCGATCTCGTAATTCTGCCCGGCATAGCGCAGGTCGACCGTGCGCAGGGTCCGCCGGTCCGCGTCCGGCACGCCCTCGTCGGTGAACCATTCCAGCGCCCGGACCGCCAGCGCGTCGAACGCGGCGGCCAGGGCCGGCAGGGTGGCGGGGGCGAGCGTCAGCAGCCGGGTCGAGGCGAAGTCGGCGCGCAGGTCGGTCAGCAGCAGGCCGGTGGCGCACAGGATGCCCGGGTTGCGCGGCACCAGGACGCGGGTGATGTCCAGCTCGCGCGCCAGCCGCACCGCATGCAGCGGCCCGGCGCCGCCGAACGCGACCAGGGTGTAGTCGCGCGGATCGTAGCCGCGCTGCACGCTGATGACGCGGATCGCGCGCGCCATGTTGGCGGTGACCACGGCGATGATGCCCTGCGCCGTCTCCATGACGCCGAGGCCGAGACTTGCGGCCAGGCGCTCGATGGCGGCGTGCGCCAGATCCTGGCGGATCGGCATGCGGCCGCCGAGCAGGTGGGTGGGGTTCAGCGTCTGCAGCACGACGTTGGCGTCGGTCACCGTCGCTTCGTCGTTGCCGCGGCCGTAGCAGACCGGGCCCGGTGCCGCGCCGGCGCTGCGCGGCCCGACCTTCAGCAGGCCGCCATTGTCGATCGACGCGATCGAGCCGCCGCCGGCGCCGACCGTGTGGATGTCGAGCATCGGCGCCTTGATCGGGTAGCCGTGCACCACGGCTTCGTTGGTCAGCCGGCACTGGCCGCCGGTCAGCAGCGCCACGTCCGTGCTGGTGCCGCCCATGTCGAAGGTGATCAGGTCCGGCAGCCCGGCGATCCGGCCGATCTCCTGCGCCGCCACGACGCCCGTGCTCGGCCCCGACAGCACAGTCCGCACCGGCAGGCGCGCGGCCTGGTCGAAGCCGATGACGCCGCCGTTGGACTGCGTCAGATGCGGCGTCACCGTCACGCCGAGCTCGTCGAGCCGGCCGCCGAGGCGCTCGATGTAGCTGCGCATGACCGGGCCGAGATAGGCGTTGACCACGGCGGTCGAGAGCCGTTCGTATTCACGGAACTCCGGCGCGACGTCGTGGCTGGTGCAGGCGAAGGCGTCCGGGAATTCCTCGGCGAGGATCGCGCGGGCGGTGTCCTCGTGCTCGGTGCGCATGAAGCCGTAGAGGAAGCAGACGGCGACGGCCTTCACGCCGGCGGCCTTCAACTGCCGCACGGCGTCGCGCAGGCCGGCTTCGTCGAGCGGGGTCTCGACGGTGCCGTCGTGGCGCACCCGCTCGGCCACTTCGAGCCGGAGATCGCGGCTGACCAGCACCGGCGACTTGTCCGCCTGCAGGTCGTAGAGGTCGGGCCGCTTCTGCCGGCCGATCTCCAGCAGGTCGCGGAAGCCGGCCGTGGTGATCAACCCGGTCGCCACGCCGCGATGCTGGATCAGCGCATTGGTACCGACCGTGGTGCCGTGCCCGAAATAGCCGATGTCCGGCGGCGTGCTGCCGACGCCGCTGACGCCCTCGGCCAGGCCCTGGGCAATGCCTCGCGAGGGATCGTCCGGCGTCGACGGCACTTTCCAGACCGCGACGCCACCCGTGTCGTCATCGAACAAGCAGACGTCGGTGAAGGTGCCGCCGGAGTCGATTCCCACGCGCCACGTCATCGAGGCGCCCACGAATTAGGCATGATAGAGAATAATGCTGAACAATTAAGCAACACAAACCAACATTGTTGTTGTCCGCCTACGAGTGACGCACGTATACACGGAGTATGCAACAGGAAATTGGGGCTGCGCCGGAACTGGACGTCGGATCCGCCCGGGATCGGGCATACGCCTTCGTCCGCGACGGCATCTTGCGGCGCACGATCAAGGCCGGCGCGTTCCTTGAGGAGGAGCAGGTCTCGACCGCCGTCGGCGTGTCGCGCACGCCGGTGCGTGAGGCCTTCCATCGGCTCGCGGCGGAGCGCTGGCTCGACCTGGTCCCTCGCCGCGGCGCCCTGGTGCGCCAGGTCACGGCGCAGGAGCTGGTGGATGTCTACGAGGCGCGCCGGGTCATCGAGGGGCATGCGATCCGGTCGCTGTGCAGCGCGCGGCGCGGCGTTCCGGCGCTCAGCTACGCGCTCCTGGACGCGATGGACGCCGAGGCCGCGAGCGCGATCGAGGAGCACGTGACGCTCGACCAGCAATTCCATCGCAGCTTGGTCGCCACGCGCGGGAACGTCGTGCTGACCGAGATCTATGATGGCCTGCGCGCCCGGCAGCAATTGGTGGCGCTGTCCGCCTTTGCCGCGGACCCGAGCCGGTTGCCGACGATCCTCGACGAGCACCGCGCGCTGTTGGCCGCCATCGCCGAGCACGATAGCGCCGCGGCCGAGACGGTGCTGATCGCCCATCTCCGGCCGCTCGCCGAAGTCTTGGCTCGGCTGGGCGGCGAACCGCCCGCGACGGGCTAACGCTTTCTTTCGCTGCCGGGCGGCGCCCAGCGGCGGAGCAGGAGGGCGTTGGTGACGACGCTGACGCTGCTCAGCGCCATGGCGGCGCCGGCAACCATCGGGCTGAGGAGCCCGAGCATGGCGAGCGGGATGCCGACGATGTTGTAGGCGAAGGCCCACACCAGGCCTTGGCGGATCTTGGCATAGGTGCGGCGGGACACGTCGATGGCGGCGGCCACCAGCGCCGGGTCGCCGCGCAGCAGGGCGATGCCGGCGGTCTCCATGGCGACATCCGTGCCGGTGGCCATGGCGATGCCGACATCGGCGGCAGCCAGGGCCGGGGCGTCGTTGATGCCGTCGCCCACCATGGCGACGACGCGGCCCCCTTGCCGCAAGGCGGCCACCGCGGCGGCCTTGTCCTGCGGCAGGATTTCCGCCTGCACGTCGTCGATCCCGAGCGGCCCGGCAACGGCACGGGCGGCGCCCTGGCTGTCGCCGGTCAGCATCACGGTGCGGATTCCCAGGCCATGCAAGGCGGCCACCGCCGCGGCCGCGCTGGGCCTGGGCGAGTCGCCGAACGCCATCAGCCCCAACAACGTGGGGGTGGC
>CAZZVQ010000067.1:11046-27571 GCA_964657565.1 uncultured Acetobacteraceae bacterium
GGCGCCACCCTCGACCAGCCACGACACGGTGCGGCCGGCCGCTTGCAGCGCCGCTGCCTCGGCCGCCAGCGGGCCCGTGTCGACCGCCAGCTCGCGCATCAGCCGGGCGTTGCCCAACGAGAGGGCGCGGCCGTCAACGGTGCCGGACACGCCGCGGCCGATCAGGGTGCGGAAGCCGGTGACCGCGGCGGGTGCGACGCCCTCGGCCTGCGCCAGGGCGCGCACCGCGATCGCCAGCGGATGCTCGCTGGCCTGCTGCAACGAGGCCGCCAGATGCAGCACGGTGGTCCGGTCCGCGGCGGGCAGGATGTCGGTGACGGTCGGCCGGCCCTCGGTCAGCGTGCCGGTCTTGTCGAACGCGACCGCGGTGACGGCGTGGGCGCGCTCCAGCGCCTCGGCGTCCTTGATCAGGATGCCGTGCCGGGCGGCGGCGCCGGTGCCGACCATGATGGCGGTGGGCGTCGCCAGCCCCAGCGCGCAGGGGCAGGCGATCACCATCACCGACACCGCGTTCAGCAGCCCGGCGACCGCCTCGCCGGTGCCCAGCCACCAGCCCAGGAACGTCAGCGCCGCGATCCCCAACACGACCGGCACGAACACCGCGCTGACCCGGTCCACCAGGCGCTGGATCGGCGCCTTGCTGGCCTGCGCGCCCTCGACCATGCGGACGATGCGCGCCAGCGTGGTCTCCGCGCCCACGGCCGTGGCGCGGACGACCAGCAATCCGTCCAGGTTGATCGACCCGCCGGTGACCCGGGCGCCGGGCTCCTTGTCCACCGGCAGGCTCTCGCCGGTCAGCATGGCTTCGTCCACGCTGCCGCCCCCCTCGGCCAGCACGCCGTCGGCCGGGATACGCTCGCCGGGTCGCACGACGAGGAGGTCGCCCGGGGCGAGCGAGGCCACCGCGACGTCGATGTCGACACCGTCCCGCCGGATGCGGGCCGTGTCCGGACGCAGCGCCGTCAGCGCGCGGATGGCCGAGGCGGTGCTGCGCTTGGCCCGGCCTTCCAGCCACTTGCCGAGCAGGATGAAGGTGATGATCAGCGCCGAGCTCTCGAAGTAGAGCGGCAGCGCCCCGTGGGGGTCCGGGGTGCCGAACAGGAGCATGAAGGTGCTCAGGCCCCAGGCGGCCGAGGTGCCGATCGCGACCAGCAGGTCCATGTTGCCGGCCAGGTTGCGTGCCGCCCGCCAGCCCGCGGCATAGAAGCGCCAGCCGAGCCAGAACTGCACCGGCGTGGCCAGCGCGAACTGTACCCAGCCCGGCAGGCTCCACTCCCGGCCGAACGGATGCCCCGCCATTCCGGCCACCAACGGCACCGACAGCGCGGCGGCGATCAGCACGCGCCACAGCTCCTGCCGGCTCCGCTCGGCGGCCGCGCCGGCCTCGGCGTCCGCGCTGTCCTCCGCGACCGACCTGGCCGTATAGCCCGCGGCGGCGGCAGCGGCGGCCAGGGCAGCGACGTCGGTCGCGCCCTGCAGCGCCACGACATGCGCCCGCTCCGTCGCCAGGTTGACGGCGACATCGGTCACGCCCGGCACGCGCCGCAGCGCCCGCTCGACCCGGCCGACGCAGGACGCGCAGCTCATGCCCGCCACCTGCAGATCGTAGTCCGCCGTCCCGGTCTGATACCCGGCCGACTGCACGGCCGCCGCCAGCGCGGGCACGTCCAGCGTGGCGCCCGACCCGGTGACGCGCGCCCGCTCCGTCGCCAAGTTGACCGCCACCGCGGCGACGCCAGGAACGCGGGCCAGCGCCCGTTCCACGCGACGCACGCAGGACGCGCAGGTCATGCCGGTGATGCCCAGGTCGAGCGACACACCCGTGTCCGGCGTTCGCGCAGGCGGTGTCAGCGTCTCGACGGTCATCGGACCTCCTGTGCTACTAGCTGGCCAGCCGCCATGGTCAGGTCAAGCCTCACAGATACTTGGTGATCTCCTTGAACTCCTCGATCGCGTCGCGGGCGGGACCGATGACGCCGCCGACGCTGTGCTCCAGGCAGTCGTCGAGGTGGTCGTGGATAAAGGTCCGCTTGGCCTGCGACACCGCCTTCTCGACCGCATGCAGCTGCTGCGCCACGTCGAGACACGGGCGGCCGGCTTCCATCATGGCGACGATGCTCCGCAGATGCCCCTCGGCCCGGCGCAGGCGCTTGATGATGTCGGGGTGCGTGTGGTGGTGGACGGGCGGTTCTGCCGGGGGGTGAACGTGTTTGACCAACGCGATGTCCTTCCCAGGCAGCCGGCGCCCCCGGGCTCAGGGGCGCGTCACCGGCACGCAGATGGGATGATAATGGTCGCCCTGCCCGTGTCGATCCAGGTCAGATGGCGCCGGCCGTCAGGGCGTGCAGGCCCTCGTAGCCGAGGTACAGGCCCATCGCGATGATGACGACGCTCGAGACATAGGGCGCACGCGCGGCAAGGCGGCCGAAGCCGGTGAACCGCCGGGACAGGTGCTTGACGCTGAGCGCGGCGGCTACGGCGGCGGTCACCATCGTCAGCGCCAGGCCGACGCTGAAGGCGAGCACCAGCAGCGACCCCATGGCCATCTGCTTCACCTGGATGCAGAGCAGCAGCACGGTGATGGCCGCCGGGCACGGGATCAGTCCGCCGGTGAGACCGAACATGACGATCTGGCCGGTGGTGACGCGGCGGCCGTCGAAGCGCTGCTTGATGGCGTTGGCGTGGGCGCGGGAATGCGCGTCCATCGGCTCGGCGCCGGCATCGTGCATCGCCGCCGGTTCCTCGCCGGTGAAGGCGACGTCAAAATCGTGCTCGTGGTCGTGGTGGTGGTGGTCGACGGTGAGGGTCGCGGTGAAGGCGTGCTGCTCGCGCCAGGTGCGGAGCAGTATCCAGACGGCGATCGCGATGATCAGCCCGGCCGATGCGACCTGGAAGTATGGCTCGGTCGCCTCGGCATCGAGGCCGGAGAAGAAATACAGGCCGCCGAGGGCGATCGCCCAGACCACCGCGGTATGGGACACGGTCGCCGCGAGGCCGAGCAGGACGGCTTGGCTGACGGTGCCACGGACCGCGACGATGAAGGCGGCCATCATCGTCTTGGAATGGCCGGGCTCGAGCCCGTGCAGCGCGCCGATGACGACGGCGCTGGGAATGAACAGCAGGCTGGCGGTGCCGCCCTGCTGCAGCATGTCTGAAAGCGGCGTCATCGGTCCCGCGCCTCCCGCGCGAGCCGGTCCTATCCCCCCGGAGGGGATTGCGTCAAATCAATTCACCCGTCCCACCGGCGGCTTCCACTCGCCCCGCTTGCGGGCGGTCCAGGCGTAGCGCGGGTCACCCTCGAGCACATGCAACTGGTCGGCGAGGCGATTGCGTTCCAGCCAGCCGACCGCGGCCTCCAGCTCGGCCAGCGTCATCTCCGCCCGGCTCTTATTGCCCGTCACGCGCTTCAGCGCCGCATTGTAGCGATGATACAGCCCGGCCCCGGCCACACCCTCGCGCAGCCCGGCGCGCCCCGCCTCGTCCTCCACCGCCTGCGCCGCCACCATCTCGCCCAACCGGATCCGCAGCCGCCGCTCGACGATTGAGGGGGGCTCGACCAGCTCCGATTGCGCGGCCACCTGTTCCGGCCGGTGCATCGCCAGGTCAGGACCCGGCCGCAGCGTATCGAACCGCAGCGCCAGCGCGTTGGATTCGAGCGGCGTGATGCCGTCTCTGTCCGACGGCAACTGATCCAGCACCCAGGCGGGCAGCGTGCGCTGCCCGCGGGCCGGCTTGGGCGCGCGGGCGAGCGTGCCCTGCTCCATCTCCATGCGCCGGCGGAACTGCGCGAACAGCGGATCGTCGGGATGGAACACCAGCGCGCGCTGCCCGGCATACGGCCCGGCATGCGGGTCCACCCGCGTGGCGCGGGCGACCATCTGCTCCAGCCACGGCCTGGAGCGGATGTGGGTGAGCGCCGCCACCACCGCGACCTCCGGGGCGTCCAACCCCTCATAGGCCATCGCCACGGTGACCAGGATCGAGGGCTCCGGCCGCAGCCGGAACGCGGCGAGGATCTCGTGGGCGCGCGGCATGTCGGACGTGGCGAGTTGCGCCGCCGCCGCCTGACCGGCCGGCAGCCAGCCCTGCAGCAGGGCGTGGTAGCGCCGGGCCGTGCCCTGATCCGGCGCGACCACCAGCAGCTTGCCCAGCCCGCGGGCCGGCGCGTCGGCGGCCAGTGCACGATCGCGCCTTCGCGCCGCGCGGATGCCGCGGATCGCCAGGAAGGCCTCGCGCAGCAGGGCTTCGGCGAAGCCGGTGCGGAGCGCGGTGAACAGCGCGGGCCGGGTCGTCTCCTCGGGGTGGGCGGCGGCGAGACGGTGCGGGCCGACCTCCCTGCCCTCCTCGTCGCGCCAGCTCGCTTGCCCATCGAGCGCCCCGAACGTCACCGGCAGCACCGCCCGCTCCGCCAGCGCTTGCCGGCGGGAGTAGCCGACGACGGCCCAACCGGGGGCGTCGAGCTCGACCTCGCGGGTGCGCAGCTTCGGTCCCTTGCGGTAGGGCAGCCACAGGATGCCCTTCCCGTCGGCCCGCTCGAGCGTGCCCGACAGCAGCAGGCGATAGGCCGCGCACTCGAACAGCGGCTGCAGCGCGCGGGACCAAGCGCTAGCGGGATCCTCGTCGGTCTCGGGAGATTGGCGCGCGGTCACCGGATCGGTATCGGCCAGCGCCGGCAAATGATGCACCTCGTCGACCACGAGCAGGGTGCGGTGGCGGCGGAACTCGGCGAGATGCAGCCCCGGCGCCGCCGCGACGCCCTGGTATGTGGTGACGTAGCCGGCGAGGCCGCGGCTCGGATCGGGCGCGTTGTCGGCGGCGCGGACGGACAGGCTGTGGTCCAGCGTCGCGCGCCAGGCCGGGTCGGCGAACGCCTCTTCGGCCTGCAGCCGGAGGCTATCGCGCGGCACGACCCAGCAGACCCGGTCGATGAGGCCCGCCTTGACCAACTGCGCCGCGGCCAGGACCGGGAGCAGCGACTTGCCGCCGCCCGGGGTCACGGCCGCGAGGATGTCGCGCACCTCGGTCTTACCCGAGACGAGCGCGGCCATGACTCCGGCGAGCTGGCGCTGATGGGAGCGAAGGCGGCGGTCGGTCAGAATCGGTCTCGGCGCGGCATGCGCGCCGGACTCTGAATCCTCCCATCGCGGCTGTCCACCTTCGCCCCGAGTAGGCGATTCAATAAACGTCCCGCACGTAGCGCTTCTCCCGCGCCATCGCCGCGACATAGGCGTCCGCGTCCTCCGTCGTCATCCCGCCATGGTCCTCCACGACCCGGCGCAGCGTCGCATCGACGTCCTTGGCCATCCGGCTGGCATCGCCGCACACGTAGAAATGGGCGCCATCCTGCAGCCAAGCCCAGAGCTGGGCGCCGTGCTCGAGCATGCGGTCCTGGACGTAGATCTTTTCGGCCTGGTCGCGCGAGAACGCCGTGTCCAACCGGTGCAGGGTGCCTTGCGCCTGCATCGTCTCCAACTCGTCGCGGTAATAGAAATCGGTGGCTTCCCGCTGCTCGCCGAAGAACAGCCAGTTGCGGCCGGGCGCGCCCGACGCCTGCCGTTGCTGCAGGAAGGCGCGGAACGGGGCGACGCCGGTACCCGGACCGACCATGATCATCGGCAGCGAGGGGTCCTTGGGCGGGCGGAAATGCGGGGATTTCTGCAGGAAGATGGGGATCTCGGCATCGCCGGCGCGGTCGGCCAGGAAGGTGGAGCAGACGCCGCCATGCCGGACGCCGTCCTTGCCGAAGCGCACCGTCGCCGTCGTCGTGTGGATCTGGGTCGGGTAGAGCAGCGGGCTCGACGAGATCGAGTAGAGCCGCGGCTGCATCCGCTTCAGCACGCCGAGCAGTTCGTCGGCGCTGGCCGTGATCGGGAACCCATGCAGCAGGTCGACGAATTGCCGCCCCCACAGCCAATCGGTCCGATGCGTCCGGCGCTCCTCGAGCATGAGATCGGTCAGGAAGCTGCTGCCCGACCGCTCGGCGACGAAGCGGAGCATCTCGGGCGTCGTCTTGCTGATCTCGAAATGGCTCGAGAGCGCCTCCCCGAGGCCGATCGTCCCCAGTCCCGACACGGTCACCGGTGCGCTCTCCGACAGGTCGAGCGTGGCCAGCATCTCGGCCACCAGCCCGGCATCGTTGTGGGGCCAGACACCAAGCGCGTCGCCGGCCTCGTAGACGAAGCCGCTCTCCTGCAGGTCGAAGATGAACTGCCGCGTCTCCTTCTCCGCGCCCTCCTTGTTGAGGAGCCGGTTGCCGATCAGGCGGGACCGAAGCGGATTGTTCCTCGTATACGGGGCTTTGTCGCTAGGCTCCGACCGCGCCGCCATCGGCTGTGCTGCCGGCGCGCCATCGTCGCGCAACGCCGCCGAGACGGCCGCGAGCCAGCCCTTGGCCGCCTCCTCGAACTCCGGTTCGCAATCCACCCTCGGGGCAAGCCGCTGGCCCCCGAGCGCCTCGAGCCGCGCATCCAGCTTGCGGCCGAAACCGCAGAACTGGTCGTAATTGGAATCGCCGAAGGCGAGGACCGAGAACCGTGTCCCCTCCAGGCGCGGGGCGGCGGCACTCTCCAGCGCGCTCCACAGCGCCGCACCGTTGTCCGGCGCGTCCCCATCGCCGAACGTGCTGGTCAGCATCAGCAGGATCGGCGCCGCACTCAGCTCTGCGACGCCGACGGCGTCCATGCTGGCCAGGCGCACCGGATGGCCGAGCGCCTCCATCGCGCGCGCGCACTCTGCCGCAAACCCTTCGGCACGGCCGATCTGCGACGCCCACAGCACCGTGACCGTCACGGCCGCAGACGGCGCGGCGATCGCTTCGGGCGCCTGGCCGCCCGCCGTGGCCCGCGAGAACAGGCCCGCCAACATCCCATCGAGCACGAGCCGGCTCAGCGGATCGACCGGCGCCGACAGCGGCAGGACCGGCACGCCGCCCAACGCGCCGGCATCGGCCGCCAGGCCCGACAGATAGCCCTGCATGTAGAGCCGCTCCTGCGGAGCGAGCACCAAGTCCGGCTTGGCGGCCAGGCCCAACAGTTTCGCAAAGGATTCGATGCGGCTCATGGTGGCTCCCACTCCATCGATATCCGCGTCCGATCGCGCCCGGATCCCGACAACGGCATCAACCGCTCCGGTGGCCGCCACGCTGGTTTCGGCTGGCTCGGCCCGCGCGGCGGCCGGGCCCACCCGGGCGAGCGCGACTGCGCAGAATTTGCACTCTGGCTGCCATGAAACGGGATCCACGGCGTCGTTGGTGACGGCGTTGATCGCGAGGTCCTCGCCGAACACGTCGCTCCAGTGGAACGGCGTGAAGCAATTGCCGGGTTGGACGCGGTCGGTCACCACGGCCGGCAGCACGGCCCGGCCCCGGCGCGACCGGATCTCGACCTGGTCCTTGGACGCGATGCCCAAACTTGCGGCGTCGGTGGGATTGATCTCGACGAACGGACCCGGGTTCAGCTTGTTCAGCGTTGCCACCTTCCCCGTCTTGGTCAGCGTATGCCACTGGTGCTGCAGCCGGCCGGTATTGAGCACGAGCGGGAAGTCCCCGTCCGGCATTTCCGCCGGCGCCATGTGGGGCCGCGGGAAGAAGCGGGCGCGGCCCGATTCGGTCGCGAACGTCAGGGCCTCATCGCGGCGGTAGCGGATCGGGTTGCGGTCGGACTCCGCGCCGGCCCCGATCGGCCATTGCAGCGGTCGATCGCGCAGCCGGGCATGGCTGGCCCCGCCGATGTCGTAGCCGGTGTGCGGATTGGCGGCCCGCTTCAGCTCCTCGAACACTTCGGCGGCCGAGCCGAAGGTGAACCCATCGGCATAGCCCATCTCGCAGGCGATGCGGGCGATGATCTGCCAATCCGGCAGCGCCTCCCCCGGCGGCTCGACGGCCTTGGCCATCAGCGTCAGGTTGCGCTCCGAGTTGATCATCACGCCCTCGGCTTCCGCCCATAGCGCACCGGGCAGCATGATGTCGGCGTAGGTGTTCGTTTCGGTGTCGAGATAGGAATCCTGAGTGATCACCAGCTCCGCCGCCTGCAGCGCGGCGATGACGCCGGCGCGGTTGGGCATGCTGGCCACCGGGTTCGTGCAGATGATCCAGCACGCCTTGATGCGCCCGGCCCGGATCTCCTCGAACATCCAGACCGAGCCCTTGCCGAACTCGGTCCGCAGCGTGTCGCCGGGCAGGTCCCACAGGGCTTCCACGAAACGGCGGTCGGCCTCGATCTCCAGCGAGCGTTGGCCGGGCAGGCCGGGTCCCATGTAGCCCATCTCGCGGCCGCCCATCGCGTTGGGCTGACCGGTCAACGAAAACGGTCCGCTGCCGGGCCGGCAGATCTTTCCGGTCGCCAGATGCAGGTTGCAGACCGCGTTGGTGTTCCAGGTGCCGTGGGTGCTCTGGTTGAGCCCCATGGTCCAACAGCTCATGAACTCGGCCGCGCCGCCGATCCACTCGGCCGCGCGCCTGATATCGGCTTCGGCCAGCCCGGTGATCGCCGCCACCCGCGCCGGCGGGTAGTCCTGCAGGAACGCTGGCATCGCGTCCCACCCTTCCGTGTTGCGGGCGATGAAGGCGGGATCGATATGGCCGTTCTCGAGCAACATGTGCAGCAGGCCGTTGAGCAGCGCCAGGTCGGTGCCGGGCGCGATCTGGAGGAAGAGGTGCGCCTTGTCCGCCGTCGCCGTCCGCCGCGGGTCGACGACGATCAGCTTGGCCCCGGCTTTGACCCGGTCCATCATGCGCAGGAACAGGATCGGATGGCAGTCCGCCATGTTGGCGCCGATGACGAAGAACAGGTCGGCGCGGTCGAAGTCCTGGTACGAGCCGGGAGGCCCGTCGGACCCGAAGCTCTGCTTGTAGCCACTGCCGGCGCTTGCCATGCACAGGCGGGAATTACTCTCCATGTTGCGGGTCCGCAGGTAACCCTTGGCCAATTTGTTGGCCAGGTATTGCGCCTCCAGCGACATCTGGCCCGAGACGTAGAGGCCGATCGCGTCGGGGCCGTGCGCGTCGCGGATGGTGCAGAGCCGGCGGGCCGCCTCGCTGATGGCGGCATCCATGGCGACCGGCGCATGGTCGCGCATGTCGCGGCCGGTGCTATCGCGCTGCCTGATATATGCGCGGTCCATGCGGCCGGACACGGCGATGGCTTGGGCACATGTGCTGCCTTTTGTGCAAAGCCGGCCAAAATTGGTGGGATGGTCCTTGTCGCCGGTCAGTCTGACTATTTTTTCGCCACTCACCTCCATGATGATGCCGCATCCGACGCCACAATAGGGGCACACGCTCTTGACGGTTCGGTTGGTCATCAGCGCTCGATCGGTTCAGCTTGAGGACAAGCTGCCCACCCATGCAAAATTCGGACCATTTGAAAGTCGGACCAGCCGCTCAGGTCAGCGCCACGCCCTTGATCTGGGCATACACCGCTCGACCGACGAGCAGAACCAGCCGGTCCCATGATTGCCGGGTCACTCGAGCCAGGAGCCTCGCCCCGCCGCCGTCCTGTCCCAGCCCCAACACCACCACCAATTCATGCTCGCCCGCCGGCGACATCGAGAGGATGCGGGCGGCGATGACGTTGAGGATCGTGCTTTCCGCAGGGGTGGTCCCGATGCTGACGTCGCGGGCGGCGACTTGGATGCGGCGCCGCGTGCCCGGCGCGATCCGCGCGGACGGCACCACGAAGGCGCCCCCCGCGACCTGCACCGTGAGCAATCCGTAGCTCGCATCGTAGGCGCCGACGATCCCGTCGAAGCTCACCGCGGCGTCCCGCCTTCCGGCCAGCGGCAGCTCGACGTCGCTCTGCAACGCGGCCAGCGGTCCGGACGCCAGCACCCGCCCGGCCTGCATCAGCACGAGGTGGTCGGCCAGCTGCTCCAGCTCGGCCATGTCATGCGTGACATAGATGATCGGCAGGCGCAGCGTGGTGTGCAGCCGTTGCAGGAAGGGCAGGATCTCGTCCCGGGTCGCCCGATCCAGGGCGGAGAGCGGCTCATCCATCAGCAGCAGCTTCGGCTGGCTCAGCAGGGCGCGCCCGATCGCCACGCGCTGCCGCTCGCCGCCGGAGAGATGCTGCGGCGAGCGGTCCAGCAAGCCGCCGATGCCGAGCAGGCCGACGACATCCTCGAACGCGACCGCCCCGCCCGCGCCTCGGGTACCGAACAGCAGGTTGCGCCGCACCGAGAGATGCGCGAACAGGCTCGCCTCCTGGAACACGTAGCCGACCGGCCGGCGGTGGGCGGGCCGGAACATGGTCTCGCTCTGCCACACCTCGCCACCGATCTCGCAATAGCCATTCTCGATGCGGTGTAGTCCGGCCATCGCGCGCAACACCGTCGTCTTGCCGCAACCGGATGGACCGGACAGCCCGGTGACGCCGGTCGCCGGCACGCTGAAAGCGGCATCCAGCAGGAAGCTGCCCAACGTCCCGGCAAAAGCGACTTTGATGGTCTCGGGGCTCATGCCCCCCGGCGCCCGATCCGCTTCTCCAGCAGCGTCATCGCCAGGATGACGGAAAAGCCGAACACCACCATGCCGCCGGCCAGGATACTGGCCTCGCGCCACCGGGACGTCTCGACGAAATCATAGAGTGCGACCGATAGCACCTTGGTCTTGCCCGGAATGCTGCCGCCGATCATCAGCACGATCCCGAACTCGCCGACCGTGTGCGCGAAGCCGAGCACGGCACCGGTCAGGAAGCCCGGCCGTGCGAGCGGCACCGCCACGGTCCAGAACGCGCGGCGGGGCGACGCCCGCAACGTCGCCGCCACTTCGAGCGGGCGCGCGCCGACCGCCGCGAACGCGTTGCGGATCGGCTGCACGACGAACGGCATCGAGTAGACCACCGACCCGATCACCAGGCCCGGGAACGTGAAGGCGAGCGTGCGGGCGCCCCATAGTCGTGCCACGCTGCCGCCGGGTCCGTCGGGACCGAGCAGAAGCAGCAAATAGAACCCCAGCACGGTCGGCGGCAGCACCAGCGGAAGCGCCACGACCGCCGCGACCGCCTCCTTCCACCGCGCCTGCGACCGCGCGAGCCACCACGCGATCGGCGTGCCGACGATCAGCAGGATGACCGTCGTGGTGGCGGCCAATTCGATCGTGAGCCGGGTCGCCGTCCAGATCTCGGGCGACAGCGCGTCCAACGATCAGTCCGAGGTCCCGATCTCGTAGCCGTATTTCCGGATGATGGCCGTGGCCTCGGAGCCCCGGAGGAAGGTCAGGAAACCGGCCGCGGCCTCGTTGCCGGCGCCCCTCTTGAGCAGCACCGCATCCTGCCGGATCGGCGCGTAGAGGTTCTGCGGCACCATCCACTGCGACCCGGCCTTGTCATCGATCACCTGCGACAGCGCGACGAAGCCGATCTCGGCGTTGCCCGTCTGCACGAACTGGAACGCCTGGCTGATGTTGGCGCCCACGACCAGCTTCGGCTGCAGCGTGTCGTAGAGGTTGAGAGACTTCATGGTTTCGACCGCGGCGGCACCGTAGGGCGCGGCGACCGGGTTGCAGATCGAGAGCTTGTCGAAACTGGCGTTCGCCAACGTCGCCTCACCCTGCACGAGGCCCGCCTGCTTGCTCCACAATACGAGCTTGCCGACCGCGTAGGTGAACGCGCTGCCGTCGACGCCGTAGCCCTCGGCGATCGCCTTCCTCGGCCGCTCGTCGTCGGCCGAGAGGAACACCTCGAAGGGCGCGCCTTGGGTGATCTGCGTGTAGAACTGGCCGGAGGCGCCGAAGCTCAGGACGGCCTCGTTGCCCGTCTTGGCCGTGTAGGCAGCGGCGATCTCCTTGGCCGCATCGGTGAAGTTCGCGGCAACCGCGACCATCGTCTGCGCCGCGAAGGCGCTCTGGAGGGTGAGGGAGACGACAGCCGCGATCACCGCGCACCGCTGTCCAAGGCGTCTCATGGCAACTCTCCTGCTCAGGCAGGGTCGTATATATTGAAACACAGCGCCGGGCACCAGCGTGGCCGGCGCGAGAACCCTAGCGAGCTTCCAAGAACGCTTGCACCGCCGCGAAGAATTGGAGCCGGTTCCTCTCCATCAGAACCGTGTGCGTTCCTTCGCCAATCAGCACGTATTGCTTCCACGCGGCATGCGTCAGTGCCGGGAACAGGCCCTGGGAGCGGAGCGGGGGGGTGTCGTGGTCCCACTCGGCCTGGATCATGAGGGTCGGCGCCGTGATCGTGCTGGGATCGTAGGTGGATTTGCCCGTCGCCCAAGAGTTCTGGAGATCCTCAATCACGCCGTTCGGCGCGCGGAGGGTCGTGCCGCCCGATGTCGGGTCGGTCGCCCAGGTCGCGCGCTGCCACTGCTCGAACCAGCCCGGCGGGATGAGGTCGGCCAGTTTGTCGGCCGGCACGCCGTTGAGCCAGCGCTGCTTGGCGGCGGCGGCCGAGACGGTTCGGTAGGCGCCAAGCTTGGGCGGCTCCACCGTGCCGACCTGTTGCGGCACCCAGACGGGCGCGTAGAGCACGAGCCGGTTGACCCGGTCCGGGTGCGCCGCCGCATAACCGCCGGCGATCGTCGTGCCCCACGACCAGCCCATCACGTCGATCGTTGGCAGGTGCCGGCGCGCCATCACCCAATCGGCGACCGCGGCGTAGTCGGCCACAGCTTGCGCGGTGGTTTCCACGGGTTGGCCCTGGTCGCCCGGGCCGTCCATGGACGCGGGCCGGGTCGAACGGCCGTAGCCGGGCAGGTCGAGCAGGTAAACGTCGAAGCCTCGCTGCGCGATGTAGTCCATCCAGGAGAGTCCACCGAGTTCGAGGTCGAACGCGGTGCTGGCGGGGTAGGTCGCGCCGTGGACGAACAGGACGGTGCGCTCGGGGGTGAACGCGGTCATCCCCTCCGCGTGCTTGTTGCGGACGTAGATCTTCTGGCCCGGCTGTGGCGAGTCCACCATGGCCTCTTCCATCACCAGCGGCACCTGCGCCATCGATGGTGCGGCCACTCCCAGCGCGGTCAGCCCCGCCAGAACCCCCGTGATCGCTCCCAGCCGCATCGTCGCCTCCCCGCCCTGCGTTCGTCGCCGGATCGGCAGAGAGTGTATCGGGGACCGGGACGGAGCGGAAGCGGCTAGCTGCAATGGAGATTCTTGGCCCGTGTGACGGGCGGCGCCCCACGGGTCCCGGGGCCGACGACCGGCCCGGGCGGGTCGATCCGCGTGGGAGCGAACAGGGTGCCAGCATCGTATTGGCTCATCGGTCGACCGACCAGGAAGCCTTGCACGGCGTGACAGCCCTGTTCGCGCAGCAGATCGAGCTGGGTCCGCGTCTCGACGCCCTCTGCGACGACTGACAGGTGCAGATCGTGGCTGAGGCCGAGGATCGCTTGCAGGATATGGCGCGAGCGCTCCTCGATGACTTGAGCCTGGACGAAGGAACGATCGAGCTTGATCCGCTCGAACGGGAATTTCCGCAAGTAACTGAGGCTCGCATAGCCGGTTCCGAAATCGTCGAGGGCGAGAACCACTCCGAGTTCCCGCAGCTCACGCAGCGTGTCCAGCGCCCCCTGTTCGTCGGCGATGAGAACGCCTTCCGTGACCTCCAGCTCCAACCGCGATGCCGGCAGTCCCGTGCTGGCCAATACTGTCGAGATGGTCTGCACGATTTGTGGGTCACAGAACTGCACTGGTGATAGGTTGACCGCGATATGGACGTGGTCTGGCCAGTGCAGCGCCACCCGGCACGCCTGCTCCAGTACTTGCCGCCCCAAGGCGACGATGAGCCCCGTCTCCTCGGCGAGCGGAATGAACGCGTCCGGCCCCAGACGCCCGTGAACGGGGTGGTTCCACCGGACCAGCGCCTCGAACCCGACGACGGCGAGGCCGACCGTGCGGAATTGCGGCTGGAATTCGAGAAAAAGCTGTTCGGTGCCGATCGCGGTGCGGAGATCTTCATCCAATTGCTGCTTCAAGCGCGCGCTGTCGGCCATGCCCGGGTCGAACAGCCGGATCGGGCGGTGCCGGTCGGTCTTGGCCGCATACAACGCCAGATCGGCATGGCGGAGCAGCTCCGGGCGGGCGCTTCCGTCGGCCGGATATTGCGCCACGCCGATGCTGCCGGCGACCCGCATCACCTGCCCATTGATGGTGAATGGCAGCCTCAACGCATCGAGAAGCTCGTGCGCCACCGCTCTGGCGGCGTCGGCCTCGTCGGTCGTCCGTACCAGGATCGCGAACTCGTCGCCGCCCGTCCGCGCGATCACGCCGCCATCCTGGACTGCGTCGGTCAGCCGCTTGGCGACCTGGACGAGCAGCATGTCGCCCATCTCATGCCCGAACGTATCGTTCACCCGCTTCAAGCCATCGAGATCCAAGCACAGCACGGCCAACCGGGTGCCCTGTTGCGCGGCCTGGTCGAGCAGATGATCCGCCTCGTCGGCAAAGAGGACGCGGTTGCCCAGGCCGGTCAGATGGTCGTGCAGGGCCATGTGCCGGATGCGCCGGTCGGCGACATGCCGGGCCGTCACGTCGGTGATCGTCTGCACTGAACCGCCGGTGGGGATCGGCGAGACGGTGCTCTCCAGGACCGGCTGGTCCGTATCGGTACTTCTGCCAGAGAAGCTGCCGTTGAGGCGATCGAGGGCATGGAGCAGCTCTTGTTCGACCCTAGACCCCTTCTTCGTCCGCCATCCTGCAAGGACCGACAATGCGTTCAAGGGCAGGCCCAGCAGTTCGAGCGCGCGGCGATTGACCACGCGCACCCGCTGGCCCGAATCGACCATGACCAGACCTTGGCTCATGCTCTCGAGCATCACTTGGACGGATTGGTGGAACCGCGTGGTCCGCCTGCGCTGAGGGATCCAGAAGGCGCCAACGATGCACAGGCCGAGCGTTGCTGCCGCTCCGGACCACAGCATGCGTTTTTGCGCATACCGATAGCTCGAGAGCACAGACTTGTCGCTGAAACCGACGAGCACGACCAGCTTGTAGTCCGGCAATTGCCGATGGGAGACGGTGAAAGCATCTCCGCCGACCTGCGCGCGGAACACGCCGCTCGGCTCCTGCGAAACGGCGTCCGTCATGAATGGGAGCCGACTGCCGATGGCGCCGTCTTCGAACGGCCCACGCGCGCGCACGATTCCGTCCAGCCCGACCAGTTCGATGAAGCCGTGCTGTAGGTTGAGCGACTGGTAGAAGGCCGAGAGTTGCTGGCAATCGACCGACACCAGCACCAAGCCTTTGAAGCTGCCGTCGGCGGCGATGATCTTGCGTGTCAGCTGGATCGTCCACCGGCCGCTGCCTCGGCCCATGATCGGCTTACTGATGAACAGTTCATCCACGCTGGACTCACGCTGGACCACGAAATATTCGCGATCGGCGACGCTGAACCTTCGCGGTGACACCGTGCTGGCGAGCACCATCCCGGCGGACCCGATGATGGCGACCTTCGCGGTCAGTAAATCCGGCGCGCTTTCGCGCTTGATCCATGTGGGCAGGTCGAACCGGTCTCCGTCACGCTCATAGGCTGCTCGGAGCGATAGCAGGACCTGGTCGGCACCGGCGACGATCCGCTGCGTGTTTGCAGCGAATGCGTGGGCGAGGTTGGTGGTATCCCGCCGCGCGCCGCCGAGCGCCCTGGCATGCTGGGTGCTCAGCATCGTGCCGATACCCCACCAAATGATCGCCACGAGGCACGAAATCGCGGCGAACTCCGGCGCGACGGAGGTCAATGCTCGTAACGCGCGCTTCACCAAGGTCCGACCTACTCCTCCAGTCCGGTCAGTGTGGCGTGCGGAGATTAAGATCCACTTAAAGGGCGTCCGGCATGCGCTCGGGTGGGCAGCCCAGGCAGATCAACTAACCTTTAGTTGTAGAATCTTGCCGAAGCGGCTCCGGTCTGGCAAGATTCAGCAGCACCGGAGTTGCAATCGTGAGCTCGATTACACGCATGTCGGTCCTCGTCGCTCTCTCGCTCGCCGGGTTGCCGGTCGGCGGTCGCGCCAAGACCTATGAGCTGCCCGACGCCAACCCGGCGGCAACGGTTTACCTGCCGGGGAGCTGGAAGCCGTCGGAGGTCGAGAAAGGGGTCGAGGCGACGTCGCCGGACGGCGAAACCTATGTTGCCATCGAGACGGCCACCGCGAAGGGAATGGATGCCCTGATCGACGAGGATGTCGATTTCCTCAGCAAGCAGGGCGTTGTGATCGACCGTTCCAGCCAGCAATCCCGCGACATGGAAATCAACGGCATCCCCACCGCCATGCTGCACTGGGTGGGTAAGGACAAGGACGGACCCACCGCCGTGACGCTCGGCATATTCGCCGTCACCAACAACCTCATGGTGCTGATGACGGCCTGGTCCTCGCCAGCCGGCGACAAGGCGAACGGGGCCGAGCTCACGAAGATCGTCGACGGGATCAAGCGGCGTTGATCGCTGAGCAAGTCGCTCGAAGCGGAGCGGCGGGCGCCCCTGCTCGACCGGTTCGGCATCAATCGGGGCTGCCTCGCCCGTCGCCTTCCGGTTCCGCCCACGCCTCGCTCCAGTCGCGGATGACGCACCGACCGTCCCAGCCCAGGACGGGGCCCAGG
>CAZZVQ010000068.1:0-4406 GCA_964657565.1 uncultured Acetobacteraceae bacterium
GTCGAGTTGGGCCTGCGGGAGCGCGGCCTGGCCGCCGGCGACGGTTTGGAACAGGCCGGTTTGGGTGAGGCTGTCGGCGAGGGTGCGGCTGATGCGGGCGAGGTCGGGGATCGGAGCGTTCTCGATACCGATGAAGATGAGGCCGGAGGCGGTGCCGGTGCGCGCCTCGTCGAGGATCAGGCGGGCGGCGGGGGTGGTGCCGGTGGGGAGGAACTCGGTCATGTCGGTGCGGATGGTGATGGCCGACAGGGCGCCCGCGAGGAGGGCGACGGCGGCGGCTAGCGCGAGGAGGATGGGGAGGCGGCGGGTGGTCACGGGAGAGACCGCTTTAGACTTTGGTCGCGCCAAAAGTCCGGCGATCCTGGCGCGGGCCGTACACTCTGAGAATTTGGACGTCTCCGGCGCTTTCGTTGCGCCCCGTGTCTGGCCTGACCTCATAGAGTATTCGGTAGCCGCCGGCGCAGAGCCGTTCGCGAACATTCGGGTATGAGCCAAATGGAAATCGGCATGGATGGTCGATCAGGCCTTCGATCCCTGCCAAGATTTCGCTCAGCCGCTTCCTTGCCGCAGGTCCCGATCCGGATTGGGTCAGCCAGGCTCTGGCGGCGAGGATGTCAGCTCGAGCTTTGGGCGCATACGTCAGGGTGCGCGGCAATTTACCCGGTCAGCGACGACGAGTCGGTGGAGGCGGCAGCTCGTGATCGGTGCCCATGCTCAGGATCCAAGCTCGCATCTCGTCCGCGTCGACGTACAAGCCCGCGTCGAGTTCGGCTCGTGCCTCGGCGATTCCGTTCGCTTCCCACGCGATCCGAGCCTGTCGTTCGACTTCGGTTTCCGGATGCGGAGGCAGTGTGTCCATGGCGGGAGAATAGGTAACGGGGTGATCGAATCCTAGCGCTTCCTTTTAGATCGGGGTGATCTGGAGGGTGGTGGTGTCGCCGTTCGGTTGGGTCGTGCGGATGGTGGCGATCCAGGTGTCTTGGCCGGTGAGATGGATGGCGGTCAGGAATTTGGCAGCGGCTTGGGCCGTCGGGACCAGGTCGAGCGTCCAGGCGGCCAGCGTCCCGCTGGTGGTGAGGGTGAAGGCGCGGCGGAGCGTGTCGAGGTCGCCGGCGAGGGGTGCGCGGGTGGCGTCGATCAGCGTGCGCAGGCCGGGTTGGGCGTCGAGCGGGACGACGTGGGGTGGGTCGTTGCTGGAGGGGTCGGCGATGATCAGGCGGGAGCCGTCGATGACGAAGCGCTCGGGGAGCGGCCAGAGCGTGTCCTTCTCGAGGTAGTCGGGCCGGCGGTAGAGCAGGCGGCCGGTGCTGACCAGAGGGGTGGTCAGGGCGGCTAGGACGCGTTCTTCGCGGAAGGTGGCGCGGCGCTCGGGGATGCTGGCGAGGCGGGCCATGAGAGCCGCCAGGTCGAGCGCGTCAGCCCGGGCGCGGAGCGGCAGCAGGAGGAGCGGGAACAGGGCGCGCCGGGTCGGGTGCATGCGAGTCGGTCCAGAAGGGGAAGAAGTTGAACCACTGATAGGGGTGGGCGCGGCAGAGGCGTTCGAGCGCAGCGGCGTAGCGGGTGATGGCGGCGGCGAGGTCGGCGGCGCGGTGCTCGCGGCGGAGGGTGATGCGGTCGGCGAACGGCTCGATCCCGATGCGGTAGCGCCGGGGGCCGGTGCGGATGGCGGAGCAGAGGAACACCGGCGCGCCGAGGGTGGCGGCGACCAGGACCGGGCCGGTGGGGAACGGGGCGGGACTGCCGAGGAAGGGGACCGAGATCGTGCGGTGCCCGGATGGGTTACGGTCGGCGAGGATGCCGACCATCTCGCCGCGGTCGAGGCATTCGCGGGCACGGAGCATGCTGGCGGTGTCGCCGATCTCGATGATGCGCTTGTGCAACTCGGGGGCGGCCTGGTCGAGCAGGGCCGTCAGCGCGCCGCCGTTGCGGCGGTACATCAGCGCCCAGACCGGGACCGGCGCGTCGGCGGCCAGGGTGCGGAGGATTTCGAAGCTGCCGAGATGGGCGCCGAGCAGGATGGCGCCGCTCGGCCGCCGCAACGTGTCGAGCAGCGCAGGGATGCCGTCGGCGTCGATGTGGAAATCGTCGGCGCGGCCGCAGGCGAGCATGACGCGGTCGAGGACGGCGTCGGCGAAGGCGGCGAAATGCTGGGCGACCTGCCGGTTGCGGACGGGGTGGCCCAGGACCCGGCCGAGATAGTCGCGCGAGGCGGCGCGGGCGCTCGGCGAGGCGACGAGGAACCAGCAGGCAGCGACCCGGGCCAGGGGCCGTCCGGCAGACCAGCCGAAGCGCCGGACGAGGGCCATGCCGGCGCGCGTGAGTCCGGCTGCGCCACGCTCGGGCTGGGCGGCCCAGTCCTTCATGCAAGAGGGCCGCTCATCCGAGCAGAAGCGTGCCGCGGATGACCTCGTCGCGGCCGATGTGGCAGGCGAAGGCGATGCGGGGCGGGGTCGGGGCGTAGGCGATGCTGACGGCGTCGCCGGGGCGGACGGGGCGGAGGAACTTCACCTGCGGCAGGGCGGCCAGGCGGTGACCGGGGTAGGCGGCAAGGATGGCGGCGGTGGCGCGGTCGAGGAGGATGACGCCGGGCACGACCGGGTTGCCGGGGAAGTGGCCGGGCAAGGCGGGATGGTCGTGGGGGATGGTGAAGGCGCCGGCGTCGATCATCCGGTGTTGGCGGTCCGCAGCAGGTCGAGCACGGCCTGGCGCGGCAGCTTGCCGAGGCTGTTGCGGGGCAGCGCGTCGACTTGGATCAGGCGGCGCGGGAGGAAGACCGGGTCGATCCGACCGCGGAGATCGGCGAGGAGGCCCGGGATGGTGCGGCCGGGAGCGACGACGAGCGCGACGAGCCGGGCGTTGCTGCGGGTGTCGAGGTCGTCGGGCACGACGAAGATGCCGTCGCGGACGCCTTCGAGGCCGGTCAGGATCTGGTTCAGTCCGGCGAGCGAGGCCCGCCGCCCCCCGAGCTTCACCAGGTCGGCGCGGCGCCCGAGCAGGCGGAACGTGCCGTCAGGCGCAAGGTCGATCTCGTCGGCCAGCGGGATCGTGGGCGCATGGATGGCGTGGACGCAGGGCGCGGTGTCGGTCTGCTGCAGCGAGACGCCGTCGTAGGGCGTCCAGGCATCGGTCGCGGTGGTGCGGCGGGTCGCGATGGAGCCGCACTCGGTGGCGCCGAAGATCTCCACGATGCGGGTGGACCAGCGCGCCTCGGCGTCGGCGGCGAGGGCCGGGTCGAGCGGGGCGGTGGCGGAGATGATCGTCTGCAGCGGCGGTGCGACCATGCCTTCGAGGCTGCGAAGCTGCAGGGGGGTCGTGACCAGGATCCGCGGCGCCGAAACGGCGGCAAGGGCGGTCTGCACGTCGGCCGGGAAGAAAGCCGGTCCGCACCAGGTGGCGCAGGGCGCGTGGAAGGGCAGCAGGATCGTGGTTTCGAGGCCATACATGTGGCCGGGCGGGATGGTGCCGACGATCGATGCCGGGCTGCGCTCGGTGAGCTCGAAGCGGGCGGCGGCGGCGCGGGTGCGGGCGACGAGGGCGGCCCAGCGCTTCTCGTGCGCGACGGGCGTGCCGGTGCTGCCGGAGGTGAAGACGATGGCGGCGAGGCGGTCGCCTGGGATGGCCGGGGCTGACGCGGCGCGGGCGCCGGCGCTGCCGTGAGCATCCGCGTCGCCGATGGTGGCCGTGCCGGGATAGCGGTCGAGCAGGCTGGCGACCAGCGATGGGGACGCATCGCCGCACAGCAGGCTGACCCGGTCGGCGATCAGGGCAGCGGCGAGGGTGAGCGCGAAGCGGTGGCGGTCGCGGCAGAGATTGAGGACGTGCGCGCCGGGCGGCAGGCGGTCAGCCAGGGCAGCGGCGTCGGCCAGGAAGGTGCCGGCGTCGATCGGGCCTGTCGGCGTGAGGAACAGCGCCGTGTCGGCCGGCCGATCGACTAGCGGAAAGGACGGCATCGGATTACTTGGTCCGGTGTTCCTCGATATGGGCCGAAAGGGTGCGCAGCGACGCGAAGATGCGCTTGTTCCGCTCGTCGTCGGAGCGGAGCTCGAAGCCGTAGGTCTTGGAGATGGCCAGGGCCAGCTCGAGCGCGTCGATCGAATCCAACCCAAGCCCTTCGCCGAACAGCCGATCCTCGGGCACGATGTCGGCCGGGGCGAGTTCGAGCTGAAGCGACGACACGATCAGTGCGGCGAGTTGCTGTTCGGCGGCGGATTGGGTGAGCGTCGGGGTGCTGATCACGGAGTCTCCTCGGGCGGACAATAGTTTCTTGTGCGGAGGATTGCCAAGCTGAGCGGGATCGGGTGGGCGGCGGCGCTGGTGACGGTTGCGGCGATGGTGCTGGGGCGGATGCTGACCGGGGATGCGGCGGTGGCGGCGGGCGGGGTGCAGGCGGTGGCGTCCGGCATGGT
>CAZZVQ010000068.1:4416-27183 GCA_964657565.1 uncultured Acetobacteraceae bacterium
GCTGGCGGGGGTATGGGCGGGGTCGACGGTGTCGGTCTGGGCGGCGCGTGAGGCGCCGGCCGGGTTGACGCATGGCATGATCTATGTGGCGATTTTGGTCTTATTTGGGCGGAGCTTAACGCGCGGCCACGAGGCCGTCGTGACGCAGATCGCACGGCGGGTGAACCGGCGGTTCCGCGCGGGGATGGTGCCGTATACGCGGGCGGTGACGGCAGCGTGGTGCCTGCTGGCGGCGGGGCAGTTGGCGGCGTCGGCGCTGTTGCTGGCGGCGGGATGGTGGGAGGCCTGGGCGCTGCTGATCGGCGGCTTGCATTGGGTGCCGGCCGGGATGCTGGCGGTGGCGGAGTTTGCGGTGCGGCGGTGGCGGTTTCCGGGGGAACATACCGGGTTCTGGGCCACGATACGGGACGTCAGGCGGCCAGGAAGCGGGCGATGAGGGCGTAGTAGCGGTCGTAGATGGTGGTGAACGTGGCGGGGTCGGCGGCATAGCGCGGGGTGGCGAGCCAGGCCTCGAGCGGGCGCTTCTCGGCGAGCTTGGCGCGGGCGATGGCGGCGAAAAAGGCGCGGTTGGCCACCGGGTCGGCGTAGCGGGGCGTGGCGAAGATGGTGTCGGAGTCCCGCTGGTAATGGCCGAACATCGGCTCGTCGTAGAAGATGAGGGAGAGGCCGGTCTCGTATAGGGCGTTCGGCTGGTGCAGGTTGCGCGACAGGACGAGGGCGCCGGGGCGGGTGGGGAACTCGCCGGTCAGCAGGAGGGAGCGGCGGGTGGCAGGGTTGTCGTATGCGGCGCCGGGGTCAGCCGGAACATCGTCGTTGGTGCGCTGGACGAGGTTGACGAATTCGTTGCGCGGGACCGGGAAGTCGAACACCGAGATCAGGAACGGGCGGTTGGTCGGCCACCGGTTCCACAGCCCGGCGGCGGCGAGCGCGTTGTGGGCGAGGTGGATGCAATTGTCGCGGAACAGGTCCCACACATAGGTCTTGCCGGCGCGGTACGGAGCGTTCTCGGCGTTGAGGAAGTCGATCATGCGGTTCATCGCCGGGCGGTCGACCGGAATGCGGGTGCAGTGCCGGGCGCGGCCGAGGCCGATGGCATAGTCGGTGCCGACCGACATCTCGTATTTCCAGTCCTCGCGCGTCCAGCCCGGCGGCATCGACTTGAACACGACGTCATGGAACGTGACGCCGGCGTAGATGCCGAGCGCTTGCGCGCGGCGCTGCACGGCGCGATAGCTGTCGGCGGTCAGCGGCGCGCTCGGCGGGAGGTCGCCCTCGAAGAAGAACGAGTCGCCGGGGGTGGCGACCCATTTCGCGTTGGAGAAATGCTCGTTCATGCTGAGGCCGGCGCCGCCGGTGTCGCAGGGGCGCAGCACGGGGTAGGCGAGGGCCGGGTCCTTGCAGGCGCCCTGGAGGTAGAAGACCGCGTGGCCGCCGATATTGCCGCGGATGTCGGCGCCGAAGCCGGGGAGCTTCTTGATCTGCGAGACGGCGCAGTATTCGGCGAACAGCGGATGGGCCTCGGTGTAGGCCGCGTCGGACGGGCCGGTCGTGTCGAAGCGGGCGTCGGCGCAGGCGGAGAGCAGGCACGCGAGCAGGAGTGCGAGATGGCGCATGGTCCGCGTCTTAGCGGCGCCCGGTCAGCATGGCGAGGAGTAGGCGGGCGTGCATGCGGGTGAGCAGCGCGTTGTCGCGGAGATAGCGGAAATGCGAGACGCCGCCGCATTCTTTGGACGGGTAGGTGACGGGCGCGGGTAGGTTGAGGGAGGGAATTCCCGCCCAGGCGAGGCGGACGGCGGCTTCGACGTCGACATCGTAGCGGCGCATGTGGCGCGACCGGGTCAGCACCGCCAGCAGCGGCGCGATCGGGTAGACGCGGAAGCCGAACAGCGAGTCGTGGATGGCGCCGGCGGTCTCGAGCCGAGTCCACCAGTTGGAGATCTTGCGGCCGTGGATGCGCAGCGCGGGGGCTTCGGGGCCGAAGACGGGGGTGCCGAGGATCATGGCGGCCGGCTTGGCTTGCGAGGCGGCCATGAAGCGGGGGATCTCGGCGGCCGGGTGCTGGCCGTCGGCGTCCATGGTCAGCGCGTGGGTGAAGCCGGCGGCGTCGGCGGCGGTGAGGCCGTCGAGGAAGGCGGCGCCCTTGCCGCCGTTGGTGGCGCGCCGGATCAGGCGGTCGGCGGCCCCGGCATCGGCCACGCTGCCATCGGTGCTGGCGTCGTCGACCACCCAGACGGGCGACCAGGCGGCGCGTGCAGCGGCGAGGGTGGGGGCGAGGAGGCGGCCGGGATTGTAGCTGGGGATGAGGACGAGATGCGTGCCGGATTGCATGGCGCCGCGCTGTTATCTCGGGCGGTCGCCGGCCAGCGTGACCCGGTGCATCCGGCGGCGGAAGCCATGGTAGTCGTTGACCGGGTTATGCTGCGCGGCCCGGTTGTCCCAGAAGGCGATCGACCCGGGCTCCCAGCGGAAGCGGCAGGTGAATTCCGGCTTGACCTGGTGGGCGAACAGGAACTGCAGCATCGGCGCGCTCTCCGCCTCGGTCCAGCCGGCGAAGCGCGCGGTGTGGGCGATGTTGACGTAGAGCGACTTGCGGCCGGTCTCGGGATGCGTGCGGACGACCGGGTGTTCGGCGGCGTAATCCTGCTTGACGGCGTTGCTGCCGCTCTCCCTGACCCGGTCCTCGCGGGTGCGGCTCACGTCGGCCTTGGCGGAGGTGTTGACGCCGCGCAGCGTGGTCAGGGTCGCTCGCAGCCCGTCCGACAGCGCCTCGTAGGCGAGATACTGGTTGGCGAACAGCGTATCGCCGCCATAGGGGGGCAGCTCGCGGGCGAGCAGGATGCTGCCCATCGGGGGTTCGTCGAGATACGACGTGTCGCTGTGCCAGATGCCGCCGAAATTGCTGCGCTCCTCCTCGCGCTTGAGCACCTCGATGATCTCCGGAAAGCCGTCGAGGCCGCGGATGAACGGGTATTGGATGAGATCGCCGAAGCTGCCGGCGAAAGCGTGGAATTGGGCGGGCGCGAGCGATTGGTCGCGGAAGAAGATCACCAGATTGTCAAGCAGGGCCTGGCGGATCTGGCCGACCTGGTCGGGGCCGAGCTTCTCGCGGAGGTCGACCCCGTGGATTTCGGCGCCGAGCGCGCCGGCGATCCGCTTGATGTGCATTCTGGTATCCTCCCGCGGGGCCAGTGTAGCGTCGCGGCCAATGCGAGGCCAAGACCGGACCCGCGCGGAGGAACGACGACATGGGTGGTTTGACCAGACGGGCGGCGCTCGCGGGGCTGGCGATGCCGGCCTTGATCGGACGGGCGCAGGCGGCGCCGCGGGTACTGAAGATCTCGCATCATTTCCCGGCCAGCTCCGGCGAGACCGGCGATTTCCGCGACCGCATCTGCCACCGCTTCGCCGACCTGGTGAGCGAGCGGACCGGCGGCTCCTTGCAGTTCCAGGTCTATCCGAACGCCTCGCTGATGAAGACCTTCGCGCAGATCAGCGGCTTGCGGAAAGGCGCGCTGGACATGGGCCTGGTGCCGCTGACCTATGCCGGCGGCGAGATCCACGAGATGAACATCACCTTCATGCCGGCCGTGGTGACGAGCTACGCGCAGGGCTACAACTGGCGCACGCAGCCGATCGGCAAGGCGCTCACGTCGCTGCTGGAGGAGAAGGGGATCATCCTGCTGAGCTGGATGTGGCAGTCGGGCGGGATGGCGTCGCGGACCCGGCCCCTGATCGCGCCCGCGGATGCCAAGGGCATGAAGATCCGCGGGGGATCGCGCGAGATGGACGAGATGTTCACCGCGGCGGGCGCATCGGTGTCGACGATGCCGTCGAACGAGGTCTATGTCGGGATGTCGACGGGGGTGATGGACGCGGCCTGCACGAGCTCGAGCTCGTTCCTGTCGTTCAAGCTGCAGGAGACCTGCAAATATCTGACGACCCCGGGGGAGCGGAGCTTCTTCTTCATCCTCGAGCCGATCATGATCTCCAAGTCGGTCTGGACGACGCTGAGCCCGGCCGAGCAGGAGGCGATGCTGGCGGTCGGCGAGGAGATGATCCCGTTCAACATTGCGGGCGCCAAGGCGGACGATGCGGAGATGGCCAAGGTGTATGCGGCGGCCGGGATCGAGGTGACCCCGATGTCGAACGGGGCGGTGGACGCCTGGCAGCTTGTGGCGCGCTCGTCGGCGTGGAAGATCTATGGCGAGAAGACGAAGCTGGCCGGGGAGATGCTGGCGATGGCAGAGAAAGTGCCGGTGTGACTTGCAACCGAGCGTGGCCTTTGTTTGAGCCTATTTGAGCGCCAACGCTGGAACGGTGTTAAGTGATCGCTTATCATTAGTCCATGTCAGACCCGGTCGGCCCAGAGCAACCAGAGACTGCCTGGCGAGAAAGCCTGGCCCGCAGCAAGTCGCAAATCGCGTCCGGGGAAATCGTCGCGTTGCTGCCCATCCTCGACAGGCTGAAGATGGCAGCCGAAAGGTTGGAGACCGAACAGGGCGTGACGGCAGACGGCGAGAGATTGCCTGCGGGACGTTGATCTCGTTAAGCGCGGAAGGCAGTGCTCAGGTTCTCGCCCTCGAACGCTACCAGACTGAGAAGCAGCGGCCGCAAGCGCTGAGGAATCTTGCGCACGCACTCGCCGAGGTTAGCCTGATCGTCGCCACTGTGGCCTACAATGGCTAAAGCACGGACGATACTGGATCGCCTATGATCCCAGGGTGCCGATCATCGCGGGCGTCTTCTTTGAGAGCGTCGATATTCCTAACCGCGTTTAGCTGCGTGCCCGATGGGCGGCGGCCATGAAGGTGCGCAGGCGGGCCGGGTCGACCGGGTTCCACCAAACGCCGTCCTGCTTGAGGTAGGAGGCGACGATGACGCCGTCGGCGATCCGGAAAATGTCGGCGACGTTGTCGGGGTTGACGCCCGAGCCGACCATCAAAGGGAGCGAGGTGCCGGAGGCGATGGTCTCCAACTCCTCCATGGTCGCGGAGTCGCCGGTGCGCTGCCCGGTGGCGATGGCGACGTCGGCGTCGAAGAACTCGACGTCGCGGGCGAGTTCGGGGATCGAGCGGTCGGCGGTGATGGCGTGGGCACCGTGCTTGACGTGGACGTCGGTGAAGATGCGGATGTCGCGGCCGTGCAGCATGGCGCGGTAGCGGGTGGCCAGCGCGGCGGGGCCTTCGACGAAGCCCTCGTTGGCCACGTAGGCGTTGGCCCACTGGTTGACGCGGATGAAGTCGGCGCCGGCGGCCTTGGCGACGGCGAGGGCTTGCAGGGCGCCGTTGGCCAGCACGTTGACGCCGAGCTTGAGGCCGGTGGCGCGGCGGACGGCGTCGGTCATGACGGCCATGGTGGCGGCGGTTTCGGGGCCGAGATGCTCGGGCTTGCTGAACGGGATGTCGCCGTGATTCTCGACGATCAGGCCGTCGACGCCCCCGGCTTGGTAGCGTTCGGCCTCGGCGATGGCGAAGGCGACGATGTCGGCGACGGGCTGGCCGTCATAGGCCGGGCTGCCGGGGAGCGGCAGCGAGTGGATGACGCCGATGACGACCTTGCGGCGGCCGAAGATTTCTTCCAGCGCGTGCGGTTTGGGCTTGAAGACGGGGTTGGGCATGGGCGGGAAACCAGCACGGCGGTGCTCGCGCGTCTAGCGTGGTCGATAAGCCCTCTCCCTCCGGGAGAGGGTTGGGTGAGGGCCTGGCATGACGCACCCTCACCCCGGCCCTCTCCCGGAGGGAGAGGGAGTCGGACGAGCTACTCGGCGGCGGCTTGCCTTTCGGCGAAGAAGCGGTTCTCCGGGCGCTCGAGCCCGAGATGGTCGCGCAGCGTGGTGCCGGCGTATTCGGTGCGGAACAGGCCGCGGCGCTGAAGCTCGGGGACGACTTGGTCGACGAAGTCGTCGAGGCCGGCAGGCACGGTGGGGAACATGATGTTGAAGCCGTCGCTGGCGCCGGCCTCGAGCCAGGACTGCATCTGGTCGGCGATCTGGGCGGGGGTGCCGACCATCTGCAGGCCGGAATAGCCGCCGGCGAGTTGGGCGAGCTGACGGACGGTGAGGCGCTCGCGCCGGGCTTGGGCCACGAGGGCGGCCTGGCCGCTCTGGCCCTGGTTGGTCTTGGGCAGCTCCGGCAGTTCGGCGTCGAGGTCGAACTTGGAGGCGTCGACGCCGAGGCGGATCGAGAGGTTGGGGATGCCGCTGTCGGAGTGAACCAGCGAGTCCAGCTCGGCCTTCTTGGCGCGGGCTTCGGCCTCGGTGCTGCCGACGACGACCAGGGCGCCGGGCAGGATGCGCAGCCGGTTCGGGTCGCGGCCGGCGGCGGCCACGCGGGCGCGGATGTCGGTGGAGAAGGTTCGGCCGTCCTCGATGGTGCGCTGGCTGGCGAAGATCACTTCGGCGGTCGCGGCGGCGAAGTCGCGGCCGGCTTCGGACGCGCCGGCCTGGACGATCACCGGCCAGCCTTGGACCGGGCGGGCGATGTTGAGTGGGCCGGCGACGGAGAGGAACTCGCCCTTGTGGCCGAGGCGGTGCAGCTTGGCGGGGTCGAAGAACAGGCCGGATTTCTGGTCGCGCAGCCAGGCGTCGTCGGCCCAGCTATCCCACAGGCCGGTGACCACGTCGTAGAACTCGCGGGCGCGGCGGTAGCGCTCGTCGTGGTCCATGTGGTCGTCGCGGCCGAAATTGAGCGCGGCGTCCGGGTTGGACGTGGTGACGATGTTCCAGCCGGCGCGGCCATGGCTGATGTGGTCGAGCGAGGCGAAGCGGCGGGCGATGTGATACGGCTCGTCGAAGGTGGTCGAGGCGGTGGCGACGAGGCCGATGCGCTGCGTGACCATGGCGAGCGCGGAAAGCAGGGTCAGCGGCTCGAACGAGGTGGCGGTGCCGCTGCGGCGCAGCGCCGACATCGGCATGTTCAGCACGGCCAGGTGGTCGGCCATGAAGAAGGCGTCGAAGCAGCCGCGCTCCAGGGTTTGAGCGAAGCGGACGATGTGGTCGAGGTTGAAGTTGGCGTCCGGGAAGGCGCCGGGAACGCGCCACCAGGCGGTGTGGATGCCGACCGGGCGCATGAAGGCGCCGAGATGAAGCTGCTTTTGCATGGGCTGGATAAAGGGTCGCGGCGGCTGCGTTACAATCAGGCCCGGCGGAGCGACCAATACAGCGGATGCCGGCCGGCGCGGATGGCCTTGGCTTCGTAGCGGGTCGGTGGCCAGCCCTCGGGGCGTTCGCTCGCGGGCGGGGTGACGACGAAGGCGTGCTGGGCGGCGAGGACGGTGGCGACCCAGTCCTGGTAGGTCGGGTCGTCAGAGGCGATGCGCCATTCGCCGCCGGGCTTCACGACCCGGGCGAGCAGGGCGATCTGCTCGGGATGGACGAAGCGCCGCTTGGTGTGGCGGGCTTTGGGCCACGGGTCGGGGAACATCAGGAACAGCTTGTCGAGACACGCATCCGGCAGGGCGCGGAGCAGCAGGCGGGCGTCGTCGGTCCAGAGGCGGAAGTTGGGCGGCACCGGCCCGTGTGCTTCGGCGCCGTCCGCAACCAGGCGGGAGAGCAGGGAGCAGATGCCGTTCTCGAACACCTCGCAGGCGATCAGCCCGGCCTCTGGGTGCGCGGCGGCGAGCGCCTGGGCGTGTTCGCCGCCGCCGAAGCCGACTTCGAGCCAGAGGTGGTCGGGCCGGGTCGCGAAGGCGGTGAGCGGAGTGGCGGCCAGGGACTCGGGAAAGGCGAGCCGCGGCAGGGTCAGGTCGAGAAGCGCCTCCTGCCGGGGCCGTAGCTTGTGGCCACGGACCCGGCCGTAGAGGCGATCGTCGGGGGGTTTAGCGGTTGAACGCGGCGCGGAGCTCGGGGACAAGGTCCGTGCGTTCCCAGGTGAAGTTGTCCAGCGCGTCGTCCGGCTCGCGGCCGAAATGGCCGTAGGCGGAGGTGACGGCGTAGATCGGACGGTTCATGCGCAGATGCTCACGGATGCCGCGCGGGCTGAGATCCATCACGTCCCGCAACACGCCGACGAGCTTCTCCTCGTCGATATCCTTCCCGGTGTCCTGCAGGTCGACATAGACCGAGAGCGGGTGCGCCACGCCGATCGCATAGCTGATCTGGATGGTGCACTTCTCGGCCAGCCCGGCGGCGACCACGTTCTTGGCCAGATAACGGCAGGCATAGGCAGCGCTGCGGTCGACCTTGGTCGGGTCCTTGCCGCTGAACGCGCCGCCGCCGTGTGGCGAGGCGCCGCCGTAGGTGTCGACGATGATCTTGCGGCCGGTCAGCCCGCAATCGCCATCGGGACCGCCGATGACGAAATTGCCGGTCGGGTTCACGTAGAGGTCGGCGTCCGGGCACATCCAGCCCTCGGGCAACGTGCTGGCGATCAGGCCCTTCAGGCGATGCTTGATCTCGCTCTGGTCCATGCCTTCTTCATGCTGCGTCGAGACGACGATGCTGGTCGCGCGGACCGGCTTGCCGCCGACATATTTCAGCGTGACCTGGCTTTTGGCGTCCGGCAGCAATCCGGCCACCGTCGCGTCGCCAGAGACACGGCCATCGCGGATGCGGCGCAGGATCTGGTGCGCGTAATGCAGCGGGGCCGGCATCAGGGCCGGGGTCTCGGTGCAGGCGTAGCCGAACATGATGCCCTGGTCGCCGGCGCCTTCGTCCTTGTTGCCGGCGCTGTCGACGCCGACGGCGATGTCCGCGCTCTGCGCGTGCAGCAGGCAATCGATCTGGGCGTTCTTCCAGCTGAAGCCGGATTGGTCGTAGCCGATGTCGCGGATGGCCTCGCGGGCGCGCTCGATGAGGAGGTCTTGCGTGATGCTCTCGGGCCCGCGGACTTCGCCGGCCAAGACGACCCGGTTGGTGGTCACGAGGGTCTCGCATGCGACGCGGGCCTGCGGGTCCGCGGCCAGGAAGGTGTCGAGAACGGTGTCGCTGATGCGATCGGCGACTTTGTCGGGATGACCTTCCGAAACCGACTCGGACGTGAACAAGTATTCGCCCTTGTCGCGCATGGATTTCTCCTCTTGTCGCGGGAATGTGGGAATGGCTGGGCAGCCGCGGTACCGGCTTTATGCCTGGCGGACGCTGTTTGGCCTAGCGAGCCGAAACGGTCAAGCCATGAGACTCATGACGTCTGCCATATCGTAACGCCCGGTGCCGTGGCCCTGCAGCCAGCCGGCCGCGCGTACGGCGCCGGTCGCGAAGACGCGGCGGTCGATCGCGCGATGGGTCAGGGCGACGTGCTCGCCGGCGGCGGCGAAGAGCAACGTGTGCTCGCCGACCACTTGGCCGCCGCGCAGCGCCGCGAACCCGATCGCGCCCGGCGGACGCGGCCCGGTGTGCCCATCCCGCCCGCTCTGCATCACGCTCTCGAGCGGCACGCCGCGCCCGGCGGCGACGGCCCGGCCGAGCGCGATGGCCGTGCCGGAGGGGGCGTCGACCTTCTGCCGGTGATGCATCTCGAGGATCTCGGCGTCGTACTGCTCGGCGGGCAGCGCGGCACCGAGTTGGCGGGCGAGGGAGAGCAGAAGGTTCACGCCGGGGCCGAAATTGGCAGCGTAGACGACCCCGATCCGTGCGGCGGCGGCGTCGACGCTCGCCTCGTCAGCGGCCGAGAGCCCGGTGGTGCCGAGCACCCAGGCCGTCCCCGCCGCGGCCAAGACCGCCGCCGTGGGTTGCACCGTGCTGGCGTGGGTGAAGTCGATGATCACCTCGGATCGGCCCGCCAGCGTCTCGAGCGGCATGGCCGGTATTCCGTCCGGCGCGGCAGCGTGCTGGACGGTGCCGCCGACGAGTTCATGTCCGGCGGCCACCACTTCTTCGGCGAGCAACCGGCCCATGCGGCCGGACAGACCTGCAATTCCAATGCGCATGATGATCCCGAGGCTGAAAATGAAAGTGGCGCGGAAGACACCAGGGGGGTGATGTCAACCGCGCCAACATTCAGGCTGGCTGCAGCCGGGGGGGGCCGCGCTCTCGCCCTGGCCCCTTAAACAGCAGTTTTGGTCGACAGTTCAGTCAAATTTGCGTGAGAAGTCGCGAGAACGTGCCGATAGATCGCCTCCGTCCTCGAGGCGATCGCATCCCAGGTGAACATATCGCGCACTCGCTTGAGTCCGGCATCGGCCATCTTCGCCCGCAACCCGGCATCTTCGGCCAACCTGTTGATGCCCTCGGCCAGCCCGGCGGCGAAAGCGGCGGGATCGCTGGGTTCGAAACTCCCAGGCCGCAGATCCGGGTCGACCAAGATGCCGGTCTCCTCGGGAATCACGACTTCCTTGATGCCGCCGACCGCGGAGGCGACCACCGGCGTGCGGCACGCCATCGCCTCGAGATTGATGATGCCGAACGGCTCATACACCGACGGGCAGCAGAACAGCGCCGCATGCGTGTAGAGCTGGATCACCTCGGCGCGGGGCAGCATTTCGCGGACCCAGACAATCCCCGGCCGCGTCCGCTGCAAGTTCTCTACGCCGGCGGTCATCTCGCGGCCGATCTCGGGCGTGTCGGGGGCGCCGGCGCAGAGCACGACCTGGAGCGCCGGATCGAGATGCGGGATGGCGTGCAGCAGATGCAGGATGCCCTTCTGCCGCGTGATCCGCCCCACGAACAGGACGTAGGGACGGGTGCGGTCGATGCCATGCCGGTCCAGCACGTCCGCGTGCATCGACGGGCGGTATTCCTCGAGGTCGATGCCGTTATGGACCACATGCACCCGCTCGGGCGCGACGTCGAACAGCCGCAGCACGTCGTCGCGGGTTTCATTGGAAACCGCGATCACCGCGCTGGCCTGTTCGATCGCGGTACGTTCCATCCAGGCGCTCAGATGGTAGGCGCGACCGAGTTGCTCGACTTTCCAGGGCCGTAGCGGCTCGAGCGAATGTATCGTCAGAACGCTGGGGATACCCCAGAGCTGGGCCGCCAGGATGCCGGCCATGTCGGTGTACCAGGTGTGGCAGTGCACCAGGTCGGCATCGAGCCGGTCCTTGGCCATCCGCAGGCTGCGCTCGAACGCGTCGACCGCGCCGGCGAAGCGCGGGTCGGTGTCGCGCTTGGCCTCGGGCCATTCAGGATAGAACCGCACCGAGGGGTTGCCCATCACCGGTGGATCGCTGCCGAAGGCGCGCACCTCGACGTCCATCCGCTTGGCCAAGGCTTGGCTCAGATATTCGACGTGGACTCCCGCGCCGCCATAGACGTTCGGTGGGTATTCCTTGCTGAACAGCGCGACTTTCATCGTAGCCGGTCGATCATCGCCTGGGTGATGAGGCAGATGCCGCGATCGGTGCGGCGGAAGCGCTTGGCGTCGAGCACCGGGTCCTCGCCGACGACCAGGCGCTCGGGGATCTTGACCCCACGGTCGACGATAACGTCGCGCAGCCGCGCGTGCCGGCCGATCGTCGCGTAGGGGAGGACCACGCTCGCCTCGATGGTGGCGTAGGAGTTGGTGTGCACGCCGGTGAACAGCAGCGAGCGGTGGATGGAGCTGCCGGAGATGATGCAGCCGCCGGAGACGAGCGAACTGACCGCGATGCCGCGCCGGTTGCTTTCGTTGTGGATGAACTTGGCCGGCGGCGTGATCTCGCCATAGGTCCAGATCGGCCACCCGGTATCGTAGAGGTCGAGCGCCGGGGTGAAGTCCGTCAGGTCGATATTGGCCTGCCAGTACGCGTCGACGGTGCCGACGTCGCGCCAGTAGGCCTCCGATACGCCCTGCGCGCGGACGCAGGACTGGGCGTATCGGTGCGCCACCGCTTTGCCGTCGCGGACGATGCGCGGGATGATGTCATTGCCGAAATCGTGCTTCGAAGCCGGGTCGGCGGCGTCCTCGCGCAGGATGTCCATCAGGAAGTTGGTCTCGAACACGTAGATGCCCATGCTGGCCAGCGCGTGGTCGGGGTCGCCGGGGATGCCGGGCGGGTCCTTCGGTTTTTCCAGGAACGATAGGATGCGGTCGTCGTGATCGACCGCCATGACGCCGAACCCGGTGGCCTCCATGCGCGGCACCTCGATGCACCCGACCGTCACGTCCGCCCCGAGCTGCACGTGCTGCTGCAGCATCGGCTCGTAATCCATCTTGTAGATATGGTCGCCGGCGAGGAGGACGATGTAGCGGGGGGCGTAGCTCTCGATGATGTCGATGTTCTGATACACGGCGTCTGCGGTGCCGGCGTACCAGCCGCCGTCGCCGACCCGCTGGCTGGCGGGCAGGATGTCGAAGCTCTCGTTGCGCTCGGGGCGAAAGAAGTTCCAGCCGCGCTGCAGGTGCCGGATCAGGCTGTGCGCCTTGTATTGCGTGGCGACGCTGATGCGCCGGATGCCGGAGTTCAGCGCGTTGGAGAGTGCGAAGTCGATGATGCGGCTCTTGCCGCCGAAATAGACCGCGGGCTTGGCGCGGTTGTCGGTCAGCTCCTGCAAGCGCGACCCGCGGCCGCCGGCGAGGACGTAGGCCATGGCGACGCGCGACAGCGTCGCTGCGGCGGGGCGGCTGAAAGATCGGGGTACTACCTGGTCCATCGGTCCGTTCCTCTCTCGCCCGTTTCGAGGGGCTTATCTGGTGGCGAAGGGTATTCCCCAGATCTCCTCCGCATACTGGGCGATCGTGCGATCCGAGGAGAACCAGCCGACGCTCGCCGTATTGTTGACCGCGGCGCGCCACCATTGCGCCGGGTCACGCCACATCCGATCGACGGCATGCTGGGCCTCGACATAGCTGTCGAAATCCGCACCGACCATGAACGTGTCGCGCTCGAGCAAGTTGTGGATCAGCCCAGCATATCGGTCCGGCTCGCCGGGGGAGAACGCACCGCGGCGGATCGACTCGATGGCCTGCGACAGCGCCGGGCTCGCCGCGACGTCAGCGTGCGCGCTGAGGCCCCGCCGCTTGCGTGCGTCCACCTCCTCGGTGGTCAGGCCGAAGATGAAGATGTTGTCGGGTCCGACGAAGTCGCGGATCTCGACATTGGCGCCATCCAGCGTGCCGATCGTCAGGGCGCCGTTGAGCGCGAGTTTCATGTTGCCGGTGCCGGAGGCCTCCATGCCGGCGGTCGAGATCTGCTCCGACAGGTCGGCGGCGGGGATGATCTGCTCGGCAAGGCTGACATTGTAGTTCGGCAGGAACACGACCTGCAGCCGGCCGCCGACCGACGGGTCGTTGTTGACGACGTGCGCGACGTCGTGCGCCAGGCGGATGATCTGCTTGGCCACCGCGTAACCCGGCGCCGCCTTGCCGGCGAAGATCTTGACCCGCTTGACCCAGTCGCGCGTGGGCTGCGCGCGGACCGCGTCGTAGAGCGCGACGCAGTGCAGGACGTTGAGGATCTGCCGCTTGTATTCGTGGATGCGCTTGACATGGACGTCGAACAGCGCGTCCGGGTCGACGGCGATGCCCACCCGCTCGGCGATCACCCGGGCCAGCACCTCCTTGCGCAGGCGGCGCTCCCTAGCGAATTTCTGCTGGAAGGCGGGGTCGCCGGCATGGGCCGCCAAACCCTGCAGCGCATTCGCGTCGGTCAGCACGCGCTCCCCGAGCGTCTCGACCAACAGCGCGGTCAGTCCGGGATTGGCGCGGTGCAGCCAGCGGCGGAAGGTGATGCCGTTGGTCTTGTTCTGGATCCGGCCCCCGTAGATGCGGTCGAGGTCGTGGAAGATGGACTGCTTGATCAGCCGGGTGTGCAGCGCCGAGACGCCGTTGATGGCGTGCGAGCCCAGGAACGCCAGGTGCCCCATCCGGACCCGGCGACCGTGGTATTCCTCGATCAGCGAGGTCGACGCCAGCAGCCGGTCGTCGGCGCCGGGCAGGCTGCGGACATGCTCGAGATGGCGGGCGTTGAGCAGATAGATGATCTGCATGTGCCGCGGCAGCAGCCGGTCCATCAGATGCACCGGCCAGGTCTCGAGCGCCTCGGGCAGCAGAGTGTGGTTGGTGTAGGAAACGGTGGCGACCGTGATGGTCCAGGCCTCGTCCCAGCCGAGATCGTGCTCGTCCATCAGCAGGCGCATCAGCTCGATCACGACGATGGCGGGATGCGTGTCGTTGAGCTGGATCGCGGCCTTGTCGGACAGCGTGCGGATGGTGCCGAACTGCTTGAGGTGGCGGGCGATCAAGTCCTGCAGCGAGGCGGAGGCGAAGAAGAACTCCTGCCGCAGCCGCAGCTCCTGCCCGGCATCGCTGTCGTCACCGGGATAGAGCACGCGCGACACCGCCTCGGTCCGGACCCGCTCGCGCTGCGCGCCCTCGTGGTCGCCGCGGTTGAAGGCGTCCAGATGCAGCGGCGTCAGGGCGCGGGCCGACCAGAGGCGCAGGGCGTTGGCGTGCCGCGCGCCGCCGCCGACGACCGGGGTGTCGTAGGCGACGGCGAGGATCTGCTCGCCCGGGTGCCAGGTGTAGCGGGAATGCCCGGTGCCGTCCGGCGTCGCCGCGACGGTGCCGCCGAAGCCGATCCGGTAGGAGAACTCGGCCCGCTCGAATTCCCACGGGTTGCCGAAGGAGAGCCAATCCTCCGGCAGTTCCTCCTGCACGCCGTCGATGATCTTCTGCTTGAACAGGCCGTGGTCGTAGCGGATGCCGTAGCCGAAGCAGTTGATTTCGAGCGTCGCCATGCTCTCCATGAAGCAAGCGGCCAGACGCCCGAGGCCGCCATTGCCGAGGGCGGCATCGGGTTCGCGCTCACGCAGCTCATCGAAATCCACGCCCTCGAGCGCCAGGGCTTCGCGGACGATGTCGGTGAGCCCGAGGTTGCCGATGGTGTCCCCGAGCAGGCGGCCGATCAGGAATTCGAGCGACAGATAGTAAACGCGCTTGGCCGCGCCATCGACCGAGCGCCGCCGCGAGTCGAACCAGCACTCGATCACCCCGTCGCGCACGGCAAACGCGGTCGCCATGAACCAGTCGCGCGGGCTGGCGCGTTCCGGCGATTTGCCGACCTGGTATTGCAGCTTGTTGAGGATGCGGGCGCGCATCTCGGGCACGCCGAGCTTGGTCGGTGCGGCGGGCGTCATGTCGGGCCCTGGGTCGGGAGACGGGTGCGGGAGATCCATGGAGACGTCCTAGGCCGGTGCGTCCGTTGTCGCATCCCGCGTCCATTCGCGCCACAGCAAGATCAAGGCCGCCATCACGGCCGGGCCGAGGAACAGGCCGAGCAGGCCGAACGTCTCGACCCCGCCGAGGATGCCGAGCAGCACCCACAGGAAGGGCAGCTTGGTCGCGCCGCCGATCAAGGCCGGGCGGACGGTGTGATCGGCGATGAAGATGAAGGCCAGGCCGATCACCAGCAGGGCGATGGCCGGCACTGTCTTGCCCGCCGCCAGCACCAGCCCGGCCGCCAGCGCGATGATGACCGGCGCGGCGCCCGGGATCACCGCGGCGATCCCGGTCAGGAAGCCGAGCAACGCCGGGTGCGGCGCGCCGACGATGGCGTAGCCGATCCCGAGGACGACGCCTTCGGCGAGGCCGACCAGCACGAGCCCGGCCACTGTGCCGTGGATGGACGCGACCATCTGCCGCGCCACCGGCTCGCCCTGCGGTCCGAACAGGCGACGCGCGGCATAGAGCAGCTTGGGCCCGAGGCTCGGTCCCTCGCGGAACAGGAAGAACAGCGTCACGACCGTGAACACGAAATCCACGGTGCGGTGGATCACGGCGGCGCCGAGTTGACGGCCCATTTGCATAGGGTTGAGCTGGTCGGCGCGGCCGATCAACGCCCGCGCGCCCTCCGGGTCCGCGAGGTTGTCTTGCCACCAGGAGAGCGCCTGGTCGTGCATCATCGGTAGCCGGTCGAGCCATGCCGGCGGCGGCAGGCCGTGGTTGCGGATGTCCTGCAGCCAGCTCACGATCCCGCCGGCCTCGTGGGCGAGCTGTATCCCGATCAACACGAGCGGCACGAGAAAGACCAGCGTCGTCAGGGCCGTGAATGCCAGTGGCAGGAGCAAGCCGTCGCGGTGCGCTCCAGCCCGGAGGCGGGCCCATTCATGAATCGGCGCCACGGCGATGGCCAGCACCCCGGCCCAGAGCAGCGGGCGCAGGAAGTTCTCCAGGATGAAACAGCCCAGCCCGAGCAATGCGATCGCCAGCACGATCCGCGCGGCCGCTTGGCGCCGCTCGCGCTGATCCAGCTTGTTGACGGTGAGCTGAGTCTCGATCCGATCCATCGCGCGTCCGTGTCTCCTTCAGCCCTGATCTTGCCCGCTTCCGCCGGACCCGTCACGTTCCGTGCCGAGGAGAACGGCATGACCGATTGGAAAGAGAACGGTGTCCGCGTGATACCGGGTGACAGCCTCGATACCAACACCGCGCAGACGCCGGGGATGAACCGGGCCGCGGCGATCAACTTCGCCCGGGTGGGCGCGCAGAAGATCTGGGCCGGCACGGTCCATATCCATCCCGACGCCAAGACCGGCGCGCACCATCACGGCGCGCTGGAAAGCGTCATCTACGTGCTGCGCGGCAAGGCGCGGATGCGGTGGGGCGAGAAGCTGGAGTATGTGGCCGAGGCCGGGCCGGGCGACTTCATCTTCGTGCCGCCGTATGTGCCGCATCAGGAGATCAACGCGAGCACGTCCGAGACGCTGGAATGCGTGCTCGTGCGTAGCGACAACGAGGCGGTGGTCGTCAACCTCGACATCGAGCCGGTCGAGAAACCCGAGGCCGTCCATTGGGTCGACCCGATCCACAAACATCCGTGAGGACCGAAGCCGATGCATGATGTCGTTCTGCGCAACGGGCGGGTGATCGATCCCGCCGCCGGCCGCGACGAGGTCGCCGATGTGGCGTTCGCGGGCGGCGTGGTCGCGGCCGTGGGTGCCGGACTGCGCGGTGCCCGCGAACGCGACGTGGCCGGGTGTATCGTCATGCCGGGCAACATCGATTTTCACACCCATGTCTATTGGGGTGGGACCTCGATCAGCGTCGATGCGGACGCGCTCGCCCGGCGGGCGGGAACGACGACGTGGCTCGACGTGGGGTCGGCGGGGCCGGGCAATTTCGCCGGGTTCCGCACGCATGTCATGGAGCACAGCCAGACGCGCATCCTGGCCTACCTGCATGTCGGTCACGCCGGGATCTTCGCGTTCTCGCCGACGGTGATGGTCGGCGAGAGCCTCGACATGCGGCTGATGGATACGGCGAACTGTGCCGACGTGGCGCGGGCGAACCCCGACCTGATCCGCGGGATCAAGGTCCGGGTCGGGGCGAATACGAGCGGCGTCAATGGGATCGCGCCGCTGTATCACGCGCTCGAGGCGGCGGACCGGGCCGGGCTGCCGGTGATGTGCCATATCGACCGGCCGCCGCCGCGCTACACGGATGTGCTGGCGGAGTTGCGGCCGGGCGACACGCTGACGCATTGCTTCAAGCCGTTCCCGAATGCGCCCTGCACCGCGGACGGCCGCGTCAAGGACGCGTGTTGGGCGGCGCGGGAGCGGGGCGTGTTGTTCGACATCGGACATGGGGCCGGGTCGTTCGATTTCGGGGTGGCGGAGGCCATGATGAGGGCGGGGTTTCCGCCGGACATCATCAGTTCGGACGTGCACGTGCTGTGCATCGACGGCCCGGCCTTCGACAATATGGAGACGATGAGCAAGTTCCTGACGCTCGGCATGAAGCTGCCGGACATCGTCCGTGCTGTGACGGTGACGCCGGCCAAAGCGCTGGGTCGGCCGGATCTGGGCGATCTTTCCGTCGGCAGCACGGGCGATGCGACGGTGATGCGGCTGCAGGAGGGGCGGTTCACGTTTGCCGACGTGACGGGTCAGACGCGGGAGGGCCGGCAGCGTTTCGCGTTGGACAGCATGGTGGTCGGCGGCGCGCTTTGGCACGAGGCTGGCGCGCCGGGCCAGGCTCTGGCGGCGGATTAGGGTCACTCGCCGAGGAGATGGAGCACGATCTCGCGCCGGTGCGGCGCCGATCGATGCTCGAAGAGATAGAGGCCCTGCCACGTGCCGAGCACTGGGCGGCTGGAGGCAACCGGGATGCTCATCTGCGTGCCGGTCAGCATGGCTCGCAGATGGGCCGGCATATCGTCGGGGCCTTCGTCGTCGTGGATGTAGCCGGCGTTTTCCGGGGCGAGGCGCTCGAAATAGGCCAGGATGTCCTGCCGAACCGCCGGGTCGGCGTTCTCCTGCACGGTGAGCGACGCCGAGGTGTGCCGGCACCAGAGCGTCAGCAGCCCGGTGGCGATCCCCTGCTGCGCCACCCAGTCCAGCACCGGGCGGGTGATCGGAACGAGGCTTTTGCCGGAGGTGCGGATTTCGAGCGTGTGCAGCTTTTGCTTCATCCCGGCAGGATCGGCGGTTCAGCGCCGCGCGTCGAGCGCCACACCCCGTGAGGCTTGGCTGATGCGCCAGACCCAGACCGCGGCGCCCCCGAGTGCGACGGCTCCGGTCGCCACCGACCAGATCCCTCCGATGAGCCACAGTGTCGCCAGGACGAGCAGCATGCCGAGGAACGTCGTCGCGCCGGCGAGCTGGTCGATCCGGAACGAGGCCGGGGTAGTGCGGCTGGTCAGCCGCGGCGCGGTGCGCGCTTGACCGAGGGACGCGTAGGCCATCGCGATCTGGGCCTGCGCTGCGACGATCTGGCTTAGTGCCCACCCCGCCGGGAGTTCGGCAGCCTGGTTGAGTGGTTCTGCTGCGGCGAGCGGGCGGAGCTGTTGCTCGGCCTGGTCGAGCACGTCGCCCGTGCTGCGGAGGACATGCTTGGCCTCGGTGAGCCAGCGCTGGATCGGCTCGGCGTCGGACCCGGTCCGCGACATCGGCTCGGGGTTGTCGGCGGTGCCGATCTGCCGGGCAATGCTGCGCAGGATCTCGCTTGTCTTGCCGTCCCGGGCCGGCTCGGCCTCGGCGCCGACCTGACGGGCTATTGTACGGAGCACTTGCTTGGCATCCGCGAGGACACTCGCGGAAGAGCTGATCGGTGAAGGAGCGGTTTTCGGCAGGGTGGCAGCGAACCGATCCGACGATTCGCTCGCGCGATCCTCTTGAGGAACCTCGGACTCGAGTTGGTGAGCCACGGCGCGGAGCACTTGCTTGGGGTCGGGCGGAGCTCCGGCGGGAGATTTCGACAATGCCGCGGCCAGCCGATCCGGTGCTTCGCTGGTAAGGCCGTCTTGCGCGGGCTCAGCATCGGCACTGATTTGGCGGGCCAAGGTGCGGAGCATTTGCTTGGTGTCCGTCGTCGCGTTCGCGGGAGAATTGTTCTGCGGGAGAGTGGGTCCCCGTAGCGCGGCGGCGACCCGGTCTGGTCCTTCGGCGATCAAGGCGGGATGACCCTCGCCGATCTGCCGGGCCGCAGCGCCGGCTGCCTTGGCCAGGTATCCGAGCGGGACCGCACTCTCTCCTTGCACCGCTTGCTCGAGGATCGGGAGCAGCGCCGCGAGCTGCCGAAGCCCGGCGGAGGCGAGGTCCGACAACACGCGCATCGGCGCCGACGAAAACACGACCACGTCAGGCACTCGCCCCTGCTTGTCAGGCGCCGCCGCTGCCTCCGGCAACGGTAAGCCGGCGGAGAATTTCGCCAACGCGGCGAGGGAGAGCCCGGATACAGGCGCCATGACCGCCATCGCAGCCTCCTGCTGTTTGGGCGAGTGTGGCGGGTGCTTCTTAAGGAAAGGTTAACAGCCGCGGGCCTCCGCGATGAAGGCCCGGATGAGCGACGGATCCTTGACCCCCCGCTGACGCTCGACTCCGGACGACACATCCACCGCCGGCGCCCGCGACCCGGCAATTGCCGCACACACATTCTGCAGGTCGAGACCTCCGGCCAGCATCCACGGCAGCGGCGATGTCCAGCCCTCGAGCAGCGACCAGTCGAACTGCATGCCGTTCCCGGCCGGCAGCGCAGCCCCGGGCGGGGCTTTGGCCTCGATCACATAGCCGTCCACGCTTTCGCCGGGAGCCGGTAGATCATCTTGTGCAGCGACGCCAACGGCGCGCCAGACGGGAACGCCGAATTTGCTGCGGATCTCGCTCGTCCTTTGGGGGGCGGCGTAGATCTGCAGGATGTCCAGCTTGGCGACGTCAAGGGTCGCGGCGATGTCGTCGTCGGTTGGCGTGACGAACAGGCCGACTCGGAGCGGCTTGCCGATCAGGTCGGCGGCTTGGGCCGGGGTCACGAAGCGAGGGGAGGGCGGGTAGAAATTGAAGCCCACCCAGTCGGCAGCGGCGGCGGCGTCGAGGGCTTCGCGGCTGTTGATCCCACAAATCTTGACGCCGGTCATCGGTGGTTCAGACGGGGGGCGAGAGGCTCAGCGCGGACCGGGTCGCGCGGACGGAGGCGAGTTGGGCCTCCAACTGACGGATCGTCGCCTCGGCGCGCTTGGCCCGGCTCCGCTCGGCCAGGGTGCCGCTCCATGCGACCAGTGCGCCGAACAGGAAGAACAGGCCGGCAATCCCGAGGACGGCGATGGAGACCGGCAGTTCGATCTGGATATCAGTCGGCCACAGCCCGAGTTCGACGGCCTGTTTGTTCGACAGCGCGAAGAGCACCAAGATGAACAGCAGCGGGGCGGCAAGAAGCACACGCATGGTTAGGCAGTGGTCCGTTCAGTCCGGGTCGATCTGGGTTTAGGTCCGCGGTTGATCCGTTCGCGCAGTTCTTTCCCGGCTTTGAAGAACGGCACGACCTTCTCGTTGACGGGAACGGCTTCGCCGGTGCGCGGGTTCCGGCCGGTGCGGGCGTCGCGTTTCTTGACCGTGAACGCGCCGAAGCCGCGCAGTTCGACGCGGGCTCCGCGGGAGAGCGCGGCGGTGATCTCGTCGAAGATCGTCGACACGATCAACTCGACGTCGCGGCTCATCAAATGTGGGTTGGCGGTCGCCAAATCGGCGATCAACTCAGATCGGGTCATTATTCAGTGTCGATCGACTATTCGGGAAGATTGAACGATGCCGGAGCGGTAGAGGCGCGTCAAGGAAGCGCTTAACGGCCGGTCCACAGTGCCCACGCGCCCTCGTTCTGGGTCCCGAGCAGGAGCGTTTGCAGCATGGTGGTGGCCGAACCGAAGGTGCGTTGCGCCAGGCTGCTGAGTTGGAGGTCGCTGACCGGCATGGTTTCGGCGATCCCGTGCTTCTGCGCCAGCCAAGTGCGGGCTTCGATCTCGCCACCGATCTCGTCGACCAATCCGAGCGCCTTGGCCTGCCGCCCGGTATAGGCCCGGCCGTCGGCGAGTTTGCGCACGGTGTCAGGATCGAGATGGCGGCCTTGCGCGACCATGGTGACGAACTGGTCGTACATGTCTTGCACCAGGCCGTTCAGGTAGGCACGGCCGGGCTCGGTCAGGGGGCGGCTGTAGCTTGGTTGATCCTTGAGCGGGCCCGAAGTGATGGCTTCGGCGTCGACGCCGAGCTTGGACAGCAGGCCGGAGACCTGGACCGTCTCCAGGATCACGCCGATGGAGCCCGTCAGGGTGGCGTCGCGGGCGAAGATACGCTCGGCCGGGAGAGAGACCATGTAGCCGGCCGAGGCGGCGGTGCCGCGCATGACGGTGACGACCGGCTTGGCGGCGGCGAGCCGGATCAGGGCGGCATGCAGGCTCTCGCCGCCGGCAACGGAGCCGCCCGGACTGTCGACCGCGACGATGACGGCCGGGACCAGCTTGTCCGTGGTCAGCGCGACGATGGCGTCGGTGAGCTTGCGGTCTTCGGTGATGACGCCGCTGATCGTGATCCGGACGATATGCTGCCGGCCGACGCCGAGCGAGCCGGTGGGCGCGGCTAGCACTGCGGCGGCGAAGACGATGGCGAGCACGGTGAGCACGCGCCAGAAATTCAGCCGGCGCTTGAGACGCCGCCGATCGATCAGAAGATCAGCCTCGAGCACGCATCGCCTCTGAAAGGAAAACCTCCCCCGCGCACGGGGGAGGTGTTGGACGGTTAGGCGTCGGTCGACTGCTGGTTGCGGCGACGGATCGCCGCACCCAGGATGTCGCCCAGGGAGGCGCCGCTGTCGGCGGTGCCGAAGTCCTGGATCGCCTGCTTGTCTTCCTCGACTTCGCGGCCCTTGATCGTGAGCGCGAGCTTGCGGCCGGCACGGTCGATCGCCGTGACCTTGGCGTCGACCTTCTCGCCGACGGCGAACCGCTCCGGACGCTGGTCGCCCTTGTCGCGGGCCAGCTCGGCGCGGCGGATGAAGCCGGTGAGGATATCGTCGACCTTGACCTCGATACCGTTGGACTGGATCGACGTCACGATGCAGGTGACGACATCGTTCTTGTGGATGTTGCTGAGCGCGCCGGCGGCCGGGTCGTCCTGCAACTGCTTCATGCCGAGCGAGATACGCTCCTTCTCCGCGTCGATGTCGAGGACCTTGGCCTGAACGACCTGGCCTTTCTCATACTTCGCGATGGCCAGTTCGCCGGGCTCGTCCCATGACAGGTCGGACATGTGGACCATGCCGTCGATGTCGGCGCTGATACCGATGAACAGACCGAACTCGGTGATGTTGCGGATCTCGCCCTCGACCGTGCTACCGACGGGATGCTCCTCGAGGAACTGGTCCCAGGGGTTGCGCTGGACCTGCTTGAGGCCGAGCGAGATGCGGCGCTTGGAGCTGTCCACGTCGAGGACCATGACGTCGACCTCCTGCGAGGTGGAGACGATCTTGCCCGGATGGACGTTCTTCTTGGTCCAGCTCATCTCGCTGACATGGACCAGGCCTTCGACGCCCGGCTCCAACTCGACGAACGCGCCGTAGTCGGTGATGTTCGTGACGCGGCCCGTGTACTTGGCGCCCGGCGGATACTTCGCCGCGACACCCTCCCACGGATCTGCCTCAAGCTGCT
>CAZZVQ010000069.1:0-3077 GCA_964657565.1 uncultured Acetobacteraceae bacterium
GCCTCGCCCGACTTCAGCACCTCCCGCGCCGAATTCAGCACCTCGCTGAACACCGTCACCTCGAAGCTGCCGCCCCCATCCGACAGCCGGATCCACGCCATCCGGCTCCCCGTCCGCGTCGGCCGCTCCTTGGACGCGATCACGCAGCCAGCTACCTTCACCCGCGTCGCCCCCGCCGCCGCACGCGCCTCGAGGTCCTTGGAAGCGACCACGCCCAAACGCTTCAGCAACGGCTCGTAGCTATCCAGCGGATGCGCGGTCAGGTGGAACCCGATCGCATCGGCCTCATAGCCGAGCCGCTCCATCCCCGGCCAATCCGGCCCGCCCGGCAGCCGCAGCGCATCCGGCTCCCCGTCCCCGGCGAACAGCCCAGAAAACATGGCAACCTGCCCCGTGCTGACCTCCTCCGCCTGCGCCTGCGCCCGCCGCAGGATCAGCTCGGCCCCCGCGAACACCTGCTGCCGATTGGCATGCAGCGCGTCGAACGCCCCCGCCCGCGCCAGATTCTCGATCTGCATCTTGTTCAACTGCCGCGGATCCACCCGCGCCGCCAAATCCGCCACATCCTTGAACGGCCGATCCCCCCGCGCCGCCACCAGCGCACCCATCGCCTCCAGCCCCACCTTCTTCACCGCCGCCAGCGCATACCGGATCGACTGCGCCCCGTCCGTCACCTCGACCTTGAACCGAGCCTCCGACCGGTTGATGTCCGGCGGCAGCACCGCCACCCCCATCCGCTGCGCCTCCTGCCGCAGCGCCGCGAGCTTGTCCGTATTGCTGATAGCGAGGTCCATACAGGCCGCCAGGAACGCCACCGGATGGTTCGCCTTGGTCCAGGCCGTCTGGTACGACACCAGCGCGTACGCCGCCGCATGGCTCTTGTTGAACCCGTAATCGGCGAACTTCGCCATCAGGTCGAACACCTCGTCCGCCTTGGCCTTCGGAATGCCCCGCGCCGTCGCCCCACTGGTAAAGATCTGCCGCTGCTGCTCCATCTCGGCGCGGATCTTCTTGCCCATCGCCCGCCGCAGCAGGTCCGCCGCCCCCAGGCTGTACCCCGCCATCTTCTGCGCGATCTGCATCACCTGTTCCTGGTAGACCATGATGCCGTAGGTCTCGCCGAGGATGCTCTCCAACTCCGGATGCGGCGCCTGCCACGCCTCCCCGTGCTTGCGCCGGCAGTAATCCGGAATATTCGCCATCGGCCCCGGCCGATACAGCGCGCCGGCCGCGATCAGATCCTCCAGCCGGTTCGGCCGCATCTGCCGCAGCACGTCCCGCATCCCCTGGCCTTCGAACTGGAACACCCCGCCCGCATCCCCGCGCGACAGCATCTCGTACGTTGCCGCATCGTCCAGCGGGATCGTCTCGAGATCGACCGGCGTCCCCAGCCGCGCCAGCATCTGCTGCGCCCGCTGCAAGATCGTCAGCGTCGTCAGCCCCAGGAAGTCGAATTTTACTAGTCCGGCCTGCTCGACATATTTCATCGAATACTGAGTGACGAGCGTATCCGCCTTGAGGTCGCGATACAGCGGCACCAGCTCGACCAACGGCCGATCCCCGATTACCACCCCCGCCGCATGCGTCGAGGCATGCCGGTACAACCCCTCCAGCTGCAGCGCGACCTCCAGCAGCCGCTTCACCGCCTCGTCCCCGTCCCGCATCTCCTGCAGCCGTGGCTCACCCTCGATCGCCTGCCCCAGCGTCACCGGTTTGGCCGGGTTGTTAGGAATCAACTCCGCAACGCGGTTGACCTGCCCGAACGGTAATCCTAACACCCGCCCGACATCGCGCACCGCCGCCCGCGCCTGCAGCTTCCCGAAGGTGATGATCTGCGCCACCCGGTCGCCACCATATTCCCGCCGCACATACGCGATCACCTCGTCGCGCCGGTCCTGGCAGAAATCGATGTCGAAGTCCGGCATCGATACCCGCTCCGGATTGAGGAACCGCTCGAACAGCAGCCCCCACCGCAGCGGATCCAAATCCGTAATCGTCAACGCCCAAGCCACCACCGACCCGGCCCCCGACCCACGCCCCGGCCCCACCGGAATCCCCTGCGACTTCGCCCACTGGATGAAATCCGCCACGATCAGGAAATACCCCGGGAACCCCATCCCCGCGATCACCCCCAGCTCATACTCCAGCTGCGTCCCATACCGCGCGCGCGTCTCTTCATCCGCCCCCATCGCGACCATCCGCCGCTCCAGCCCCTCCGCCGCCATCGCGCGAACCGTCGCATCCTCCGTCTGCCCGGTCCGCACCTTCGGACTGACCGGCAGCAGCGGCTTGCGGCTCTCCGCCATCACCGCGCACATCCGCGCCACCGCGAGCGTGTTGTCGCAAGCATCCGGCAGATCCGCGAACAGCGCCCGCATCTCCTTTGCCGGCTTGAACCAATGCTCCGGCGTGACCCGGCGCCGCCCCTGCTCGCTCACCTGCCGCCCCTCGGCAATACAAAGCAGCGCATCGTGCGCCTCATGCATCCCGGGCGTCGCAAAGAAGCACTCGTTGGTCGCCACCACCGGAAGCCGCAGCGAGTCAGCAAGTCCAATCAGCCCCGGCTCGACCGCCTTCTCGATCGCCAGCCCATGCCGATGCAGCTCGACCATGCACCGCCCCGGAAACGCCTCGGCGAACTGCGCCAGCAGCACCTCCGCCTCCGCCTTGCGCCCCTCCGCCAGCAACCGCACCACCGGCCCCCGCGTGCCACCGCTCAACAGGATCAGCCCGGCCGAATGCGCCAGCAACCGCTCGAGCCCAATCTGTGGCGCCGCCGGATCCGACTCGATGAAGCCGATCGACGAGAGCGCCCGCAAATTGCCCAGTCCGACCTCATCCTGCGCCAGCAACACGATCGGATCCGCCGGCAACCCGGCCTTGTCCGCGCGAGTGAGACTGATCTGACACCCGATGATCGGCTGGATGCCCTTCCCGACGCAGGCCTGGCTGAACTCGAGCGCCCCGAACAGATTGCCGCTATCCGCAATCGCCACCGCCGGCTGCCGATCCGCCAGCGCCAGCGCCGCGATCTTATCCGGCTTGATCGCCCCCTCGCTGAGCGAGTAGGCCGAGTG
>CAZZVQ010000069.1:3177-26891 GCA_964657565.1 uncultured Acetobacteraceae bacterium
GTCAGCCGCAACTTTCACCTACGCCGCTCGATGTCGATCTGGTACATCAACCTCTCTCGTCATGACTAGCAAACAGCACGTGGTTCAAGAAGCTCGCCGCACGGCGGACGGAACGAAGGCCGCTTCCTGGCCGGGTGCGTGGGCAGCCGCAGTAGCGGCGGCACTGTCTGTTGTGGCGTGCTGGTTCTGGCTGCTGCCGCAACTCGCGGCCGAGCGTACGGCTCAACTCGAGACCGGCAGCATGGCCAGCGAGATGGCCGAGGTCGCGCAAGACGACCTTGCGGGCGCGTTGTCCACGATGAACCTATCAGCCTCCGCGGTCGCGCGCTTGCAGAAGGGCGACCGCGATTGCGGCGCCAGGCTCGCCTGGGTGGCCCTATCGCGACCGAGCGATGACGCCACACAACCGGTACGGCTCCGCTCGGGCACCTACTACTCTCCCCCTTTCGTCGTGACCAAAACGCCCGTTCGCGTTGCCATTCCGTATCCCGCGCCGTACGAGGGTGGGCACGGCACGCTGACCCTGCTTGGTCTCGATGACGATCTGGCCGTGGCGCTGAGCCCGGCCTGGCACCTCCCCGTCAACACTGCCACCGCCACGCACGCAGTCACCTGGCACCCGGTCGCGAACTGCACCAAGCCATGAGCGGAGCGATGACGTGGCTGCGCCAGCAGCTCGGGCCGTCTCCCGTCGTGGGGCTGTGCATGCTGGCCATGACAGTGCTCGCCGGCTTGTCCGCCTTCAAGATCAGCCCCGTACTGCCATCCTGGTCGGGCCTCGCCGCGGCCCTTGGCTTGATGCTGACGGCAAGCGCATATGTCGTCGTCCAGGTGTTCCGACTATGGCCGCAAGTCGCTGGAACGGTGCCTCACGCCCTCCGGATCGTGCCACAGCGAAGTGACCCGGCCGATGATCCCATGGCAACCCTACAACGCATGACCGGGCTCGACCAAGTCAAGGCCGAGATCGCTACCCTGGTCGAGCGGCTCCAGGTCGAAACGGCTCGGCGCGCTGCCGGATTGGCGGTGGCACCGCTGTCCCTGCACATGGTTTTCGCTGGGCCACCGGGCGTCGGTAAGACCGTGGTGGCTCGGCTGTACGGGGCGATCTTGCGCGACCTGGGTGTGTTGGAACGCGGTCATCTGGTTGAAACCGATCGCGCCGGTCTGGTTGCTGGTTACGTTGGACAGACCGCGCTCAAGACGCGCGAGCGCATCGGCGAAGCGCTCGACGGTGTGCTGTTCATCGATGAGGCCTACACGCTCGCCTCGGGGGGACCGACCGATTTCGGGCGGGAAGCGATCGATACCTTACTGAAGGAGATGGAAGACCGGCGCGATCGCTTGGTCCTCATCGTCGCCGGCTATCCTGAGCAAATGCGGCACTTCCTCGAAAGCAATCCGGGGCTGCCATCACGCTTCGCCAAGACGATCGTCTTCCAGCCTTACTCGCCCGAGGAACTGGTGCGGATCATCCACGCTCTCGCGGCAGTGGAGAACATGCAGCTGGAAGCCCAGTGCGACGCGGCACTGCAGGGATATTTCACCAGAGCGCAATCGCGCCCGGATTTCGGGAACGCCCGCACCGCCCGCACGCTGCTCGAACGTGCGCGTGAGGCGCAAGCCCGGCGCCTCGCCCCGCTGCTTTCGACGGGAACGACCGATCTGTCGACACTGACAGAGCTCGACATCGAGGCCGCCATCGCTCGATCGGTATGAAGCTGTTTCTCGCCAAGCTCGCCTTCGTGCACCGTCGGCTCTGGCAGCGTGACGGAACCTATCGCGCTGCCGTGGTGCTTGGCCCGCCACCACTGCTCGCGGCAATACTCGCGGCGCTCCTCTGGCTAGGCGTACATGCTTCGTCGCCGCCGCGTCCCGCCACAGCGCCTTTGCCGCCCTGGGCCGCACCATCCGGCCCACGCACTGCCGTCAGCACCGACGCCCCGCGTGCAATCGCGCCAGGAATGGAGCTGCCGGCCTCCGGCCTGCCTGCCGGTCTTGTCGCCGGTTGGCGAGGCGGCATCCAGCCGGTTGAGATTGGCGCGGCGATGGACGCCAACGTCTTGCCCAAGCGGCTGGCGCCTCTTGTTCTCGACGAACCCAGCCTCGACCTCCAGCCGATCATGAAGGCCGGCCCAGCCATCGGGCGGTTCGTGGGTGTCGGCATGGCTACTTTGGTCATTCATACCGCAGGGATTTACGCCCTGACGCTCCGACTGCAGCGCGCCGACACGGAGCGTTTGACATGCCTGCAGCGGCTCGTATTCGACAATCAGCGTGTGGTGAGCAATCTCGAGCTTGACCTGTTGGGCCCCGCCACGCGGAACTTCGAGCCGGTGTCCTTCGCCCTGCAGCCCGGGCTCTACCCGATTGCTGCAGCCTTTGGCTGTTGGGCCGACCAACAGGAGAGAGGCGCCGGCAGGTTGAGCGTTCTGATCCGCCATCCCGGCGAGCAGGATTTCCGCCCAGCACGTGCTGACGAGATCCTACGATCGGCCGTCACCCCCTGAGCCGCGACAAACCTGCCAACAGCTCAAGCCTCCACCACCCGCCCCTCGTGCAGCGTGACCCGGCGGTCCATCCGCGCCGCCAATACCGGGTTGTGCGTCGCGATCAGCGCCGCAACCCCCTGCGCCCGCACCACATGCAGCAACTCCTCGAACACCACATCGCTAGTCCCGACGTCGAGATTGCCGGTCGGCTCGTCGGCGAGCAGCACGCCCGGCGCGTTGGCCAGCGCACGCGCGATGGCAACGCGCTGCTTCTCACCCCCGGAAAGCTTGCCCGGAAGATGGCTCAGTCGATCGCCGAGGCCGAATTGCGTCAGCAACGCCGCCGCCCGTTCCCGCGCCTGCTGCTTCGACTTCCCCGCCACCATCTGCGGCAATACGACATTCTCCAGCGCAGTGAACTCCGCCAGCAACTGATGCGACTGATAGACGAACCCGATCCGGTCCCGCCGGATCGCCGTGCGCTCCCCATCCGGCAACCGGCCGGCATCGCGCCCATCCACCAGTACCGCCCCGGTATCGGGCCGCTCCAGCAGCCCGGCCAAATGCAGCAGCGTGCTCTTGCCGGTACCAGACGGCGCCACCAGAGCGACGATCTCGCCGGCATGCAGCGTCAGTTCGGCCCCCTGCAACACATGCAGGTCCGTCTCGCCGCTCCGATACGAACGACCAACGCCGTCCAGGCGCAGCGGGCTACTCATGCCGTAGCGCCTCGACCGGGTCGGTCCGCGCCGCGCGCCAGCTCGGATAGATCGTCGCCAACAGCGAGAGCGCCAGCGCCATGACCACCACCTGCATCACCTCCGCCGGGTTCAGCCGGGCCGGCAGATGCGTCAGGTAATAGACCTCCGGGTTGAACACCCGCGCCCCGGTCACCGCCTCGACCCAGCCCTGGATGGACTGGATGTTGAGGCAAAACAGCACCCCGATCACCACGCCCACGACCGTCCCCGTCACCCCCACCGACGCGCCGCACATCAGGAAGATCCGCAAGATCGCCCCGCGCCCGGCCCCGATCGTCCGCAGCACGGCAATGTCCCGCGTCTTGTCCTTCACCATCATGATCAGCGACGAAATAACGTTGAACGCCGCGACCAGAATGATAAGCGTCAGGATCAAGAACATCACGTTCTGCTCGACCTTCACGGCCGCGAAGAAACTGTTGTTGTTCTGCTGCCAATCGACGATCCGCAGCGGCAATCCTGCCAGCACCGTCCCGATCTCCCGCCCGATCTGGCGCACCCGGTCCGGATCGTCCACCCGCACCTCGATCTGCGATACCGCGCCGGGCGACTGGAAGAAGATCTGCGCCGCCTGCAGCGGCAGGAACACATAGGCCGTGTCGTATTCGTTCATGCCCACGGAGAAGACCGCCACGATCTTGTAGGCGCGCACGCGGGGGATGGTGCCGAACGCCGTCGCCGCCCCCTGCGGCGACACGAGCGTCAACTCGTCCCCGACGCCCAGCCCGAACTTGCCCGCCAGCCCGGTGCCGATGGCGATCGCGTCCTCCCCCTGGAAGTCGGCCAGCGACCCGGCCGGGATCGTCACCCCATTCATCTCGCCGAACTGCTTCGGCTCGATCCCGCGCACCAGCCCACCCGAGGACTGCCCGCGCGGCCCGCTCAGCAACACCTGGCCGTCGATCACCGGCACGGCCGAGACCACCCCCGGCACCGAGCGGATCTTGGCCGCATCCGCGTCGTAATCCTGCAGGCGGCCGGCGGTCGAATACACGCCGAGATGCCCGTTGAAGCCCAGAATGCGGTTGAGCAGGTCGGTCTGGAAGCCGCCCATGACCGACATCACGATGATCAGCGTGGCGACGCCGAGCGCGATCCCCACCAGGCTGAACCCGGCGATGACGGACACGAAGCGCTCGCCCCGCCGGGCGCGCAGATAGCGCCCGGCGACGGCACGCTCGAAAGGTCCGAACATCAGGCGATCTTGGCCAGCGCCGCTTCGAGCGACAATTCCTCGCGCGCGCCCGTGGCGCGGCGCTTCAGCTCCACCGTCCCGTTCGCCGCCCCGCGGGGTCCGACGATGATCTGCCACGGATGACCCATCAGGTCGGCATCGGCGAATTTCGGCCCGGCCCGCTCGGCCCGGTCGTCATAGAGCGCGTTCCCGCCGAAATGCGCATAGGCCTGCTCGCACAGCGCGTCGCAGGTGGCGTCGCCCTGCTTGAGGTTGAGGATCACGGCCCGGAACGGCGCGATGCTGTCCGGCCAGATGATCCCGGCCTCGTCGTGCGATGCCTCGATCACCGCGCCGACCAGGCGGGACACGCCGACGCCGTAGCTGCCCATATTCGGCTGGATCGTCTTACCATCGGGACCGGCAACCTCCAGCCCGACCAGCCCGCTATACAGCGTACCGAAGTTGAATATCTGGCCGACCTCAATGCCCCGCCCCTCGCGCTGCCGCTCCTTTGGCACGCGGTTCCAGGCCACCGGGTCGTGCTTCTCGTCGGTCGCTGCATAGGGCGTGGTGACGGCCTCGAACAGCGCCTGTAGCTGCTTGGGATCTGTGTGATCCACGTCGTCTGTGCCGATGCTGATCTGCTCGACGGCCGCGTCGTAAAAGACCTGGCTCTCCCCGGTCGGCGCCAGGATGTGGAACTCATGACTTAAGTCACCACCGATGGGACCGGTATCTGCCGCCATCGGTACGGCCTGCACGCCCAGCCGTTTGTAGATCCGCAAATAGGATAGCAGCATCTTACGATAGCTGACCACGGCACCTTCGCGATCAAGGTCGAAGCTATAGGCGTCCTTCATCAGGAACTCGCGCCCACGCATCACGCCGAACCGGGGACGCACCTCGTCACGGAACTTCCACTGGATGTGATACAGCATCTGCGGCAGCGAGCGGTAGCTATACACGGATTGCCGCATCAGATCTGCGATCTGCAACTCGTTCGTTGGGCCGTAGATCAGGTCGCGCTCCTGCCGATCCTTGATGCGCAGCATCTCCGGGCCGTACGCATCGTATCGTCCAGCCTGCCGCCACATATCGGCCGATTGGATCGTCGGCATCAGCAATTCCTGGGCGCCGATGCGATCCTGCTCCTCGCGGACGATCTGGGCGATCCGCTGCAGCACCCGCCAGCCAGCCGGCAGCCAGGCGTAGATCCCCGCCGACGTCTGCCGGACCAGCCCGGCGCGCAGCATCAGCCGATGCGACGCGATCTGCGCTTCGGCCGGGTTCTCTTTCAGGGTTGGGATCAGCGAGTGGGAGAGGCGCATTGGTGTCCTTCGGGCGGCGGTTCGCCCCGCGTCTCCGCCGGGCGGAGGTGCTCTACACCAAGTTGAGTGCTCCTGGAAAAGAGCCGCTCGCCGCTATACTTGAAGCAACGGTTCAATGCTGCGCCGCACAAACGAATCTGTCCCAAAATCAAGCGTGATAACGGAATAAAGAGTGACAGACATGCGCTTGCAGGATAACAAAAAGAAAGGCCCGAGCGCCAAGGCGCACCGGGCCAAGTTTAGGGAGGAAACGCCATCTACGCATCGGAACCGGGCCAAGCCCTGTTCTGATGTGTTATGGTGGCTGAGGTTTGGTGGAGCTGTCCAAACTTTTCCTGGCCTTACAAACAAGAAAATCGGCCGCCTGGACCAGGAGTGCCTAGCATTGAGGCAGCGGCCGGGCTCCTGCTTCGCACTTGGTCAGAACGACGTCCGGAACGAGAGATACGGGCTCTGGATCACCAGCATGATCGCGCCCCAGACGACGATCGAGATCAGCGTGGTGACCAACAGCTTGCGCAGCATCAGCGGCCGCTCCGGCACGCCGCGCCACCCGGTGGTTTCGTCAGCCTCCGGACGCGGCCGCGTCCAGAGCGGCAGGACGGCGAACAGCAGGGTCCACCAGACCAGCATGAACACGACGAAGGCGGTGAACCAGTCCATCAGACACGCAGGAGATGGACGTCCACCATCGGCCGCTTCTGCAGCCGCCGGCCCAGGGCCCGCCGCAGCGCCGCCCGCGCCGCGTCGGTGAGCGCCGCGTCATCGCCGCGCAGCCCCGACGGCAGGTCGTTGATCGCACGGCCGAACTCGGCGGCGATCCGCGTCGTCTCCGGGTCGTCCTGCTCCAGCAAGCCAGGCGCACTCACCCGGGCCACGCCGAGCAGCTTGCCCTGTTGATCGACGGCGATGCTGCCGAGCACGACCCCGTTGAACAGCATCCGCCGCCGGGCCGACAGAACGCCGCCATCGAGCGGCACCACGCGGTTGCCGTCGAGCACCAGGCGTCCGACCGGCGCGCTATCGCTCACCTCCGGCTTGCCTGGCGCGAGCTCGAGCACGTCACCATCCTCGAGCATGATCGGCGACGCGCCACAGGCCCGCGCCAGATCGGCATGGGCTGACAAGTGGCGCCACTCACCATGGGTCGGCACCGCATATTTCGGCCGCACCAGCCGGTACAGCGTCCGCAACTCCTCGCGTGCCGGATGTCCCGAGACGTGCACCGGGTGGTCGTCATCGGTGATGACGCGGACGCCGCGGCGCACCAGGCCATCCTGCACCGTGATCACCGCCCGCTCGTTGCCGGGGATCATCCGCGAGCTGTAGATCACGGTGTCGCCCTCGCCGAGCGCGATGTTCTGGTGCGTATCGGCCGCGATCCGCGACAAGGCGCTACGCGGTTCGCCCTGGCTGCCGGTGACGATCAACAGCACTTCGTCATCGTCACAATTATTCGCCGCGTCCTCCGACAGGAACGGCGCGACGCTCTGCAGATAGCCGCACTCGCGCGCCGCCGCCTCCAGGTTGCGCAGCGAACGACCCACCAGCGCGACCCGGCGCCCGGCCGCCTGCGCCGCCAGCGCGATGCTCTCGACGCGGGCGACGTTGCTGGCGAAGCACGTGACCGCGATCCGGCCATCCAGCGAGGCGATCAGGTCGCGCAAGCTCTCCCGCACCTCGGCTTCCGAGCCGGACGTGCCGTCGACCATCGCGTTGGTGCTGTCGCACACCATGGCCAGCACGCCTTCTTCGCCCAACCGGGCAAATGCGGCCTCGTCGGTCGGCTTGCCGATCAGCGGTTCAGGATCGAGCTTGAAGTCGCCCGTATGCAGAATGGTGCCGTGCGGCGTGCGGATCACCAGCGCCTGCGCCTCGGGGATGGAGTGCGACACCGGCAGGAACTGCAGCGAGAACGGCGCCAGCTCGAAGCTGCCGCCGGACGGGATCGTGTGGATCCGCACCTCGTTGAGGATGCCGGCCTCGCCCAGCTTGCGCCGCAACACCGCCGTGGCGAACGGCGTCGCATAGATCGGGCAGCGCAGCTGCCGCCACAGATGCGCGACCGCACCGACATGGTCCTCATGCGCGTGCGTGATCACCAAGCCGACCAGCTTGTCTTTCCGCTCAGCCAGGTAGGCCGGGTCGGGCATCATGATTTCTACTTCGGGGTTCTCACTCCCGCCGAAGCCGATGCCACAATCGACGGCAAGCCATTTGCCGTCGCATCGGTACAAATTCAGGTTCATTCCAATCTCGCCCGTCCCGCCCAAAGGCAGGAAGGCCAAGCTACCGCTTACCGCGTCCATTCAGTCGCTTTCTAACGCTCGCGCTCTATCGCGGCCTAATGTGGGGACGGGGTTGCGGTCCGCCAACAAGCGAAGTCCATCCAGGGTCAGTTGCGGCGCGATCACACCGATGACGGTGGTGCCTTCCGCCAGCAACGGCGCCAATCCTCCCGTCGCGATCACTTTCAAGGGGCCTTCGTATTCCGCCTGGATCCGGGCCACGAGGCCCTCGATCATCCCGACATAGCCCCAGTAGATGCCAGACTGCATGGCCGGCACCGTCGAGCGGCCGATCACGGCCTGCGGCCGGCCGATGCCGATGCGCGGCAGCCGGGCCGCCGCCTTGTGCAGCGCTTCCAGCGAAAGGTTGATCCCCGGTGCGATCACGCCGCCCAGATACGCACCGTCCGCTTCGACGACATCGAACGTCGTCGCGGTGCCGAAATCCACCACGATCAGCGGGCCCCCATAAGCCCGATGCGCGGCCAGCGCATTCAGCAGCCGGTCGGCGCCGACTTCGGCCGGGTTGTCGAGGCGGATGTCGAAGCCCCAATCCAGGTCGGAGCGCGCGATCAGCGGCTCCGCCTCGAAGTAATCGCGGCACAGGCGCCGCAGGTGATACAGCGCGGCGGGAACGACGGTGCCGATGACGGTCCGGTCGATCTCCGCCGGCTTGATGCCGCTGAGGTTGAACAGCGTCAGCAGCCACACCGCGTATTCGTCCGACGTGCGCTGCGGCTCGGTCGCGATGCGCCAGCTACCGCGCCACCGCTCGCCGTCATGCACGGCGAAGACGATGTTGGTGTTTCCGGCATCGACGGCGAGCAGCATCGGCGCTTAGCCAAACAAGAGACGTGCGGCACTCTGCGCAGCGCCGACGACGGGGGCGGGGATGACGAAGAAGAACGTCGTGAACAACGCTCCCACCGCGCCGACAAAGGTCAGCGAGGCCGTCCGCGGGTCGAAGGCGGGCTCGGCGGCATCGAAATACATGATCTTGATGATGCGCAGGTAATAGAAGGCGCCGATGACGCTCGTCAGCACGCCGATCACGGCCAGCGTCCAGAACCCCGAATCGACCGCCGCGCGGAACACGTACAGCTTGCCGAAGAAGCCGGAGAACGGCGGGATCCCGGCCATGCTGAACATGAAGATGGTCATGATCGCAGCGAGGCCCGGGTCGGTGGTGCTGAGCCCGGAGAGGTCGCTGATCTGCTCCAGCGAGCGGCCGCGGCGGCGCATGGCGATCACTACGGCGAACACGCCGGCGCTCATGAACACGTAGGTCACCATGTAGATCATCACGCCGCGGATGCCTTCCTGCGTCCCGGGCGCGAGGCCGACCAGGGCGTAGCCGATATGGCCGATGCTGGAATACGCCATCAGCCGCTTGATGTTCTTCTGGCCGATCGCGGCGAGCGAGCCCAGCAGCATGGACGCGATCGAGACGAGCACGATCAGTCCGGACCATTGCGCGAAGATCGGGTGGAACGGCACTTCCAGCGCCCGCAGCAGCAGCGCGATGGCGGCTACCTTCGGCGCCGTGCTCATGAACGCCGTCACCGGCGTCGGCGCGCCTTCGTAGACGTCCGGCGTCCACATATGGAACGGCACCGCGGAGAGCTTGAAGGACAGGCCCGCGATGATGAACACCACGCCCACGATCAACCCGGGCGAGGCAGCGCCGGGCTGCGCCAGGGCACGGCCGAGCTCGCCGAAATCCATCGTGCCGGCGAAGCCATAGGCCAGCGAGATGCCATACAGCAGCAATCCGGAGGCCAGCGCGCCGAGGATGAAGAACTTCAGCCCGGATTCCGACGACCGCATGTCGTCGCGGTTGAACGCGCACAGCACATAGAGCGCCAGAGATTGCAGCTCGAGCCCGAGATACAGCGTCATCATGTTGGCCGTGCTGCACATGATCATCATGCCGACGGTCGACAGTAGGATCAGCACCGGGAACTCGAACTTACTGATGCCTTCCTGCACGTTGTAGTCCAGCGCCAGCACGACGCTCAGCCCGGCGCCGATCAGCACCAGCAGCTTCATGAAATCGGCGAACGGATCGACCACGAACAGCCCGCGATAGCCGACCCCCGCCAGCCCCGACAGCACGAGCGCGCCGGTCAGCACGAGCGCGCCGACGGCCAGCATGGTGCACGGGAACGCGGCGTCCTTTTTCTGCAGGACACCGAAGATCAGGATGCCCATCGCGCTCACGGCGAGCACGATCTCGGGCAGGGCGATGGCCCAATTCATGGTGCGGCACTCGCGAAGCTATGGGCGTTGATGGCCGCGGCATGCTGCTCGACCATGGCGTGCACGGAGGCGTCGAAGAAGCTGGTGAAGCTGCTCGGGTAGATGCCCATCCACAGCGTCAGCAGCACGAGCGGCGCGAAGATGGCGATCTCGCGCGGCGACAGGTCGAGCATGCCGCGCAGATCGTCGCGGGTCAGCGAGCCGAAGATGACCCGGCGGTAGAGATACAGCGAGTAGCCGGCGCCGAGGATCATCCCCATGCTGCCCAGCAGCGACAGCCAGAAATTGACCTGGAAGGCGCCGACCAGCACCAGGAACTCGCCGACGAACCCGGCCGTCCCCGGCAGGCCGATGGTCGCCATGGTGAACAGCATGAACACCACGGCATAGGCCGGCATCCGCTGCGCCAGGCCGCCATAGCGGGCGATCTCGCGCGTATGCATCCGGTCGTAGACGACGCCCACGCAGAGGAACAGCGCCGCCGAGACGACGCCATGCGACAGCATCTGGAACAGCGCGCCCTCGATCCCCTGCGCGTTGAAGGTGAAGATGCCGATTACCACGACGCCCATATGCGCGACCGACGAATAGGCGATCAGCTTCTTCATGTCGGTCTGCGCGAGCGCGACCAGCGACGTGTAGATCACCGCGATGACGCCGAGCGCGAACATCAGCGGCGCGAACTGCGCCGACGCCTGCGGCAGCATCGGCAGCGAGAAGCGCAGGAAGCCGTAGGCGCCCATCTTCAGCAGCACGCCCGCGAGGATGACGGAGCCGGCGGTCGGCGCCTCCACGTGCGCATCCGGCAACCAGGTATGCACCGGCCACATCGGCACCTTGACCGCAAACGAGGCGAGGAAGGCGAGGAACAGCCAGAACTGCATCCGGGCCGGGAACTGCGCGGTCATCAGCACCGCGATGTCGGTGGTCCCCGCCGCGAACCAGACCGCCAGCAGCGCCAGCAGCATCAGGATCGAGCCGAGCAGCGTGTAGAGGAAGAACTTGAAGCTCGCATAGACCCGGCGCGTGCCGCCCCAGACCCCGATGATCAGGAACATCGGGATCAGCACGCCCTCGAAGAACATGTAGAAGATGATGAAGTCCTGGGCGCTGAACATGCCCACCATCATCGTCTCGAGCACCAGGAACGCGATCATGTACTCGCGTACCCGGGTCTGGACACTCTCCCAGCTCGCGAGAATGCAGATCGGCGTCAGCGCGGTCGACAGCAGCACGAACAGCACCGAGATGCCGTCCACGCCCATACGGTAGTCGACGCCGAAATCCGGCAGCCAGGTGAAGTGCTCCTGGAACTGGAAGCCGGGCTCGGCGGTGTCGAAGCCGAACCACAGCTTGAGCGATAGCAGGAAGATGATCAGGCTCGTCCACAGCGCGGCAAAGCGGGCGTTCCGGGCGACGACTTCCTCTGTGCCGCGCACGGTCATGATGAAGACGACGCCGACGAGCGGCAGCCAGGTCAGTAGCGAGAGGATGGGAAAGCCGGCGGCGTTCATATCGGGGTCACCAGCGGAACACGAGATAGACGCTGACCAGCACGACGAGGCCGATCAGCATGGTGAACGCATAGACCGCGATCGACCCGGTCTGGATCCGGACAACCTGGCGCGATCCGTCGACCGTCATGGCGGCGAGACCGTTCGGCACGCCGTCGATGATGGTGGCGTCACCAACCTGCCACAGCGTGCGCGCCAGCCAGATGGCCGGTTGCACGAAGATGCGGTCGTAGAGCTCGTCGAAATACCACTTGTTCAGCACGAAGCGGTACACCGCCGGCACCGCATCGGCGACCTTTGCCGGCAGGCTCGGGACGAACACATACATGACATAAGCCAACCCGATCCCGAGCACGCCGAGGATCGTCGGCAGCAACGCGACAAGGGTCGGCACATGCTCCATGTCGTGCATGACGGGGTTGGTCGGCGCGTTGAACACGGCGCCGGCCCAGAACTCGGTCCAGCCCTCGCCGATGAAATACGGCGCGAACACGATACCGGTCAGCACCGCGCCGGCCGCCAGCACCACGAGCGGGCCCAACATCACCCAGGGGCTCTCATGCACGTGCTCCTGCACGTGAGGATCGGCCCGCGACGTGCCGTTGAAGGTCAGGATCAGCAGCCGCCAGGAGTAGAATGCCGTCAGGAACGCCGCGACGGCGCCGCAGAAATAGCCGTATTTCGAGAACGCGCCGTGCGAGGCCCAGGCCGCCTCCAAGATCGCGTCCTTGGAGTAGTAGCCGGCGAAGATCGGGATCCCGGCCAGCGCCAAGCTGCCGATCCACATCACCGCGCAGGTGATCGGGATCTTGCGCCACAGTCCACCCATGTTGCGGATATCCTGCTCGTCCGACATCGCGTGGATCACCGACCCGGCCGACAGGAACAGCAGCGCCTTGAAGAACGCGTGGGTGAACAAGTGGAAGATCGACACCTGATAGGCGCCGACGCCGGCGGCGATGAACATGTAGCCGAGCTGCGAGCAGGTCGAGTAGGCGATGATGCGCTTGATGTCGTTCTGCACGCAGCCGATCGTCGCCGCGAACAGCGCCGTCGTGGCGCCGATGAAGGTGATGAACGCGCTCGCGTCCGGCGCGAATTGCAGCACCGGCGACATGCGCGCGACCAGGAACACGCCGGCCGTCACCATGGTCGCCGCATGGATCAACGCCGAGACCGGCGTCGGCCCCTCCATCGCGTCCGGCAACCAGGTGTGCAGCCCGATCTGCGCCGACTTGCCCATCGCGCCGAGGAATAGCAGCACGCCGATGACCTCGAAGGCGCGGAAGTCGCTGCCCAGGAAATGATAGCTGTCGTTCACATGCTCCGGGATCGCGGCGAAGATGTCCGGGAACTCGATCGTGCCGAAGGTCAGGAAGACCAGCGCGATGCCGACGGCAAAGAACAGATCGCCGACCCGGTTGACGATGAACGCCTTCATCGCCGCGCGGCAGGCGCTCGGCCGGTCATACCAGTAGCCGATCAGCAGGTAGCTCGCGAGCCCGACGCCCTCCCAGCCGAAAAATAGCTGCAGCAGGTTGTTCGCCGTCACCAGCATCAGCATGGCGAAGGTGAACAGGCTGAGATAGCTGAAGAACCGCGGGATCGTCGCGTCGTGGCTCATGTAGCCGACGCTGTAGATATGGATCAGCGTGGCGATGAACGTCACCATCGCGACCATCAGCGCCGAGAGCGTGTCGTAGCGCAGCGTCCACTCGGCATGGAAGCCCTCGACGTCGAACCAGGTCCCGAGCGAGAGTTGGCCGGGCGTGGCCGTGCCCTGCAGCATCGGCAGGAAGCTCAGCGTGCCGCAGATGGCGGCCACGACCATGCAGATGATGGTGATGGCCTGGCTCGGCCGATCCCCGATTTGACGGCCGAGCAACCCGGCCACCAGCGAGCCCAGCAATGGGGCGAAAACCGCGACGGCGTAAATCATTACGACCGGGCCTTATCTAAAAGAGCGTCATCCCCGGACCTGATCCGGGGATCCACGGCGCGGGCGGACGCGGCGTTCTTGCGGAAGATCCCCGGGTCGAGCCCGGGGATGACGACGGTTGCGGGCTCGGAGGTGACGACGTTCGAGACCATCTCAGCCCCGCATCATGTTGATGTCTTCGACCTGGATCGATCCGCGGTTGCGGAAATACACCACCACGATGGCCAACCCGATCGCCGCCTCCGCGGCCGCCACGGTCAGCACGAACAGCGCGAACACCTGCCCGGCCAGATCGCCCAGCGCCGAGCTGAAGCCGACCAGGTTGATGTTGACCGCGAGCAGCATGAGCTCGATCGACATCATGATGACGATGACGTTCTTGCGGTTCAGGAAGATGCCGAAGATCCCCAGGACCAGCAGCACCGCGCCGACGGCGAGGTAGTGGCCGACGCCGATCATCCATGCTCTCCGGGGCCGGGCTTACCGACGCCATGGTCGTGGGACCGGTTGGCAGCGCCCACCAGTTCGGAGTCCGGCTTCGGCCGCAAGAAGCTGGTGACGCCGGTGCGCGACGCGACGGCGACGATCTCGAGCGTGTCGGCCACCGCGCGGGCGTTCTGCTTGGCGATACTCTGGCGCCGGGTCGTGCCGCGGTCGCGATGGGTCAGCACGATGGCGCCGATCATCGCAACCATCAGGATCAGTCCAGCCGCTTGGAACAGGAACACGTAATCCGTGTAGATCAGCCGGCCGAGCGCACGGGTGTTGTCGATCTCGCCGGGGGCCGACGACATCCGGATCGCGCCAGCTTCGGGCGCGAAGCGCCAGCCGCCCAGCACCAGGGCCAACTCGCCGAACAGGATCGCCCCGATCGTGGCCCCGACGGGCGCATAGCGCTGGAACCCGGCCCGCAACTCGGAGAAGTTCACGTCGAGCATCATGACGACGAACAGGAACAACACCGCGACGGCGCCGACGTAGACGATAACCAGGATCATCGCCAGGAACTCGGCCCCGGCAATCAGGAACAGCGCCGCCGCGTTGAAGAAGGCGAGGATCAGGAACAACACCGAATGCACCGGGTTGCGCGCAGTCACGACGGTGGCGGCCGAGCCCAGCAGGATCGCCGCGAACAGGTAGAAGGCGAGCGTCGTGATCATCGATACGGCGCGTCCAGTTCGAGGCGCTTGGCCAGGACCAACTCCCACTGGTCGCCGTTCGCGAGCAGCTTTTCCTTGTTGTACATCAGCTCCGACCGGGTCTCGGTGGCGAATTCGAGGTTCGGCCCCTCGACGATCGCGTCGACCGGGCAGGCCTCTTCGCACAGGCCGCAATAGATGCATTTGGTCATGTCGATGTCGTAGCGCGTGGTGCGGCGCGAGCCGTCATCGCGCGGCTCGGCCTCGATGTAGATGCAGTTGGCCGGGCACACCGCCTCGCACAATTTGCAGGCGATGCAGCGTTCCTCGCCATTCGGGTAGCGCCGCAACGCGTGCTCGCCGCGAAAGCGGGGGCTCAGCGGGGTGCGCTCGAACGGGTAGTTGATGGTGGCCTTGCGACGGAAGAAATACTTCAGCGTCAGCCACATGCCGCCGAGCAATTCGCTCAGCAGCAGGCTTCGTGCGGCGCGGTCGATGCTCGCCATGGTTAAACTCCTTGCTGGCCCGGGAGCCAGCCGAAGGCGAGCAGCACGCCCGCCGTGAGGATGAGCCACCCCAGCGACAACGGCAGGAACACTTTCCAGCCCAGCCGCATCAACTGGTCGTAGCGGAAGCGCGGGAACGTCGCCCGCACCCAGATGAACATGAACAGCACGAGGCAGATCTTGAGGATGAACCAGATCGGCCCGGGCACCCAGGTGAACGGCGCGAACGGGATCGGGCTCAGCCAGCCGCCGAGGAACAGGATGGCGGTCATGGCCGACATCAGGATCATGTTCGCGTATTCGCCGAGGAAGAACAGCCCGAACGTCATCGCGCCATACTCGACGTGGAAGCCGCCGACGATCTCGCTCTCGCCCTCGGGCAGGTCGAACGGCGCCCGATTGGTCTCGGCCAGGATCGAGATGAAGAACACCACGAACATCGGGAATAGCGGGATCAAGAACCACACCCGTTGCTGCGCCAGCACGATGTCGGTCAGGTTCAGCGACCCGGCGCACAACAGCACCGTCACCATCACGAAGCCCATGCTGACTTCGTAGCTGACCATCTGCGCCGCCGAGCGCAATGCGCCGAGGAACGCGTATTTCGAGTTGCTCGCCCAGCCGGCGATGACGATGCCGTAGACGCCCAAGCTGCTGATCGCGAACAGGTATAGCACGCCCACGTTGATGTCGGCGATCGCCCAGCCTTCGTTCACCGGGATCACCGCCCAGGCGATCATCGCCAGCGTCATGGTCAGCAACGGCGCGACGATGAACAGAATACGATTCGCCCCGGTCGGGATGATCGTCTCCTTCATCAGCATCTTCAGCGCGTCGGCAAACGGCTGCATCAGCCCGAACGGCCCCACCACGTTCGGCCCCACGCGCATCTGCATCGCGGCCATCACCTTGCGCTCGGCCAGCGTGAGATACGCGACCGATATCAGCACCGGCACGAGGATGGCCAGCGTCTTCAACACCGTCAGGATCAGGATGCCCAGGCCGGTGTCCCAGAACGACAGCATCACTCGGCGGCCTGCTGGGTGGCCGGCGCGGAGAACAGCTTGCTGCACTCGGCCATCACGGCGCTGGCCCGCGCGATCGGGTTGGTGAGGTAGTAGTCGGCGATCGCCGGCGCGAACGGTTCGGCGCTCACCTCTCCAGACCCGGCCGGACCAGAGGTGTCGTCACCGATGGTCCGCGAGAACGACCAGCGGAACACCGGGCTCAGCGTCTCGAGCCGGACACGCAAGGCGTCGAGCGTGTCATAGGGCAACGGCTTGCCGATGACGGCGCTGAACGCGCGCAGGATCGACCAATCCTCGCGCGCCTCGCCCGGCGGCTGCACCGACAGGAAGCCGCGCTGAACCCGCCCTTCCGTGTTGACCCAAGTGCCGTTCTTCTCGGTGTAGGCGGCGCCGGGCAGGATCACGTCGGCCCGGGCGGCGCCGCGGTCGCCGTGATGGCCCTGATAGACCACGAACGTCTCGCGACCGATCCGGGCGGTGTCGAACTCGTCGGCGCCGAGCAGCCAGAGCAGGTCGACGCCACCATCGAGCATCTGCGCGAGGCTCTTGCCGCCGGGTCCCGGCACGAAGCCGAGGTCGAGCGCGCCGACGCGCCCCGCGGCCGTGTGCAGCACGTTGAAGCCGTGCCAGTCATGCCCGATCGCCCCGACCGAGGCGGCCAACGACCACGCGGAGGCCAGCACCGCGGCGCCGTCCGCCCGCGCCAGCGCAGCTTGGCCGACGATGATCATCGGCCGCTTCGCGTCGGTGAGAACCTGTCTGAAATCGCCGAGGTCGGCGAGCGCCTGCGGCCCCTCCCCCACCTGGGAAAAGTCGTAGATCGCGCCAGGCAACGCTCCGACGCTCCCGATCCGGCATCCCCCGGCCAACCAGCGCTTGCGGATGCGTGCGTTCAGCACCGGCGATTCGCGGCGCGGATTGCTGCCGACCAGCAAGATCGCGTCCGCCTCCTCGATGCCGGCGATCCCCGAGTTGAACAGGTAGAACTCCCGCCGCGACGCATCGAGCGCGGCACCGTCCTGCCGGCAGTCGAGATTGGCCGACCCGAGCGACCCCATAAGGTCCTTCAATGCCAGCATGCTCTCCGCGTCGCACAGATCGCCAGCCACCGCGCCGATCCGGCCCGGCTCGGTCGCCTTGATCTTGTCCGCGATCGCCCTGAACGCCTCCGGCCAACTCGCCGGGCGCAACTTGCCGCGACTATTCGTATCGCCGGCTCCGCCGGCCTGGCGCACCCACGGCTTGTCCAGCCGGCGCCGCTTCAGCCCGTCGAGCGCGAAGCGCGACTTGTCGCCCAACCACTCCTCGTTCACGTCCTCGTTCGGCCGCGGCAGGATGCGCAACACCTCCGCCCCGCGCGAATCCACCCGGATCGCCGCCCCGAGCCCGTCATGCACGTCGACGCTGTCGGTCTTGCGGTATTCCCAAGGCCGGGCCTGGTAGTTCCACGGCTTCGGCAGCAACGCGCCGACCGGGCACACGTCGGCCAGATTGCCCGACAACTCGGACGTCAGCGCATGCTCGATATACGTCCCGATCTCCATTGTCTCGCCCCGCCCGGTGGCGCCCATCTCGGGCACCCCCGCGATCTCGCTCGAGAACCGGATACAGCGCGTGCAGTGGATGCACCTCGTCATCACCGTCTTGATCAGCGGCCCCAAATACTTGTCCTTCACCGCCCGCTTGTTCTCCGCATAGCGGGAATGGTCCATGCCGTAGCCAAAAGCCTGGTCCTGCAGGTCGCACTCGCCACCTTGGTCGCAGATCGGACAGTCGAGCGGGTGATTGATGAGCAGGAACTCCATCACGCCCCGGCGCGCATTGCGCACCATCGGCGTGTCGGTCTTGACCACCATGCCGTCGGCGACCGGGAACGCGCAGGACGCCACCGGCTTGGGCGCCTTCTCGATCTCGACCAGGCACATCCGGCAATTGCCCGCGACCGACAGCTTCTCGTGGTAGCAGAACCGCGGAATCTCGACGCCCGCCTGCTCGCACGCCTGAATGACCGCCGCGCCGTTCGGAACCTCGACCTCGATGCCGTTGACCGTGAGCTTCGCCATCTCTCGTCCTTACTCGGCCGCCATCGGCAGGCCCGCAGAACCGTGCGAGCGCTTGTAGGCGGCGATACGCTGTTCCATCTCCGGGCGGAAGTGCCGGATCAGCCCCTGGATCGGCCAGGCCGCCGCGTCACCCAGGGCGCAGATCGTGTGCCCCTCGATCTGCTTGGTCACCTGCTCGAGCATGTCGATCTCCGACAACTCGGCGCGCCCCTCGACCATGCGCGTCATCACCCGCATCATCCAGCCGGTGCCCTCGCGGCACGGCGTGCACTGGCCGCAGCTCTCATGCTTGTAGAACACCGAGAGCCGCTGGATCGCCTTGATGATGTCGGTGGACTTGTCCATCACCATCACCGCCGCCGTCCCCAGCCCGCTCTTCACGTCGCGCAGGCTATCGAAATCCATCAGCACCGTGTCGCAGATCGACTTCGGCAGCACCGGCACCGACGACCCGCCCGGAATGATCCCCAGCAGGTTGTCCCATCCACCGCGCACGCCGCCCGCATAGGTATCGATCAGCTCGCGCAGCGGGATGCCGAGCTCTTCCTCGACGTTGCACGGCTTGTTCACATGGCCAGAAATGCAGAACACCTTGGTACCGCTGTTCTTCGGCCGCCCCAGCGCGGCGAACCACGCGCCACCCCGGCGCAGGATCGTCGGCACCACCGCGATCGTCTCGACGTTGTTGACCGTCGTCGGGCAGCCATACAGCCCGACCGCCGCCGGGAACGGCGGCTTCAGCCGCGGCATGCCCTTCTTACCCTCGAGGCTCTCGATCAGCGCCGTCTCTTCCCCACAGATATACGCCCCGGCGCCCCGGTGAACGTAGATCTCGAAATCGTACCCCGACCCAGCCGCATTCTTGCCGACCAGCCCGGCCGCATACGCCTCCGCCACTGCCCGCTCGAGCGCCACCGCCTCGTTGTAATACTCGCCGCGGATGTAGACGTAGCAGGCCGACGCGCCCATCGCGAAGCTGGCGATCAGGCAGCCCTCGACCAGCTTGTGCGGATCATGCCGGATGATGTCGCGATCCTTGCAGGTGCCGGGCTCGCTCTCGTCGGCGTTCACGACCAAGTAGCTCGGCCGCCCGTCCGGCGCCGCCTGCTTCGGCATGAACGACCACTTCATGCCCGTCGGGAACCCAGCGCCGCCGCGTCCGCGCAGCCCGGAATCCTTCATCTCCTGGATGATCGCGTCCCGCCCGCGCGCGAGGATCGCCGCCGTATCGGCCCAGTCGCCGCGCGCCCGCGCCCCATCCAGAAACGGATCGTGCTGACCATACAAATTGGTGAAAATGCGGTCCTTGTCGGCGAGCATGGCTACTTCACCTCAAGCAAGGTCGTGGGCCCGCCTTCGGGGGCGGACGTCATCCGGCCGATCGTCGAGCCCGGCTTCGGCCGCTCACCGCGACGCAACGCCTGCAGCAACGCGCGGGTCCGCGCGTAGTCCATATCCTCGTAGTAATCGTCGTCGACCTGCAGGATCGGCGCATTCACGCAGCCGCCGAGGCACTCGACTTCGGACAGCGTGAACATCCCGTCCGCGCTCGTCTGCTTGTAGCCGGTGACCCCCGCCTCGTCCCGACAGGCGCGCGCGACCTCGTCGGACCCGCGCAGCCAGCACGGCGTCGTGCCGCAGACCTGCAGATGCACCCGCCCGATCGGCGCCATATTGAACATGAAGTAGAACGTCGCGACCTCGTAGACGCGGATCGACGGCATCTCGAGCCGGGCCGCCACGACATCCATCGCCACCCGCGGCACCCAGGCGCTCCCGGTCAGCCGCCCCATCTGCCGCTGCACGATATACAGCAGCGGAATCACCGCGCTCGCCTTGCGCGACGGTGGATATTTCTTCAGCGACCACTCGACCTCGCGCTCGCTCTCCTCGTCGAACGCGAAGCTCGCCGGCTCCTGCCGCGGATCCGACGGCGGATTGACGCCGATCTCGGACGGCCCAAGCGCGGCCGACCCGGCCATGATGTCGTCGTTATTGGCCATGACTACCTGTCGATCTCGCCGAACACCACGTCGAGCGATCCGATGATCGCCACCGCGTCCGCCAACATATGGCGGCGCGACATGTGCTCGATCGCCTGGAGGAACGCGAACCCGGTCGGCCGGATCTTGCACCGATACGGCCGGTTGCTGCCATCGGCCACCAGATACACGCCGAACTCTCCCTTCGGGCTCTCGGTCGCCGTATACGTCGCCCCCGCCGGCACGTGGTAGCCCTCGGTATACAGCTTGAAGTGATGGATCAGCGCCTCCATCGAACGCTTCATCTCCTGGCGCTTGGGCGGCGTGAACTTGTTGTCCTGGATCCGCACCGGGCCGGACGGCAGCCGCGCCAGGCACTGCTTGATGATCGCCAGGCTCTGCCGCATCTCGTTCATCCGCACGAGGTAACGGTCATAGCAATCGCCGTTGCGCCCGACCGGGATGTCGAAGTCGAGTTGGTCATACACCTCGTACGGCTGCGACTTGCGCAGGTCCCAGGCGACCCCGCTGGCACGCAGCGGCGGCCCGGAAAAGCCCCAGGCCAACGCGTCTTCCGGCGTCATGACGCCGATATCGACGGTGCGCTGCTTCCAGATGCGGTTGGCGGTCAGCAACCCGGCCAGCTCGTCGCAGAACTTCGGGAATCGCTCCGCCCACGCCGCGATCCGGTCGGTCAGCCCGTCCGGCAGGTCGCGGTTGACGCCGCCAACGCGGAAATAATTGGCATGGAGCCGTGCGCCCGAGGCGTCGTCGTAGAACTCCAGCAGGTGCTCGCGCTCCTCGAACCCCCACAGGCTCGGCGTGATCGCGCCCACGTCGAGCGCATAGGTCGTGATGTTGAGCAGATGGTTCAGGATGCGGGTGATCTCCGCAAACATCGTGCGGATCCACTGCGCCCGTGGCGGCGCCGTGATGCCGAGCAGCTTCTCCTGCGCCAACACCCAGGTGTGCTCCATGCACATCGGACTGACGTAATCGAGCCGGTCGAAATACGGGTTCGACTGCAGGTAGCTCTTATACTCCATCAGCTTCTCGGTGCCGCGATGCAGCAACCCGATATGCGGGTCCGCCCGCTCGACCACCTCGCCGTCCATCTCGAGGATGAGACGCAGCACGCCATGCGCCGCCGGGTGCTGCGGGCCGAAATTGATGGTGTGGTTGTCGACCTCGATCACCTTGCTGGTGTTGGATTTCAGCGCGCCCGGCGTCGTCGGCCCACCGCCGGCATGCACGCTGCTTTTGACGATGTCCTCGCTCATGACGATGCCTCGTTCGGTGCCTCGAGCGCACGAACTCGATGAGACAGGCGGGAATGCTGCGAGTGGATCGCCCTGACCTCGTTGACCAGTCCAGACATGGTCCCATCCAAGCGCATCAGTATCGCCATCATCACGCCCATATCGTCCTTTAGCGAACCCATGTCGGACATGATCTGTCGCTGTTGCCGGGCAACCAGCCCAAGATCGACGGAGTTGTCGCTCATGACGGCTTGACCTCCGGCACCGGCGCCGCGGGCAGCCGTCCCTTACGCGCCTCATGCGCCTTCTCGTCGCCCGGCAGCGTCACCATGCCCTCCCACGGCGACACGAAGTCGAAATTGCGGAAATCGGCCGTCAGCGAGACCGGCTCGTTGACCACCTGCTTGCGCTCCTCATCCCACCGCACCTCGACATACCCGGTCAACGGGAAGTCCTTGCGCAGCGGATGCCCGCTGAAGCCGTAATCCGTCAGAATGCGGCGATGATCCGGCTGCCCGGCGAAGTGGATGCCGAACAGGTCCCACGCCTCGCGCTCGAACCACGTCGCCACCGGCCAGATCGACCAGCAACTCGGCACCGGCTTCTGGTCGTCCGTCTGCACGATGACCCGGATGCGCCAGTTCTTGCTGACGCTCAGCAGGTTGTAGACCACGTCGAAGCGCTCCGCCCGCTCCGGCCAATCCACGCCGCAGATGTCCATCAGCTGCTCGAACGCGAACCGCTCGTCGTCGCGCAACGTGCGCAGCACCGTCTCGAGCTGCTCGCGATGCGCATGCACCACGACCTCGTCGAGATCGAGGCTGACACGCTCGACGCCCGCCAGTCCGATTACCAGTTCGCGCAGCTCAACCACGAAGGATCGTCCCCGTCCGCCGGATCTTCTTCTGCAGCTGCAGGATGCCGTAGACCAGCGCCTCCGCCGTCGGCGGGCAGCCCGGCACATAAACATCCACCGGCACGATCCGGTCGCAGCCGCGCACCACCGAGTAGCTGTAATGGTAGTAGCCGCCGCCATTGGCGCAGCTGCCCATCGAGATCACCCAGCGCGGCTCCGGCATCTGGTCGTACACCTTGCGCAGCGCCGGGGCCATCTTGTTGGTCAGCGTGCCCGCCACGATCATCACGTCCGATTGCCGCGGCGACGCCCGCGGGATCACCCCGAACCGATCCAGGTCGTAACGCGGCATGTAGGCGTGGATCATCTCCACCGCACAGCACGCCAGCCCGAATGTCATCGGCCACAGGCTGCCCGTCCGCGCCCAGTTCACCACCTTGTCCAGGTTGGCGACCACGAACCCCTTGTCGGCCACCTCGCCGGTGATCCCCTTGATCACCGCATCCTGCTCCGCGCCCGGCGCCAGCTCGTCGCGGTTCCAGGCCAAATCAGTCGTAGCGCTCATGCCGCTATTCCCACTCCAACGCGCCCTTGCACCACTCATAGATGAAGCCGACGGTCAGCACCGCAAGGAAGCCGACCATCGAGAGGAACCCGAACAGGCCGATATCGGCGAGCGAGATCGCCCACGGGAACAAAAAGGCGACTTCGAGGTCGAAAATGATGAACAGGATCGCCACGAGATAGAACCGCACGTCGAATTTGCGCCGCGCATCGTCGAACGGCTCGAACCCGCATTCATAGGCGGACAATTTCTCGGGATACGGCTTCTGATGCGCCGCGAGGAGCGAACCCGCGACCATGGCGACCGCGATCAACCCGCCGATGGCGAGGAACACCAGGATCGGGAAATAGTCGGCAAGGAACGGCATCGTGTATTCCCCCGCAAGGCCGCCGGCCGGCCTTCGCTGCATCGCGGCATATAGACGCAAGCGCGGCATCAGACCATAGCTGCCACGGTAACGCTTCTACAATTGTAGGTTGCTGCCGCTGGCGCGAGTGACGGGGCTCGAACCCGCGACCTCCGGCGTGACAGGCCGGCGCTCTAACCAACTGAGCTACA
>CAZZVQ010000070.1:0-13252 GCA_964657565.1 uncultured Acetobacteraceae bacterium
TCACCAACCCGAAGGCCGCAGCCTTCTTCGGCAGCATCTTCGTCGTCATGCTGCCCGTAAACGCACCCGGATGGGTTTATGCGGCGGGCGTGGTCCTGCTGGGAGTGCTGTTGGCCGGCTGGCATTGTGGGCTGGCTGTGGTGTTCTCAGTCGCTCCAATCCAGGTGGGTTACCGAAGGGCAAAGGCCAAGATCGACACCGTTGTCGGTGCCGTCCTGATCGCCCTAGGTGTCCGCCTCGCCGTCTCGCGGTAACCTTCTATCGCCGCCCTCGACACTTTGGAGACCTTCCCGGAACGGCGGCACCATCGAAGCATCGAGCCTGAACGCGTGACCTGTTTGCGGAGAAGATTCCAAACTCAAGGAAGTCATCCGCCAGAAGCCCGGCGACTACACCCGATGCGCTGCGAATGGTGGGATCATGCAGTCGTTCTTCCAAGCTCCTGATGAGGTCAAGTTCGCTGAGAGATGCCATCCTGATCTCAATTTCGCCCAGCCCATAATCGCTCGCAATGACCGCCTTGAGTCGCCTCCCGGCGATATCCCTCGGCCGGGATGAGTCGGGAGCAGTGTCCATTGAAGTGCGTCACGGGAGCCAGTCAGGACGGACTTCGATTGTTTGCTGCTCTGGATCCGATGCGATGTTGTCCAGCAAGGTCGTCTCGCTCTCGTAGACTATCCGTTGCGACATCGCCGCTGCCCTCCAGCCATCCCACGCCGACGTCTCCCTGTCATTCAGTACGTAGTGGTCCCGGATCACATTCACTTTCACAAACCACAAGCCGGTGACATCACCATGACCAAAGCGATCGGGATCCGATGTTCCACTGCGGCAGTCCAACCAAGCTTGTCCCGCCGTCACGAACGATTGGCGCGGAACGTCAGCAGCGTCAAAATCGATCCGGCATTTGTCTTTAAGCACCTGATCGATTTGAGCATCGCTCAAGCGCCAGGTTTCCGTTTTACTGTCCCAGTACTCACAAACCCAATGATCTTCCCAACCGTCACCAAAGTAGGAGGCGAAGCCGCAGCGTAAGCGCGACGGGACACCCTTGCAGCGCAGAAAGGAACAGAGCAGCAGTGCGAAGTCGCGGCAAGTTCCCACCGCTCGCCGATCAGGTGATCGACGGATCTTCAGAAGGCCCTGATCTCTCTCCATGATGTCGGCGAGGCGATCAGTGATGGGAAGCGTCCTTCGCAAAACAGCGGCAACCTGACTCTGATCAATGCCGTACCGATTAACCAGTCTGAGTGGACCAGGAGGCCTTGGACAAGGTCGTTCAGAAAGCCGATCTCGCATCGAAGGTCGGCAATGGCGGTGGCATGCCCAGCTGGCTCCTCCGGGTCGGACCGCTCGGCCGCATCCTGCGGGAGAACCCCGGCCTGAAGGCGGAGGCGGAGCCAAGACTACGGGCCGCACTTGCCGAGCACGAAGAAGATGGCGCGGTTGCGCTACGAGTCGCGACTTGGGTCGTCACAGCTCGCCCGCGCGCCTGAAGTTCTGCAAAGTGTCGACCTCGGCGACCTTTAACTCAGATGGCGCAGCAACGTCCCTCGTGCACACTGCGCCGGCAAGGCGGGAGAATGGAGATGGAAGGTGGGTGCCTGTGCGGGGACGTGCGGTACGTCATAGACGACCAGCCGATCAACAGCGGCATCTGCCATTGCCGGACGTGCCAGCGTGCCGCGTCCGCGCCCCGCCTGCCGTTTCTGGGTGTGCCTTCCGGCGCTTTTCGCCTCCTCAAGGGAACCCCGACCGGCTACACCTCATCACCTGGTGTCACCCGGAGCTTTTGCGGTCGATGCGGCTCGCCACTGACCTACCGCCGGGACGACGCGCCTGACGAACTCGACGTGATGACGCTGAGCCTTGACGACCCCGCCGCCGCGCCACCCAGCTTCCACGTGTGGACCAGCCAGGCGGTCGCCTGGGATCGTCTGGCCAAGAACCTGCCGGCACACGCGCGCTCCAGACAAGAGTAACGCGTGCTCGCTCACGACGTGGCGATCGCTACGGAGCGCCCAACCCTGCGACCTGCTGGCTGATGAAGTCCATCACGGCACGGACGGCAGGCGTCCGCCGCAGATCGGCATGCACGGCCTGCCAGATCGGGCGGGCGATCGCCTCCGTCCTTTCTACCCGCACCAGACCTGGATCTGTTCCGGCCAGGAACCGCGGCAGAGCCCCGAGACCCACGCCGGACCGCACCGCCGCCATCTGGCTGGCCAAATCGTTCGCGCGGAACACGATCGGGCGTGACCCGGCGAAACGGCGAAGCCAGGCCTGCTGCGGCACCGCGTCGAGCGAGGCGTCATAGGCCACGAACTGCCACTCAGCGGGATCACGGTCGCGCAGGTAGTCGGGTGCCCCGTAAAGCTCGAAGGCCATGCTCCCGATCTGGCGCGCGAAGCTGCCGGCTTCAGACGGCCTGCTGAGACGGACAGCAATATCGGCCTGTCCCCTGCTCAACGACGCTGTCGCCGCCTCACCGATCAGAGATAGCTGCAGCCCAGGATGCATCTGGCGGAGGTGGATCATTCTGGGTGCCAGGAAGTGGCTGGCGAAGACGGGTGGTGCGCTCACGGATACCGTGCCGGTGAGCGGGATGTGTAGCGCACGCAAGACCCGCTCCACAGCATGTGCCTGGACCTCCATCGCGTCGCCCAGAGCCGCGACCTGGCGGCCCGCTTCCGTCAGGACGCAGCGCCGGGCTCGCCGTTCCACCAGGGTGCCGCCCAGCGCGCGCTCCAGCGCGGCTACCCGCCGTCCGACCGTTGCGTGGTCCACTTTCAGCCGGCGCGCGGCGCCGGACAGCGTGCCAGTCTCGGACAAGGTCACGAAGTGCCGCAGGTCTTCCCAGTCGAACATCTGTGCAGAAGCTCACAATCTTTCGGCGGAAATACCGAATTTCGCTCCTACCCGTCCAGGCGCTTGATACGCCCGGCACGGAGTTTGAGACCAATGGCATACGAGATCCAGCTCACCGAGGCGGGCGGTCCGGACAGGCTCACCTTCGTCGAACGGTCGCTGCCACCGCCCGGTCCGGGAGAGCTTTACCTTCGGCAAGCGGCGATGGGAGTCAACTTCATCGACATCTACCAACGAAACGGCCTGTATCCCTTGCCCCGCCTTCCCATCGCTTTGGGCGTTGAAGGTGCTGGCGTAGTCGAGGCAGTCGGCACCGGGGTATCGGCTTTCGCGCCGGGAGACCGTGTGGCCTATGCCGGGCTACCAGTGGGCGGGTATGCCTCGCACCGGCTGCTTCCTGCGTCGCGGGCCGTCCGCTTGCCGGAGGATATCGGCGACAAATTGGCCGCCTCGGTCATGCTGCGCGGGCTGACGGCGCACATGCTGCTGCACCGGGTTTACCCGGTCGGAGCGGGGACGACGGTGCTGGTCCATGCGGGTGCGGGCGGCCTCGGTCAGATCCTAACGGCCTGGGCACGGCAGAAGGGCGCCATGGTGATCGCTACCGTCGGGTCGGAGGCGAAGGCCGACGTAGCCCGGACTGCAGGAGCCAAGCACGTCCTCCTACACACCGACTTGCGGCTCGAAGCAGCCGTCCGGGACCTGACAGGAGGGGCCGGTGTCCACGTGGTCTACGACGGCATCGGCGGCCCTACCCTCCGCCGCAGCCTTGCCTGTGTGCGGCCGTTCGGGACTGTCGCCAGCCTGGGGCAGGCTGGTGGCCCGATCCCGCCCGTCGACCTCAAGGAGCTTGGCCCGCCCCGCTCCATCGCCTTGAGCTGCCCCAGCGTGATCGCCTACGCGAACGAGCCAGACACCTACCGCGAGGCGACCGCGGCGCTGTTCACGGCGCTCCGGAACGGCCTGCTGCACCCGGCCGCGGTTGAGTACCCCCTTGCGGCCGCGGCCCAGGCCCAGTCAGACCTTGAAGCCGGCCGTACGACCGGCAGCATCATCCTCGTTCCCTGAGAGCATCCATGTTCATTATCCTGCTCACCTAGCTGCGTCCTCCCGCAGTGGTCGACCGCGTCTGAAGGTCCGGAATGTGTCGAGGCTGTGTGAAACGCAAGGGCGTACCGAGAATGGAGAACAATGTTCTGCGCTCCTGAGTCGGTCTGCTGAAGGTGCTGAGTTTTGGGCTTCTATCCGCCAGCGTTCCCATGGACACTAAGGTCCACGTAGCAGCATGTTCTGTTTGCCAATTTTGGAGCTGCGTTTCCCCACAGCTTCTGTCGACAGCGGCTGATCGAGATCCGCAGATATGGAAAGCCTCTAACTAATCCGATTTCCATGCTTTGCTGCAGGGTTTCTTACGCAAAGGGGGTGAGCAGACGTCGATAACTCCTTCCGATCAGATAGCCATCGTCACTGCGAATACCCGCGCGTAGTTGCCGCCGAGAACCTTGCGGACGTCGTCCCGGTCGAGGCCGGCAGCGAGCAGCGCCCGCGCCAAGCCGGGCAACTCCGCGTGGCTGTCGAAGGTCGCCGGGCCAACCAGGCCCATCGTGTCCGTCCCGAGCGCCACGTGATCGATCCCGACTACCGAGGCCATTCGCGCGATCCCCGCCGCCAGCGCATCCATGTCGGGGAAGATGGATTTGACCGGCCAGATACCGATGACCCCGCCGGTGCCGGCGACTAACTTGGCATGCTCGGGCGTGATGAGCCGGGTGAAGGTCCGGGGCCGCGTGGTCAGCGAGGTATGCGATAGGACGAGCGGCTTGCTCGTGACCGCGGCCGCACGGCGGACTAGGTCCAAGGTGCCGTGGGCCACGTCCACCACGATGCCGAGAGCGTTGCAGCGGCCGATCACGGCGGCACCGAACTCGGTCAGGCCGCCATGAACCGGCTCTTCGGTTTGGATGTCGCCCAGTTCGTTCACTCGGTAGTGCGTCAGTTGCAGATGGCGCAGCTTCCAATGACTATATGCTTCGTCGACCCGCTCCAGCCGCCCTTCCAGGAAGTCGGCCCCTTCCGCAGCGACGATTGCAGTGGGGCGATCGGCGCGTGCCGCCCGAAGCCCGGCTGCGTCGCTGATGATCGACATCCCTTGATCGAGGACGAGAGCGTGCAATCGAACGAAAGCACGTTGAGAGTAGTCGTATAGCTCGCCCGGCGTAGGCTCCCGGAACGGATGGATTCGGTGATCGGCCGCAAGGTGATGCGCCGGAGAATCACTTACGATAGCCAGACACACGGCGGCCAGGCCGCCCTCGCGCATGGGCGCCGCAACGGGCGTAAACGGCCCATTCGTGCGGACGCGAAGCAGCCCGCCAGCATGAGAATGCACGTCCGCCGTGATCGCGTCGGCAAGCACCGCGGCCGGGTCCGCCTCAGGTGCAGCGGCCGCGAGGCACAGCAGAGGCGACGCGGCGAGCAGCCGCCGACGGCCAAACCCCGCATCGACGCGACGTGCCGACCGCAGCACCCAAGTCGCGTCCGACCTATCAAGTTGCCCTTCCAGTTCGGCGATGCGGCCAAACGGGAGCGCCGCACCTTCGACCCGCACGGCCCCACTCGATCCCGGTCTACAACCGGGGCAGAATGGCGGCTCCATCGTCAGCACCTGGCGTCCGGCCAGATCCGGGGCGGCAAGCCATCCACGCAGCCGGACCACCTGACCCAGACTGGGCGATGCCGCGCCGCTTCGGATCGACTCCCACTCCAGCAGTAGACCATCTCCCGAGCCGTGCCTCACGGCCCTCGCACCTTTTGGCAGGGCATCAGCGCCTCGATCAGCGTTATCCAATAGCGGATGCCGTAAGGCAGTGCGTCGTCGTTGAAATCGTAGGCCACTTCGTGCAGCGAGGCGGTGGCGCCGTTGCCGATGAGCATGATGTTGCCGGGCCGCCGTTCCAGCATGAAGGCGAAATCCTCCGAGCCCATTAGCGGCGGCTTGTCGGCCTGCACGTAGCCGGGTCCCGCGACGACGTTGGCCACTTGGACGGCCAACTCGGTCTCGCGCTCGTAGTTGATGACGGGCGGGAACATGCGTCGATATTTGACGGTGGCCGTCGCGCCGTAGGAGGCAGCGATGCTTTCCGCCACGGCGACAACCCGGCTCTGAAACATGTCGCGAATGGCCGGGTCGAACGAGCGGACCGTGCCGACCATTTCCGCACGCTGCGGAATGGTGTTACCCGCGCTGCCGCCGTGAAAGGAGCCGACGGTGACGACGCCGGCCTTCATGGGGTGGAGATTGCGCGCCACGATCGACTGTAGGGCCATGAGGATGTTGGCGGTCGTCAGAAGAGTGTCGACCCCGAGATGGGGATCGGCTCCATGCGTCCCTTTGCCTTCGACCTGGATGCGGAAGCCGTCCGCCGCGGCGGCAACCGGACCGGTTGCGGTCGAGAACGGCCGATCGGTAGCCCTGGCTCGATCGTGGCGACGACGCCAGTCCTGCCGACCCCGGTCACCACCTCGTCGCAACCGAATGTCCTGAGCTTATCGGCCACGAACCCGGCCGTTTCCTCGACCTCGTATCCAAGCTCGGGGTGCGCGTGGAGATGCCGCCGCCACGTCACGACGTCGTCCAGCAATTCCGTGCCGGTCAGTTCGGCGCCCACTCTGTGCTCCTAAGCTTGCTACAGTCGAGAGAAGCTTCCGCATGGCACGGGCACTGACAAGCCAGCCTGAGCCGATCCGGCACTTGTATTGTGCAATAGTTGCATGTTGCTTGCGTTCAAACGCCGGAGTTGAACCATGAGGACGTTGCTGGCTGCCATCCTAAGCACCGCTGTCGGATGCAGCGTGGCACGGGCGCAGCTCGGGCCGGTCCAGCATATCCAGGTCGGCCCCCTCGATCGGACCTATATCGTGGAACGCGCCGGCCCCGCCGACGCGAGTGGCCGTCTGCCGATCATCATCTACCTGCACGGGCTCGGCACGCTGATCTCCGACGGCGTGCCGCCGCGCTTCGACATCCCGTTCGCCTCCTTGCCAGGAATGCCGCCCGCCCTCGTCTTGCATCCCCAAGGTGTCGACCGGCGCTGGGACGCCATCCCGGCCAGGATCAAGACATGGCAGCGGCTGGCCGGAACCAATGGCGAGCCGGTCGACGACATCGCCTTTCTCCGCGCCTTGATTGACCACCTCGTGACCGACGAGAACGGCGACCCGGCCCGCGTCTACGTGGCCGGGGTCTCATCTGGCGGCTTCCTGGTGCCGCGCATCGCTTGCGAGATGGGGGACAAGGTGGCCGCCGTCGCCGACGTCATCGGCACTGCGCGGCAGGCCGTGTTCAAGGACTGCAACTCTCCCCCAGTTTCGTTTGCCCTGATCGCGAGCACGACCGACGACACCAACCCCTATGCCGGCGCGTCCGGCTCCGAGCTGACGCGGCTCGCATCGGCCCCGGACACCGCGTTCTTTTTCGCCAAGCACGACGGCTGCTCGACCCGCACCGAAACAGCCCTGCCGCATCTCGACCCGGCCCTGCCGTCCACGGTCTCGCTGACCCGCTTCTCCGACTGCGCCGAGGGCACGGAAGTGCTGTTCTACCGTGTGGACGGGTCCGGGCACTCCGTCCCATCGACAGCGCCGGTCGACGCCGAAGGCTGGAACGCGACCGGCCGGCGAAACCGCGACATCGACACGGCGCAGGTCCTCTGGACGTTCTTCCGGGCACACCAACGGGTGGGAGCTACCCCTTCCTATTCACCAGGGTGAAGCGTGGACGGCATCCTGAGCGCTGAACGCAGTGTCCCGAAGCGTATTTTCATCGCCGGTCGGAACCTATTTGGCTTGTTCGTCGTTCGCGGTATAAGCGCAATCCCACTCCAGGGGCGGTTTTCACATCTCCACCACAACGAGATGGACATCCCCTCAATCAACTGGCGCTCCGGGCCAGACCGTCGGTGTCTCAGTGGCGTTCAGCAATCCACAACCGAATTGGCAGCAACCCGCCGGTCGCCTGTCCTAACGACGGTCGCCGAAGCCGAAGGCTGGCAAGATGGCTTGAGGAACTCGGTCGGGCACCGGTCGTCGGGACGCCCCGCTTACGACGGCCACCAACTATCCCCGGTCGCCAGGAACTCGCGAGCCGTTCCCAGACGGAGCGTTCTGGCCTGCCAATTAGTAAGAGCATTGTGGAAGGCGGACAGAAAGAAGACGGCACACAGCCCGATCAGTCCCAGGATGTAAGATAGACTGGCATAGGACGGCTGCAGCAGGGCCTCGCAGGTCCATAGCGCAAGGAAGCCGAACCCTCCGACCAGGTAGCAGTAGGTCGCAACCGCGGACTGTCTCCGTCGATTCCAAAACTGACGCTGGATCTCCGACTGAGTTGCGCCAGCCAGGAACGCAATCACGTCCAACCGATCCGTCCGCCTTCTCCCAAATGAATGCCGGTGTTCCACGCAGCTGAAGGGTTTCGGCCGCAGTCATATTCTTGGCGAGCTGCACAGATGCTTCGGGTCCAGCTGGCGGAAGAGGGTTCGCCATCTGGTTTCGCCACGCCTCGACCATCTGACCGACAGGCATACTCAGCAGGCTTTTGGCCGCGACCGTGCTGCGGCCCTGGTCTTCATAATCCAACACGGAAAGCGGAATCACGGCCACCTGCAGCTTGCCCGACGCAACATACGGCCGCAACTGATCCATCGCGCGTACCGAGAAGCTGCACAGCGGATCGATGAACATATACAGGCGCGCCGCCGCCGCCGCCGCCGCCGTTGTGCCAAAGGCAGTGCTCTGAACCGTGGCATGGATACCAGGGGATTGCGTTGGTTCCGTCGTGGGAGGGAGGCAGCTCTGCCAGCTGGGTTGGCCCCCGCGGCAATGGTAACGGTCGGGATCGTGCCGTCGATCGGCGTCACTTGGTCGCGGGTAAGTTTGTGGCCGGTGTAGTCCCACATCACTCCGCCGATTGCTGCCTGGCCGTCAGGCGTCAAGTAGAATACCTGGAAGGTGCTTCCGCTCTTCGCGAAGACCGTTGGCAACCCATGCTGCATGCCGAGGTCGTACAGCGAGGCACTGCCCGACGAGAGACGCGTTAATGCTGGAATACGAGCGATCCGGTCGGTGCTGATGAGCGCGGCATTCGGCAGCGTGTCGGACATCGAAGCCGCCGGCGATGAGGCGGTCGTCGGAGACGCCGACGGAATGACGCAGCTCGGTTCAGCAAACCCGGTTATTGGAAAGAAGAGGAGGCTCGAGGCCAGCAGAATGCGACGCATATGTGATCTCCTTGGAACTAGAAGATGGTGGGCCCGGGGTTTGCGAACGCGCGTTCCATTGTTCGCCGCCAAACCAAGTTCTGCTCTCACCAGGCGGGTCAGCGATCGAGCTTAAAGACTTGTCACAGCTTGTGTGCCCGCTACCTCGATGAAAAGCCGCACCATAGTGCCATCCGGCGATCCCGAAGCCGGCGTGCGGACGAGTGATAGGCGGGTGATACGAGATGGCCGGACTGCGGCCGGCCACTGACCCCGTCGACACGGTCGCTCGGAGGAGCAGTGCTGTCAGCCGCATCGGCGAACGGCGAGAGGTTCCACATCTCGCCGATCTAATTACGTAACGACATCAGAGGAGCACTGGACTGGCAAGCGGCTATCACAGGAAAGCTCGCTTCAGCGACGGACCAGCCGTTGCAAGATGAGGAATACGACGTCTGACGCTGACATCAGCGGATCACATACCGGCAAGCGTGCTGACGAACCCGCAACCGATTTGCGGGCGGCATGATCACGGAGCTGTGAACTCGTGCCAGTTAATGGTATGACACTTTGATGAATCCTGCCGCCACCACGGTGCCCCCCGATTTCCTGCTCGCTTTCCAAAACAATTACGGCGCTACGCCGCGCAAGGCCGAGAAACTCGCAGGTGGCCATCAGTCCGCGACTCTGCTGCTCGACTGCGGCCGCAGCAGCCCTCTGGTGCTCAAGATCGGACCAGCCTGGCGCTCATCCGAGGAGCTTGAGTGGTCGTACCAGGCCGCCGGACATGTCGCGCAAGCGATCCCCGAGGCTGCTTTGCCATGCCGCACCAAAGACGGCCGACTTGTCGTGCGCGTGCAGGGCCGGCCGATGACGGTATGGCACTACGTGGAAGGTCGCGGCATCGACGTCGCCAATGATGACGAATGCGACCAGACGGCAGCAATGCTCGGCCGCATGCAGGCACGGCTTGGCACATGGCGGAACGCCTCGAAGCGGCCGCCCACCTCGCCTCATGCTCCGGCAAAGCGACGGCCCTCGCGTATGCCGGAGGCTCTCCAGGATCCCAGCCTCGACAGCTGGTTGAGCGCGTGGCGGGCACGTAGCAGACCGCAAGGTCCGATTCATGGCGATTTTTGGGGCAACAACGTGCTCCATGATGGCAGCCGCGTTACCGCAATCATCGACTGGGACGATACCCGAATCGGCAGCCTCGATCGTGAACTGGCCTGGGCCGTTTGGGAATTCTGCGCGGAGCCCGGCGCGCATCGGCTCGACGACGCCAAGGCAGCTCGCTTCCTCGACATCTACGCGTCCAGCGGCGGCCCAGTTCAGGTCGCCGACCGATCCTTTGTCATCCCGCTCATCCGCGAGCATCTACGCTACGAGGCGCTCCGGGCGCTGGGCACGGCCGAGCACGGCGAGCCCGCGGACCTTAACTACGTAGCGGACGCCATCCAGGATTTCGCCGAGTTGCGCGGCCACGCTTGCATCATGCCGAAAGGCGCCGGGCCACGCCGGGCAGAGCGGGCGCCGGACTAGCTGCATCACCGCTCGCACTTATCGCCCTTACTCAGCGTGATGGGTTTGTCTTACCGACAATATAGGCTACGCCGCAGTCACTGCGAACTGGCTCGATGTTGATCACCTAGGCGGACCCTCCAATGCAAAGCACGCCAGCCCCGTTTGGCATCATCATTTGCGGCATTGGTGAGCTGGCCGGACACTGCACTGCAAAGGCCAGCCACGTCCTCTCGATCCTCGATCCGGATGAACCCACTCCCGAAGCATTCGGCAGTTTTGGCGAACACGAACGGCTCGAACTGCGCTTCCACGATATTATCGACCCGGCGCCAGGCTTGGTTCTACCGCAGCCGGAGCACGTCGCCGCAATCCTGGCATTCGGCCGTGACATGTTCCGAGAACCGGCGTCGGCCCTGCATCTATTGGTCCACTGCCACGCCGGGATGTCCCGCTCGACAGCGTCGATGGCGATACTGCTCGCGCAGGCAATGCCCGAGCAGCCGGCGACCACGGCTGTCGCGATGATGCATCGCATTCGCGAGATAGCATGGCCGAACATCCGCATGATCGAATTCGGCGACGCGCTGCTCGGCCGTAGAGGCGAGCTCGTCGAGGCGACACACGCGCTATACCGCTCGCAAATCGAGCTTCGCCCGCAACTCGCCGCTTTCATGGCAGGCGAGGGCCGCCAGCGCGAAATCGACAGCGCACGCAGCCCGGCTGCTTTGCAGGCGGATGACCATCACTGGTGCCATGAGTTGCAGACCGGGACTAAACGGTCGTAGAGGCTTGGCATGCGCACCTTATTGGTGGGCGCCGGCGCTCGAACAAGGACTCTGATAACGGGGGTCGCGCTGAGCGAGCGTTGCGAAGCCATAAGCCCGAGGTGCGGCGGCGTTTACACCAGCCAAAGACCGGAACGCGCCCTATCCAAATCGTAAGCAGTCGATTAGCCGGCTTGGCGCCGCGAAACGAGCAAAAGACACGCGCGCAGTTGACGCTGAATGACTTCAGATTGCGTCCTTTAGCTCCTTGGCCGGCCGGAACGCTATCTTCCTGCTGGCAGCAATCTGGACCGTCGCGCCGGTTGCGGGGTTGCGGCCCATGCGTGATGGCCGGTCCTTCACCTCGAGAATGCCGAGGCCGCTCAGCCGAAGTTTGTCGCCAGCTTTGAGGTGCTCGACAAGGAGACCGATGATGCCGTCGAGCATGATTTGCGCTTCTTTGGCCGGCAAGTTCTGGCTCTCGCCGAACTGGACGGCAAGCTGCTTCAGTGTAACGGTCGTCGGCTTCGGAGGTGGCGGCGGGGCCGGCGGGGCCGCCTTGGTGGAAGCCGCGCTCTTTCGCGTCGGCTTTGCCGCAGCGGTGAGTTTGACCACCGGCTTTGCGACCGCTGTCTTGGATGCTGCCGGGGTTGTTTTCTTGGCCATCGAGATAACTCTGAAATTCTGAACGCGAAGAATCACGTGCGGCCTCGGCGCGCAAGTTCGATCACGGGGTCGCAGCTCTGGAAGCGTGCCATGTCGGGTGATGGCGCGGAATATTGCGCCTTGATTAATTCCGGCCGCAGTCAGCCAGGCGCGGAGGGCGCGCACGGGGCAGGTCACGGCGTGCTCTCCGGAGGTCAGAACAATGCGATCGCCTTCCGCTTCGGGATCCGTCTTGGAGTGCGGGATCAGCAACTCGAAGCCGCGTCGTTTCCAGCGTATGTGCTCGACCTCGATGGCGCACAGTTCGGAGCGTCGTAGCGCGCCAGCGAAGGTCACGAGCAGAACCGCGCGATCCCGCAACCCGACGAGATCGTTGCCGCACGAGGCGACCAGTTGTTGGACTTCGTCCGTCGTGAGGGCCTGGGCGCGTCGGGTGGCATGCCATGGGTCCGGCCGATGCCGCGCAGCAACTCACGGATAGCGGTGTGCCGCGTGTCGAGGGCAGACGAGGCGCTCCGGTTGCGCTGTTTGAGCAACTCGATCATCACGAGGCCCGGCAGGATGGTCCAGCTTCCCGGGGCAGCCGAAGGAGGATCTTGGCGACGCATCCAACTAAGGGGTACATCTCACGTTGCGCAAGGTTAGACCCAGGCAAGCACTTCCGTCGGCGAGAGGCAGAACGAGCGCCTGTGGCCAACCGAGGTTCAGATCGGGCCTCCGAACTTGCCCGAGAAGAGCAAGACCTTCTGTCGCCCAAAGTTCGGAGAGCGATGTTCCGAGCGAGCGAGCGTAAGCTGGGGCGTAGTGACTGTTGAAGATGATCAGCAAGGCGCGTGTGAGTTGAGTATAAACGAGCGAGGCACTGACCGTCAGCGTGCCGGGGGCGTAGCTGATCGTATAATCGGACGAGGTCAGGCCGGACGAGGTCAAGCTGTAGCTGCCCGCGTTGACCGCTCCCTGGGCGGTGCCGCCGTAAGCCAGGCTACCGCCGAGCACGGCGGCGGTCTCGCCATTGACCAACCCGGCATACGTGACGCCGTTGCCGCCGCTGTATCCGAGGCCGTCATAGGTCTTGGCCGCGTCACGAGCGGTGACGGTCAGCGCCGCCGGGCTGACGTTCAACGTGCCGGGGGAGTATGCGATCGCGTAGTTGGGCGAGGTGAGGCCGGAGGC
>CAZZVQ010000070.1:13352-14324 GCA_964657565.1 uncultured Acetobacteraceae bacterium
GTCATAGGTCTTGGCGGCGTCGCGCGCGGTGACGGTCAGCGCCGCCGGGCTGACGTTCAACGTGCCGGGGGCGTAGGCGATCGTGTAGTTGGATGAGGTCAGGCCGGACGCGGTCAAGCTGTAGCTGCCGGCATTGACCGCGCCCTGGGCGGTGCCGCCATAGGCGAGGTTGCCCCCGAGCACCGAGGCGGTCTGGCCGTTGACCAGCCCGGCATAGCTGACGCCGTTTCCGCCGCTGAAGCTCAGGCCGTCATAGGTCTTGGCGGCGTCGCGCGCGGTGACGGTCAGCGCCGCCGGGCTGACGCTCAACGTGCCGGGGGAGTATGCGATCGCGTAGTTGGGCGAGGTGAGGCCGGAGGCGGTCAAGCTGTAACTGCCCGCGTTGACCGCTCCTTGGGCGGTGCCGCCGTAAGCCAGGCTACCGCCGAGCACGGCGGCGGTCTCGCCATTGATCAACCCGGCATAAGCGACGCCGTTGCCACCGCTGTAGCCGAGTCCGTCGTAGATCTTGGTCGCGTCGCGGGCAGTGACGGTCAGTGCCGCCGGACTGACGCTCAGCGTGCCGGGGACGTAGGCGATGGTGTAGTTGGGCGAGGTCAGACCCGACGCTGTCAGGCCGTAGCTGCCGGCGTTGACTGCGCCCTGGGCGGTGCCGCCGTAAGCCAAGCTGCCGCCGAGCACCGCCGCGGTCTCGCCGTTGACGAGCCCGGCATAGGTGACACCGTTGCCACCGCCGAAGCCGAGGCCGTCGTATGTCTTGGCCGCATCGCGGGCAGTGACGGTCAGCGCAGCCGGGCTGACGCTCAGCGTGCCGGGGACGTAGCTGATCGAATAGTTGACTGAGGTCAGGCCCGACGCTGTCAGGCCGTAGCTGCCCGCGTGGACTGCGCCCTGGGCGGTACTGCCGTAAGCCAAGCTGCCCCCGAGCACCGAGGCGGTCTGGCCGTTGACCAGCCCGGCATAGCTGACGCC
>CAZZVQ010000070.1:14424-26656 GCA_964657565.1 uncultured Acetobacteraceae bacterium
GTCATAGGTCTTGGCGGCGTCGCGCGCGGTGACGGTCAGCGCCGCCGGGCTGACGTTCAACGTGCCGGGGGCGTAGGCGATCGTGTAGTTGGATGAGGTCAGGCCGGACGCGGTCAAGCTGTAGCTGCCGGCATTGACCGCGCCCTGGGCGGTGCCGCCATAGGCGAGGTTGCCCCCGAGCACCGAGGCGGTCTGGCCGTTGACCAGCCCGGCATAGCTGACGCCGTTTCCGCCGCTGAAGCTCAGGCCGTCATAGGTCTTGGCGGCGTCGCGCGCGGTGACGGTCAGCGCCGCCGGGCTGACGCTCAACGTGCCGGGGGAGTATGCGATCGCGTAGTTGGGCGAGGTGAGGCCGGAGGCGGTCAAGCTGTAACTGCCCGCGTTGACCGCTCCTTGGGCGGTGCCGCCGTAAGCCAGGCTACCGCCGAGCACGGCGGCGGTCTCGCCATTGACCAACCCGGCATACGTGACGCCGTTGCCGCCGCTGTATCCGAGGCCGTCATAGGTCTTGGCCGTGTCGCGAGCGGTTATGGTCAGCGCCGCCGGGCTGACGTTCAACGTGCCGGGCGACGCATAGGCCAGGGCATAGCCGTTGAGTGGCGCCAGCGAGCCCGCGCTGACCATCACGGCGTACGGGCTGCCCGCCACGCCGGCCGAAGCCGCCGACCCGGACGAGGTGATGGCGGGAGCGCCGGAGAAGGCGGTCGCATTCGTGTCGGCCAGAAAGATTCCTGGGACGCCCGTTTGCGGAGCGGAGGCCGTATACTGGGCTGCAACCGCGGTGGTGGAATCGGCTCCGTAAACCTTGCTGCTGCTGGTCGAGGTGAAGGTGATGGTGGGTTGATACGCGAAAACGTAGCCATTGCCCGCCTGCGCCACACTCGCGGGCGGCAAAGTGGCATAGGTCTGGTTCCACACGGCGCGATTGTTGCTGTTGAGTGCACCGAAGGTGTCGGCAGCCGGGTCGGCGGAGTAGACCAGCCAGCGGCCACCGCTTGCGGAGAGGGCCGCGCTTCCGGCGCCGTTGATGAAGTTGCGTCCAGCCACGAGCGTGATCGCGTTGCCGGCCGCCGGCGTGCTCAGCGTCACCCCGCTCGAAAGCGTCAGGTCGGCGGTGGTCCCGGACGCGGCCACTAGGATCGCGCCCGTCGAGGCAATCGAACCGACGGCGATCGACTGCGCATTGTTGAGCGTGAGGGCTCCGACCGTGCCGCTGGTCGCCAGCACGCCGATCGCGTTGGCGCCCGTCAGGCTGAGCGTTCCCGCGCCGCTGGTGCTTAGCGTCCCTGCAGTGAGGGTGCCGGCACCGTTAAGCGTGGCGCCACTCGCGACGACGGTCGTCATCGTCGTCGATGATCCGACATCGAGGCTTCCGGAGAGCGTCAAGGTGCCGGCACCGACTGTCGTGGCGCCCGCGTAGGTGTCGGGGCCGGAGAGCGTCAAGGTCGAGGCGGCGCTGGTATCCTTCGTGACTTGGCCGGCCCCGGAGATCGCGCCCGAGAGGACCTGGGCAGCACTCGAGGAGTATCTGAGCGTGGCGCCGCTCGCGATCGAGATCGCACCGCCATACGATCCCCCGCCGAGCGACCCTCCGGACGCGATCGCCAGCGTGCCTCCCCCGATCGTGGTCGCGCCGGAGAACGTGTTCACCGAGTTCAGCGTCAGCAGACCGGCGCCCGTCAGCGCCAAGCCGCCGGTCGAGACGATGGCCCCGTTCACCGTCGTCGTGGCGCCTGACGCTGTATTGAAGGTGACGGTGCTCGCGTCCTTGAAGCCGCTCGTGCCCGTCGCGACCAGGGTCAGCGCGCCCGCACCGTTGCCGATCGTGTTGCTGCCGTTGAAGACCCAGTCAGTGCCGGAGGTCGACCCGCCGGACAGGGACACTGGCCCGGACGTCGACACCGACGCTGAACTGACCACGTTGAAGCCAGTGCCGGAACTACTGGTGCCCGAAACAGTGAAACTCGAGGGGCCGTTGTTGATCAAGCTGACAGCGTTCGCTTGGACGCCGTTGCTGGAGACTGCCGAGCCGGTGACGGAGACAGATCCGCTGTTCGCCGTGATGCTGTTGCCACCCACGAGATAGACGCCGTAGCGGTTGGCGACCGCCGCGCCGCTGGTTCCGGCGAGTGACAACGCGCCAGTGCTGACGATCGAGGCGCCTGACTGCAGCGACACGCCGTGGCCCGATCCGGACGCGCCACCGATCAAGCCGACGGCGCCGGAGGTGGTGAGCGAAGCGTTCGCTTGAAGGTCGAGCCCGGCGCCTAAGGAGACCGAGGGCGTGCCGCTCTGGCCGTTCAAGGTCAGCGACCCGGTCGACGCGGTCAGGATCGAGTTGCCGCTGATGTCGACGCCGAAATTGCTTGTGGACGTACCCGAGATCGTGCCGGTACCCGCGCCGACATTGATCGCAGCGCCAGCCAGCGAGATCGCGACCGCCGATCCGCCAGACGATGCGCTGATCGCCAGATTGCCACCGCCGGTGATGATCGTCCCGCTGTCATTGACGGATCGGGACGCGGTCAGGGTGATCGCGGAGCCGGAGGTCGTCAGCGTCGAACCGGAGCCGATCGTGATGTCGGAGCTGGCGCCGGTGGTCGTGACCGAGATCGCGCCGCTCGAGGTCATCGACCCGAGTGAGACTGATTGGGCATTGTTGAGCGTGAACGCACCGATCGTGCCAGACGTAGTGGTCGCGCCGGTTGCGTTAGCGCCCGTCAAGCTGACCGTTCCCGCGCCGCTATCCTGGAGGGTGGCGGCGGTCAGCGTTCCGGCGCCGTTAAGGGTCGCGCCGCTGGCCACCGCCGTGGTCGCCGTTCCCGCGCCGACGTTCCAACTGCCCGACAGCGTCAGCGCGCCGGAACTGACCGTCGTCGCTCCGGTATAGGTGTTCGCACCGGCGAGGGTCTGCACGCCGGTGCCGCCCTTGGTCAGCGAAACCGTGCCGCTGCCGTTTTGGATGGTGCCAGCGAAACTCGTCGTGCCGTTGTTACCGCCGGCGGTCAGCGTCGCCGGAGTTGGCGAGCCGTTCGTGACGGTGCCTCCGGCGCCGGCCAGCGAGCCGATGGTGAGGCTATTGCCGTTCAGGTCGAGAGTGCCACCGCTGGACAGCGTCGTCGCAGAGAGGCTGCCTAAGGCGGAGGTCGATCCGGCCTTCAGCGTTCCAGCGGAGACTGACGTCGTGCCGGTATAGGTGTTCGCGGCTGTCAAGGTGAGCGTCGACGCGCTGGTGTCCTTGGCGAGTTGGCCCGCGCCGGAGACGATGCCCGATAAGATCTGGGTGGCGCTCGACGAGTATTCGAATGTCGCACCGCTCGCGATCGCAATGGCTCCCGCGTAGTTCCCGGCGCCGAGAGATCCGGTGTTGCCGACCTGCAGCGTGCCGGCGTTGATCGCGATACCACTGGTAAAGGTGTTCGTGCCGGTCATCAGCAATGTGCCGCCGCCGGAGAGGTTGAGCCCGTTATCGGGGGTCGACGGTGCATGGTAGGTGTATCCGGAAAAGGTCACAGTGACCCCGGGCGAGATAACAAAATTCGTGCCGCCGGACTGGGTGAGCGCGACGTCGCTGGCCGAAATGACGGAGCTCGCCGTCGCGGTCACGCCCTTGTCAAGGTTGTACACACCATAGTTGACGCCGTTCCCACCCAGCGTCCCCGACATCCCCAAAGTGCCGCCGTTGAGCACGACCGCGGGAACGTGCGTGGTGTAGTTCGCGTTTGCAAGCAGCGAGCCCCCGGCATTCAAAGTGAGCACGGTGGAGCCCGGCGATGCGCCGACGAGCGAGTTGTCTCCGGAGCTGAGCGTGAAGCTGGCACCGGTCACGTTGATCGCGGCAGCGTGGTTGAGACCGGAGAAGGGCGCGTTGCTCGTTCCTGTCAGCGATGTGGTCTGGCTAACGTTCAGCGTACCGGTGAAGGCCTGATTGCCGGAGATGGTGGCTATGCCGGAGCCGTTGAGATTGATCGTGCCGGTGCCGGCCGCCAAGGTGCTTAAGGTCTGGTTGGAACTCGAACCGTAGGTAAAGGTGGCGCCGCTGGCCACCGTCAGAGCGGCAGCGTAAGAACCCGAGCCGAGCGAGCCGGCGCCGCCGATCTGGAGCATCCCGGTGCTGACCGTGGTAGCGCCGGTATACGTGTTGATGCCGCTCAGACTTTGTGCGCCGGTGCCGGTCTTGACCAGTGAAAGTGTACCAGCGCCGTTCTGGAGGATGCCGGCGAAGCTCGTCGTGCCGTTGTTGCCGCCGGTGGTCAGTGTCGCCGCGGTCGCGCTGCCGTTCGTGACCATGCCGCCGGTGCCGGCGAGCGAGCCGAGAGTGAGGCTATAGCCGTTGAGGTCGAGAGTGCCACCGGTGAACAGCGTCGTTGCAGAGAGGCTGCCGAGGGCGGAGGTCGAACCGGCCTTGAGCGTTCCGGCGGAGACTGACGCCGTGCCGGTATACGTATTCGCGCCGCTGAGCGACACCGTGCCGCCGCCCAGCTTGGTCAAGCTGCCGGCCCCTGAGATGACGCCGGAGAGCGTCCCGGTTCCGCCGGCGTTGGCCACGTTGAGCGTGAGCGACCCCGAATTGGCGAGCGCCCCGACCCCGGAGATGCCGCCGGTGCCGTTCGCGATCAGCGTCAGGCCGCTCGAGACGCCAGAGTTGGTGATCCCCGCGTTGAGAACGACGCCGCCGGCCGCGGTCAGCGTCAGCGTGGTGTTGGCGGTCCAACTAACCGGGTTGGCGACCGTGATGTTGCCGGTCTCGCTGCCACTCGAGCCGGTCGTGACGTTGACGTTGGCGGTGGCCAGCGCGTTCTGCAGCGTGGTGGTGTTGATCGTGGCGCCGGTCGCGGTGGCGGTGAAGCCCGTCGCGTTCGCGTTCGCTCCGGTCGAGATCGTGACGTTGTAGGGATCGAGCAGTAGCGTGCCGGTCGTCCCATGGCGCGATAGCAGGGTCGTCGTCCCGCCGTAATCGAGAAGACCGCCGGACACTTCGGCCGAGCCGCCATTCCCCGTTTCGCCCAGGGCCTGGGCGCTGATGTGACCGGCGAAGTGGGTGACGTCGCCGATGATCGACACCCCCCCGCCGTCGCCGGATCGCCAGGCATCGGCCTTGATCGAGGTCGCGGCGTCGACAGTGATGGTGGCCGGGCCCGCGGCACCGACAGCGGGCGAGGCGCGGATCGCGACACGTCCGCCGGCCGCCGCGCCGCTCGCGGTCACGCGCGCGCCGCTCAGCACGACGTCACGGCCGCGGATGGCGACGGTGCCGCCGGCCGCGGTCTGCGACGTCGCCGCGACGCTGCCGGAGATGCGCGTGCTGCCGTCCCCGCCGTCGAGGACGATGACGCCGCCCTCCCGATGCGCGGCGCTCGCCGAGACGGATCCAGGCAGGTTGACGACGTCGTGGATCGCGCGTTGGGCGGCCGCGGCCTTGATCTCGACCCGGCCCCCGGGGGCGATCACCTTGCCGCTGATGTCGATCAGCGCGCCGCTGCGGCCGTTCGGGTCGGTCGGCGTGACAACCTGCAGGAAGCCGTTGCCGTTTAGGTCGAGCGTGGCTTGCTCGCCGGCGCCGATCCCGACCTTGCCGACCGGGGCCACGATGACGCCGGATTGCGAGACCTGCCCGCCAAGCAGGCCGACGAAACCCCCCGGTGCGGTCCGGATCGTGCCGCCATTGGAAACGCTTGCGGATGCGCCGTTGCCGGAGAAGTTGAGCCGCCCGGCATTGAAGTCTTGGTTCGTGATCCCGAGCGTCGAAGCGACGAAGCCGCCGCCGACATTGACCGAGCCGGATGGGGTGATGGCGATCCCATTGGGGTTGACGACGAATACCTGGCCGTTGGCCTTCAGGTCGCCGGCGATGACGGAAGGTTTGCCGCCGTCGACGCGGTTCAAGATCGCGGCGTTGGCGCCGGGTTGCTGGATGGTGACCGTTCTCGATCCGCCGATCGAGAAGTCTTTCCAGTTGACGATGGCGCGCTGACTGCTCTGGTTGATCGTAAGCGAACCGTTGCCGGGCGTGCCGATCGTGGCCGCGCCGCTGACGACGGCGCCGCCGCTCGGCAATCCCCCATTTGCGCCATGCGCATCGGCGATTGGCAAACCCACGCAGACCAGCGGCGCCAACCGTGCCGCCAACGGTAGCGTACTCCTTACGCGACGGCGGCGCCCGTTTTCAGACATCGCCTGCTCTTATCATGCAGGCATTAACGTTTAGTTACCGCAGCTCCGGATCGTCAGAAGCGTTGAACGAGCGCCACGGTGGCGCGATTGCCGGCCCGCAATCCGTCCTCGTTCGAGTAGCGCCGGGCGAGCTCCGCTTGCGCGCTGAGACCGGGCCAGGTGCTACCCTGGAGATCGACCCGGAGGCCAAATCCGAATGACTCGGCCACCGGGCTGTCCGTCTCGAGATCGGTCGCGCGATGACGCCATCCCTTGCCCACCGCGGCGAAGACGTAGGGCGCATACACCAGCGCAACGCTCGACAACTCGGCGACGAACGGCCGACCAATCTCCGCTCGCAAGGTCAAGCCGGAGTCGACGCTGAAAGCGCCGCTGTAGACTCCTGACACGCCGCTCGGCGAGTCGAGGGCAAATTGCTCCGACACGAACACCGGTCGCTTGAAGCTATACTGGCCACGAGCCTGCACCCGCATCGTCAGACCAAGCCCGAGACCGCGCGACAACTGGCCGTCCACGTTGATCGTGGTGAAGTCAGGAGTCGCGCCGAGGCGGGACAGAGGCGTTTGCACCGCTTGCGCCTCACCCCGGCCACCGAGCCCCTGGGATACCGTCAGCGTGCTCTGCCACGCCCAGGAATCCGGAACCGTGCGCTCCCAGGCGGCAACGAGGCGCAGCGCCTCGTACTGGTCGCGCGCGAGCTCGACGGCGAAATCCGGCGCGCGGGTGACCTGGAGAATACTTTCAAGCGACGCCGTGAGCGACAGGGTCTGTTGCCGTTCGCGGATGAGCGGATAGTCGAGCTTCAACGCTGCACGGTCAAACGAGCCGACAGTGCCAGGCACTCCGGGAGTTTCGGGGGACCGGGTGTTGGAATGGATGTATTCGGCCCCGAGCACGACGCCATCGTCGCCGACGGGCACTCTCGCGCCGACCCCGAGGATACCGAGCGGCGTATGCAGCCCGGCGGCCGGCTGCCCGGTGAGGGCCGTGCCGAGCAGGACGGAGACCTCCTCGCCGCGGCCGATGGGATTGTTGAGCGACAGTGACAGCGAGGACTGCCAGGTGCCGAGCGAGGGCGGCAGCCGGTTGTCGATCGAGAGCGCTCCGGTCACAAGCGCAGCCTGACCCTCGAGGATGAGCTTGGATCCGCCGAGCTGCGTTCCCGCGGCAACCGCACTCCTCAAGCTCAGGCCCTTGGCTTCGCCGGCCAAGAGGATGGCGCGTTCGATTTCGGCCTGAGTGATGCCACGCTTGCCGACCAGCGGTGCGAGGCGGCTCCAGAGAAAACCGCGATATCGGCCCGGCACACCGTCAAGCTCGACGCGCTCGATGTAGCCCTCCGTCACGAGCAGCCGGGCCGCTCCTCCCGGAGCGAGCCGTTGTGGCGGAACCGTCACCCGGGTCAACGGGAAACCAGCGATGGCGTAAGCTTGCTCCAGATCGCCTGCCGCCTGGTAGAGTTCAACGACATGGATTACGCGCCCGGACAGGCTTGCCTTGATCGCGTCGGTCGGCCCTGCCAGTTTCGGCAGTCCTCCGACGACCTCCACTGTGCCGATCGGGACCTCAAGATCAGCAACGCCAGGGGGCGCAGCGGGTGAGGTCGCGCTCGGAAGATTAACCTCGGACGGAATGCCGCCAGCGGGCGGCTGTGCTGTCGGCGGTGTCACTTGACTCGGTGCGATGACCGGAACGGCTGCGCGCGCTGACGGTACGCTCGGCGGGCAAAGTACTACGGTGCTAATAGTAGCGATCCACGTCAGTCGGCAGCTTGACCGCCTCTGCCCCCGCCGCTTCAGCTCACCTTCCAAATTCTACGTTGTCCCTTCTGAACATCATGCCGTTCGTAGACTATCCGTTGTGATCAAGCTACTTTTAGCAGGCTGCGGAAAGTCGGCTGATTTCCGCGGTAAGCGGGGCCGTATGACGGTTTGGCCGCACCCCGTCCGAGGAGCAGCTTGGGCAAGCGCACCAAGGTGTAAGCGGCCGCGACGAACGTGAACATCCAGCCGACCCGGTCGGTGCCGCGATGGCGCGTCTTGCGCAGGCCGCCCACCGTCTTCATCCAGCCGAACACCTCCTCGATGCGCTTGCGGATCCGCAGGCTGGCCGCGTAGCCGACATGGCGGGTAGTGCGGCCATCGATGGCCGAGCGGCGGCCTTTGCTGTTCTGCGTGACATGCGGCGTCACGCCGAGCCGACGCATCTCGGCGACAAACTCCTGAGTATCGTAGGCTTTGTCCGTGCCCAGGGTGATGCGCCCGCCGTCGGGCAGGTCGCCGATCATCGCGATGGCGGCTTCGCGTTCGGCGGTGCCGGTGGCTTTGGTGAGCGACGTGTCCACCACCAGACCGTTGCGGTTCTCCATTAGCGCGTGCCCGATATGGCAGAGCTTGGCAGCCTGGCCTGCTGCTTTCTTATAGAGCCGCGCGTCGGCGTCCGTGGTTGAGGCGTTCTTGCTCGTCGGAGTGCAGAGACGATGCAGGTTTTGACTGATGCCCAATGGGCGAAGTTCGAAGCAGCGATTGCGGCTGCTGGGATCCGTGGGGCTCGGCCACGGACGGAAGATCGTCGCACGATCGAGGCGATCATCTGGCGGCTCGACAACGGTGCGAAGTGGCGTTCTATTCCAGCCGAACTGGGTGACTGGCATCATGCTTACCTGCGGTTCCGGCGAGGCCCGGTAGATCGGCGCTCGATGCCGTAGGAGTAACGCGCGAGCGATGCTGGAAGTATGACTGGGTCTTGGACTTCGACATCAAGGGCCTGTTCGACAACATTGACCACGAGCTCTTGTTACGGGCTGTCCGGAAACATGTAACGTGCGCATGGGCACTGCTCTACATCGAACGCTGGTTAACAGCGCCGATGCTGCAGGAAGATGGAACCATGGTCGAGCGAGGCCGTGGCACCCCGCAAGGGGGCGTTGTCAGCCCGATCCTGGCCAACCTCTTTATGCGTTCGATGCCCTGGATGGCGCGGCTGTTTCCCAACCTGCCCTGGTGTCGGTATGCGGATGATGGGCTGGTACACTGCCGAGGCGAGACAGAGGCGCAGACCGTACGGGAAGCGCTGGCGGCTCGGCTGGCTGAGTGCCGACTGGAACTGCATCCAACGAAGACGAGGGTCGTTTATTGTTCCGCGCTCTATCCGCTGGCTCGCTACATCAATCAGACTCTAGCCGTCTGGTTTAAGCGGAAATTCAAGCGCTTCCACCGACGGCTCGGCCGTGCGCGCCTCTTCCTTGCGAAGATCGCGCGCGAGAACAGACGGCTCTTCGTACATTGGCAACTTGGCGACGGCGGCAAACTTGCCTGATGGGAGCCGGGTGAGGCGAGAGTTTCACGCCCGGCAACCGAGGTGGACTTCGGCCAAAACCAAGCGCACCGAGCACGGTGCCGACTATGCGTCGATCAATGCCAAGGCGAAAGCGGCCGAGCTGATCCGCCTAACCCAATGCCCGGGTCGCTTCGAGAAGGGCGTGCTGCACCCGGTTGCGCGCCCGGACCGCCGCGACCCGGGCGGACCGCACCGCATCCTCCCCCTCGGCTCGCGCCAACGCCCGGATCGGGTCGAGCACGGGCCATGCTGCCAGCGGCAGCGCCGGGTCGTGCGCGAAGCGATCGCCTCTCGTGTAGTCGATCGGCACCAGCGCGCGGGCGACCGCCATCAGCGCGGCATCCGACGCCGCGCGTCCCACCATCGACTTGAACGCCGCCACGCTGTCCAGCACCGGCGCGAGCGCAACCCGCCCGTCCAGCATCGCCTCGATCGCGCGCAGTTCCGCGGTCAAGGCATCCGCATACGCCGCGAACTCGAGAGGCAGCACCTGATCGGTCAGCAAGCGGAAAATGACCCGCACGAACACGCGCGTGTCCCGCACGAGGTTGGCCTCATCCACCTTGTCCAGCGTGTCGTGCGGCGTATGCCACCACCAGCCCAGCGGATTGCGCATCGCCACCGGACTCGGCGGTTGCTGGCTCATGCTCCCGAACATTGACGGCACGCCGATTCCCCAGAACGACATGTCGCTGTTCCGATTGGGCCGCTTGCCCGTCAATTCCGCGCCCGTCTCCGCCCGAACCGCCTCCGCCCCCAGCGCGAACAGCTCCGCCGGCACCGCCGTATCCGTCATCACGGAGGCTCCGATACCCCCCGTGCTGTCGACGTTCACGTTCACCGCGCAGCGCCGCTCCAGCTCCGCCCAATGCGTATCGACATACCAGCTCGACCCGGAATATCGCCCATGCGAGTGCCCCGACCAGAAGCACAGCCGCAACCCCCGCCGCCACGCCTCGCGCTTGGAAGCCAGCACCCGCGCCGTCTCGATCATCGTCGCATTGGCGCTGCCATTGTCCATCACGCCGTAGAACCAGGTGTCGTGATGCCCGGTGAACAGGATGAACGGCCCGTCCGGATCCGGCCCATCCATGTCCGCTTGCAGGATCGGCGTCTGCCGCCATCCGGTATCCACGCTCGCATGCAGCGTCACCGTCTCCGGCTTGCTCTGCCGAAGCCCTGTGCCATCGGCCAGCGAGATCGTGCACGCCACCGTCTGCGGCAATTCCGACAACGTCTCCGGCGACGGGCTGCCCCAGACCGGCGAGATGCACATCTCGTGCAGATGCTCGTGCGGGCTGACATGCAGCTGCCCCGCCGCCCCCGCCTTCGTCGCCCGCGCCGCGACCGCCGGGCTGGCGATGCCATCCACCAGCACGATCGCCCCCCGCAGATCGTCCCGCGCGAACTCCGCATCCCCACCCGCGCCGAGATCGACCAGCCGCGCCGTCAGCCCACCCGCCGGCGACGGCCGCGAGAACGAATGCGTGATCGCCGTCAGCGCCGCCCCGTCCGCCACCACCGACGCCGGCCCCGGCAGGCTGATATACGCGTCATGCATCAGCAGCGTCGTCCGGAACCCGGCCCCTGCCAACGCCGCCTCGACCTCGCCCAAACTCTTGAGTTCCGCCCCCGACCCCGACAGCTTTTCGTAGCGCGCAAACCCTGCGCAATGTCCCATCAGCCGCTCGCCCGAGACCTGCTCCACCAATTCCATCATTCGCTCCGCCGCAAGATCACCGCCGCACTCTGATGCACCTCCGCCGTCCACCCCGGCGGAACCAGCGTCGTCGCATCCAACTGCATCAGGATCGCCGGCCCCGCGAAAATCGCTCCCGCCGGCAAGGCCGACCGCTCGTATAGCGGCGTCTCCACCGTCCCCCGCGCGAAATGCACCGGCAGCGTCCGCACCGCCTCTGGCAGCGCCCCGTCCGCCAGCGCCGGCATCACCGCATCCGGCAGCGCACCCGTTGCCTCGACCCGTAGCGTGACCAACTCCACCGCCGCCTCCAACACGAACCCGTACTGCGACCGATGCGCCGCCACGAACCCCTCGGTCGCCGCCGCCATCCCGCCACCCCACGGCACCGCCAACTCCCCGCCCTGGCCCGCATAGCGCAACAACGCCACCTCGAGCGTCGACCGGTCCGCCTCCGCAACCTGCTCTGCCGCCATCCAGGCCGAGGCCTCCCCATGCAGCTCCCGCAGGATCCCGTGCGCCTCGTCGTCGCTGACCTCCCCTGCGTTCGGCAACGTCCGACTCCACTCCGCCTTCAGATCCGCCGCCAGCAGCCCCTCCGCGCACAGCACCCCCGGCGCCGGCGGCACCAGCACCGTCCGGATCCCCAACAACGCCGCCAGCGCACACCCATGCAGCGGCCCGGCGCCCCCGAACGGCACCAGCGCGAAATCCCTGGGATCGTGCCCGCGCTCCACCGACACCACCCGGATCGCGCCCACCATGTTGTTGTCCGCGATCGCCAGGATTCCCCGCGCCGCCGCGTGCAATTCGAGCCCCAGCGGCCCCGCCACCCCCTCGCTCACCGCCCGCGCCGCCGCCGCCTTGTCGAGCTGCATCCGCCCGCCCAGCAGCGACGGCGGCAGATGCCCTAGCACCACATGCGCGTCCGTCACCGTCGCCGCCATGCCACCTTTGCCGTAGCAGGCCGGCCCCGGCACCGCCCCCGCGCTCGCGGGCCCGACCCCCAACGCCCCCGCA
>CAZZVQ010000071.1:0-26527 GCA_964657565.1 uncultured Acetobacteraceae bacterium
GCCGCCCTCCATCGTCCGATCCTGGGACCTTGCCGACAAGCTCGCCCGCAGCGACACCGGCTATTCGACCTTCATGGACATGCTGCGCGACCGGCTCGGCGCCGCGGTCCGCGCGGCCGCCCGGAGCGGTGAACAGGGCAGGGTGGACCCGTTCCTCGCCCGCCGCCCCCTAGGCGAGTGGGGCGAAGTGTGGCACGCGCTAGGCCGCCTCCAAGATGAAACCGAGCGCTCCAATTTGGACAAGCGCCACGCTGTCGTCGCCGGCCTGGAACTGCTGAATGCCCCCTAAGACCTTCTACATCACCACGCCCATCTACTACGTGAACGGCGCGCCCCACCTCGGCCACGCCTACACCTCCATCGCGGCCGATGCCGTCGCCCGCTGGATGCGCCTCGACGGCGCCGACGTCCTCTTCGTCACCGGCACCGACGAGCACGGCCAGAAGGTCGAGAAGGCGGCCCTCGACGCCGGCATCGCGCCGCAAGCCTTCGTCGACGAAGTTTCCGGCAAGTTCCGCGCCCTCGGTCAGACGCTGAACCTATCCAACGACGTCTTCATCCGCACCACCGAAGCCCGGCACGCCCGCGCCTGCCAGGAGATCTGGCGCCGCCTGCGCGAGAACGACGCGATCTATCTCGGCCATTACGAAGGCTGGTACGCCCTCCGCGACGAGACGTTCTACAACGAGGACGAGCTGCACACGACGGCGGACGGCATGCGCCGCGCCCCGACCGGCGCCCCCGTCGAATGGATGCGCGAGCCCAGCTACTTCTTCCGCCTCTCCGCCTGGGGCGACCGCCTGCTCGAATACTACGACGCCCTTCCAGACCGCATCCTCCCCGCCACGCGGCGCAACGAGGTCGTCAGCTTCGTCCGCGGCGGCCTCAAGGACCTGGCCGTCAGCCGCTCTGGCCTGACCTGGGGCGTCCCCGTGCCCGACGACCCGGCCCACGTCATGTACGTCTGGCTCGACGCGCTAGTGAACTACATGACCGCCTGCGGGTTCCCGGACGAGACGGACCCGCTTTGGCGCTTCTGGCCCGCCGACATCCACGTCGTCGGCAAGGACATCGCCCGCTTCCATGCCGTCATCTGGCCGGCCGTCTGCCTTGCGGCAGGCCTGCCGCCGCCCAAGCGCATCGTCGCGCATGGTTGGTGGACCGCGCGCGGCGAGAAGATGAGCAAGTCGCTCGGCAATGCCATCGACGGCATCGCTCTGGTCGAGACTTACGGCATCGACGCCGTCCGCTTCTTCGTCCTGCGCGAGATCCCCTTCGGCAATGACGGCGACTTCAGTGACGCCGCGCTCATCCGCCGCCTCAACGTCGAACTCGCCAACGACCTTGGCAATCTCTCTCAGCGCACCCTGTCGCAGGTCGCCAAGAACCTCGGCGGCGTCATCCCCGACGCCAGCCCCACCGACGCCGACGCCGCGTTGCTCGCCGCGGCCCGGGCGTTGCCGGCGACACTCCGGCCGCTCATGGAGCGTATGGCCCTCGGCGACGCGCTCGAGGAAGTCTGGAAAGTCATCCGCGCCGGCAACGCCTATGTCGACCACCAGGCCCCCTGGGCCTTGCGCAAGAGCGACCCGGCCCGCATGGTCGCCGTCCTCCGCGTTCTGGTCGACACGCTCCGGATCGTCGCGACCGTCCTGACCCCCTTCATGCCCGACAGCATGAGCCGCATGCTCGACCAGCTCGGCGTACCGCCCGAGGCCCGCGACCTCGCCGCCCTCGACACGGCGCTGCCCAGCGGAACCATCCTGCCGGCGCCTCAGGGCATCTTCCCACGTTACGTCGAACCAGAAGTCTAATAAGCTGATGTTAATAGATTCCCACTGTCACCTCGACATGTTCGACGCTGCCGAACGCGACGACATCATCGCCCGGGCTGCTGCCGACGGCGTCACCGAGATGGTGACGATCGGCACTCGGATGGGCCAGTCCCGGCAGTTGCTCGAGTTGGTCCGCGGCCGTGCCCGCGTCTGGTGCACCGTCGGCGTGCACCCCAACAGCGTCGGCGAGGACCCCTTGGCCGAGACCGACGCGATCGTCGCCCTGGCCCGCAACGCGAAAGTGGTCGGCATCGGCGAATCCGGACTGGACTACTTCTACAAGCGCGCCCCCCGCGACCAGCAGCAGGAGTCCTTCCGCCGCCACATCCGCGCCGCTCGCCAGGCGCAGCTGCCGCTCGTCATCCACGCCCGCGACGCCGATGCCGACATAGCCCAAATACTGCAAGAAGAATGGGACAGTGGCGGTTCCTTCAACCTTCTTCTTCACTGCTTCAGCTCCGGCCGCCCGCTCGCGGAGGCCGCCTTGGCCCTCGGCGGCACCATCAGCTTCTCCGGCATGCTGACCTTCCCAAAATCGACCGAGCTGCGCGCGATCGCTGCTGACATCCCGGCCGACCGCCTCCTGATCGAGACCGACTCGCCGTTCCTCGCCCCCGTCCCGCACCGCGGCAAGCGCAACGAACCGGCCTTCGTCGCCAACACGGCCCGCGTCCTCGCCGAACTGCGCGGCCTGTCGCTCGAAGCGCTCGGCGCGCTCACCACGGCCAATTTCCGCCGCCTGTTCCCCCGGACCGCCTGATCGTGGTGCGCGTGACGATGCTCGGCTGCGGCGGCTCCGCCGGCGTGCCGCAACTCGGCGGCGCCGACGGCACCGGAGATTGGGGCGCCTGCGACAAAACCGAGCCGCGCAACCGCCGGACCCGCTCGAGCATCGTGCTGGAGGGGGAGGGCGGCCAGCGCCTCCTGGTCGACTGCTCGCCCGACATGCGGGCACAGCTTCTAGCCTGCGCCGTGCCGCGCGTGGACTCGATCCTCTTCACGCACGCCCACGCCGACCACGTGCTGGGCATCGATGACGTCCGCATCCTCAACCGCATCGTCGGGCGCCCGATCGAGGCCTTCGCCGAAGCCCGCACGATCGCCGAGCTCGAGCGCCGGTTCGACTATGCGTTCAAGGAGTGGACCAGCCAGCCGCATTTTTTCCGCCCGGTGCTAGTCAGACGCACCATCGCCTACGGTGACCTGGTCGAGACCTGCGGCCTCCGGCTCCGCACCTTCGAGCAGGATCATGGCTTCGTGTCGACCATCGGGTTCCGGGTCGACGGGTTCGGCTACTCGACGGACGTGGCCACGCTGAACGAGAACGCTTTGGCGGTCCTGGATGGCGTCGACACCTGGGTCGTCGACTGCTTCCAGCGCGGCCGGCACACCACCCACGCCAATGTCGACCAGGTCATCGCCTGGTTCGAGCGGATCAAGCCACGGCGGATGATCCTAACCCATATGGGCTACGACGTGGACTGGGCTTGGCTGCAGAAGCGTCTACCCGCCGGCCTCGAACCCGGTTTCGACGGTATGGTGATCGACGCCCTATAGCACGAGTATGACTTTCCATAATTATCGTTATCGGGCGGACCTCTATGTCGGCGCGTGTTGCCATGTTTCTGTCTGCCTCAACCCGCTTGGCAACACCCTACCTGCAAAGCTCTAGTTCGCCGTGTTGCCAGACCAAGGGAATGCAGGCTCCAGGAGCTCCCCTTCGCGCGACTCGGTCGGCCGCAGTATGATCGCCACCTGTTCTCGTCAATGGATTAAGTGAACGAACCGAAGCCAGAGTTTCAGGAGATCGGCCACAGCGGCGGCAGCGTGATCTTTTGTGTCGTCACCGAACCTGACGGCAGGCGCAGTTATCAAGTTCGATACGAACAGTGTCGTCCGTGCGCAATGAGGCTTGTTATCCTCCACGCTCTGCCTCAGGGCGTGGCGGTCGGTGAGGTCCAAGGGGGCGGCATCGGGACGCCATGGAACTCGCCTCCAGTACCCGGGTGCTATCCGGTCTTCATGGCCTCGGACAGCCAGGGCCGATTCGGGCACGAATGCCCCGCCTGCAACGGATACTGGCGAAGCGAAGGCATGGTATGGTGCTGTCCATACTGCGGTGTGCGCGCGGACCGGATAGAGTTCCTCACCCGCGCTCAGGAGATCTACATAGCTCAATATTGCGCACGGCTGGCGGAATCCCTCGACGATCCGGAGGACGCCGAACACGTAATTGACATGGACGCCGTTGCCGACGCGGCGGGTCGCGACGCGCAGAAGCCTCCGTTCTACTACGCGGAAGAGATACAGCAGCACCAGTACGCGTGCAGAGAGTGCGGCCGGTTCAATGACATCCTAGGTCGGTTCGGCTACTGCACTAGCTGCGGGACCAGGAACGACCTCCAAATACTCGAGTGCGTTACCCTACCTTTGATCCGCGAACGCATAAATACCGGTGACCAGTATGAAGCTTGCGCAAGAGACGCTGTCAGTGCGTTCGACTCATGTGCAAGGCAGTATGCACGACAGCTGGCCGCGTGTGTCCCCATGAGGCCCCGACGCAGGACGGCGTTCGAGAAGATGCTGTTTCACAACCTCGATGACGTCGCCGTCACGTTCCTCGCCGCCTTCGACATAGACCTGCTCTCCGGCTTTGGCGCCGACGACGCCACCTTCATGAAGCGGATGTTCCACCGCCGCCACGTATACGAGCACAACGGCGGCGAAGCGGATACCAAGTACATCCAGATCAGCGGCGACCTCTCGATCCGTCCGAAGCAGTTACTTAGAGAGACCCGGGAGACCGTCCATCGATTGGTTGGACTGGTCGCCAAGTCCGCCCGGAACCTACACCAGGGTTTTCACGACATCCTTCCAACAAACCAGCCGATGATCGACGATTATGCGCGGCGCCGGGAGATCATGAAGCGCCATGGAGGAGCGTAGCGGGTTCTGCTGCATGGACCCTTGATCCCCTGCCCTGAAGTGAGCGCAGGCTGTGAATGTTTTCTGTAGACAACGGAAAGAATTCCAGATAGACGATCTTTTATGAGATCCAGGAACATACGTCCGCGCTAAGCCTACTGGCCTGTAACAAGCACTGGCGCTCGGACGCCAACGTTTTATGGAGAGATCTCATATGTTCCATTCCTTGTCATCCAGCGTGCTGGCTGTCAGTGGCCGTTCCCGGGGGTTAGAAATATCGGCGTAGCTTCGCCGGGCGGCACCATCGGGACACACAGGGAAAACTAAATGATAGGGTAGGTCCTCACTCCCATAGGCCGTGCCCGGCGGGGTGCGGCAGATGAGCCGGATCCGCATCAGCCATCGGGATCTGCCCCCTGCCCTCCAGACTTGGCTTCTCATCGACGCCTATGGGCTGCCTCGCTATTGGGCGACGGTTTGGCAGTCCCTCAAGGAAGCCGGTCTTGCGCCGAACACGGTCGGCCGCAAGTTGGCCGCCATCGATCGGCTGTATGAGTCCGTGGCCGAACAGGCCGGTCAGGACTGCCTTGATCGACTCATTTTCGACCGCGACCTTGATCAGCTTCTAACGTGCCTTGAGGGATTCTACTCCCTCCTGCGTAACGAGTCTGCGAGGCATGGGACGGCCACGGACAAGCAGTGGCAGGCTGCCCTCGACTTCATCCGGACAATCCTGGCGGGCCTAGACCAAGGAGCGGGTGCTCACGGCAAGTTGGACACGGGGCTGACGCGTATCGAGACGCTCTACGCCGCTCTGACGCCGGGGCGGGGCACAAAGCGGGCTCGCCTACGTGCGCTTCCGGCGTCGGTCGTCGAGGATCTCTACGAAATCGCCGACCCGACCTCGCCGAGGAACCCGTTCAACACGGAGGCGGCCCGCTGGCGCAACTACGCGTTACTTCTCCTTCTGCTCCACCAAGGCCTGCGTCGGGGCGAGGCGCTCATTCTCCCCTGCAACGCGATCAAGGACGGATACGACCACAGCGTTCGAGAGCAACGGATGTGGTTGAACGTCACCACGCTGCCGAATGACGACGAAGATCCACGCTTCGAGCGCCCTAGTCTGAAGACGGCGTTGTCACACCGGCAGATCCCAATTTCTGAGGACGTCGTCGCCGTTGTGGATCACTACGCGACGAATTTCCGGGGAAAACAGGGGCATCCGTACCTGTTTGCGTCGCGCTTGAACCGCCCTCTCGCGCTTCCGTCCCTCAATCTCGTCTTCGCCGTACTGTCCAAGGCGCTTTCCGAACCGGCCTTACGTGACCTGAAGGACAGAAACGGGGCCACGTCGGTTTCACCGCACGACTTCCGCCATACCTGCGCCGTGGTCAGGCTCAGTGAATTCGTCTCCGGCGGCATGGAGATGAAACTTGCCCTCCAGAACCTGCGCAGCTTCTTCGGGTGGTCGAGGCAATCTGAGATGCCCTTGCACTATGCCGAGGCATACTTCGAGGACCGCTTGAAGGACGTTTGGCATCGGAAGCTGGACGACCGGGTCGAGATGCTCCGCCAACTCCGCCGCATCGAGAGCAACGCGGACGTGATCTCCGACAACTTCAGCGACTGAAGGCCAACAATGCCCCTATTCCCGCAGACGCAGCCCGCATGTTCACCGCACCTGACAGCCATCATCAGTGCGCTTCCGGCGCTGCCGTCCCATTTTCGTTACGTCGATGATCACGACGACAGTGTCAAGACAATCTCTCATCCTTACGAGAACGACGTTTGGACGCTCGAGTGGGACACCCGCTCGCTGACGATGGACTTCACTCTCGTCGAAGATGAAAGGCTCCGCTTCGTGGGAAAATGGTTCATCGGATGGCTGATTCAGAAGGCAAGCCCATCCTCAATCGTGAACTACTGGTACGGGTTGAGGAGTGTTGTCGAGGAGGACGGACCGAGTTGGATCTACTCCGCTCTGGACCGCCGTCCTTTGGACTGGAGCAGTTACTGGGACGAGCAGATTCGTCCGTTCGCGACGGTAACCCGGGCCGGTTTCGTCAAGGCGTTTCTAAACTTTATAAGCAACCTGTCCCTGGGTGAGTGGCATCCCGGCCACCGCTCCTTTATCCAGTCTCTTCGATTCGCCTGGCATCCCTCGAGGGGCCAGCCCGTTCTCTCGGGTGAGGCTCTGATCTCGGTAAGCGAGGAGGCTGAGCTCATCGCCTACTTCGACGAGTTCAGCGCCCGTTCCCGGCGCGGGGAAGGTGTAACCGATCATGCGCTGATCAGTTACTGCCTGACGTGCATCTCATACCAGCACGGCCTTCGGCCGGTCCAGATGAGCCGTATGCGGTTCAAGGATCTCCGCCTTTACACGGATTCCAGCCAGCAACCGATTTTCCATTTTGTAGCGCGGCGAGCAAAGAAGCGCGACCTAAACGATGCCAAGTTCTTCACGCGAAAGGTGAAGCACGATTGGGCTTGGCCGTTCGCGGAATATTATCGCCGCCGCTCCAAAGAGCTTGGTCCAACAGCGGACGCTGGGGCGTTTGCGCTGAAGTTGCGCGCAATCGCCACCACGATTGGTGACACGACGGAATTGGTCATCGGCGTGCGCCGAACGGCAACTGACCTCCGGCATAGCGCCGCCCAGCGCCTGGTTGACGCCGGGGCCTCAATCGAAGAGGTCGCCAATTTACTGGGTCACTCACACTGGGAGACATCGCTCGTCTACTTCGAAGCATCGGAAACGCAGGCGGAGCAGATCAACAAGGCTATGGCGATCAACCCGGTCTATCGGGAGATCGTGAACGTCGCCCGCACCAAGACGATCGACAAGGCCCGTCTCCTGGGTCTCCCTCCAGACAATCAGGTCGGTGCCGTACCACACGGGATCCCAATTTCCGGCATCGGCGGCTGTGGCCTTGGCCAATCCCTCTGTGAACTGAACCCGGTCCTCTCCTGCTACACCTGCCGGAAGTTCATCCCGCTTGATGAAGCCGACCTTCACCGACAGGTGCTCCAAGACCTTCGAGGTGTCGTGCGCTTCTTTCACGACGAATCTCGTGCGGATCGGCAGTCACCAGCGTTCGCCCAAATCAGGACCACGCTGGCCGCTATTCAACGAGTTATCACCGACATCGAAGGCAGTGATGCCTCTGCAAAGGAAGTAGTCGAATGAATGAGGCATTCCGCATGTATGTCTCCTCTTCGAAGGCCATCGCTGAAAATGCGGGGTTGCGCTGGTCGCTGCCTGTTAATCGGGACGGCTCGATCGATCCGGAATTCGCCTGGAACATTACCGAGGTCTGTGGAGCAGCCGCACCGCCGACCTGTCGGTTGAATGACTTGGGATATGATCCGGAGACGCTGGCAGTGATCAACGAGCGCCGCGCGGCAGCTGGTGATCCGGCTGTAGCGCGGTCGGCTCTCGCACCACACTGGCAGGATCTCGTAAAGGCGGCAGTTGCCCAGCAGGCGCTTGTTGACCGAAATACGCCTCAGCACATCATCAGCCAGGTCGCTCGCCCGCTGCGTGTGCTTGCGACCTGCATGGCGGTCAGGTCGGTCGCGGAGCCATGGGAACTCGCGGCCGACGACATCCGATGGACCACAGACGTCGCGGCGGACGTCCAGAAATCGGCCAAGCTGGCCCAAATCGTCGGGGGCCTGGTTCGGAAGATCCTTGATGCTCGGCATCTCTGCGATCGCAGCCCTTTGTGGGAGCGTGCCGCCCGGCTGGGCGCTGTAGCTCCCAAGCGAGGCGGCCGAACGATGCTGGAAAAACTTCAAGCACGCGCGCACGGACAGAAGCTGCCTGAAGCGGAGGCGCTATGGGAACTCGTGGATATCGTCTTCACGCGTGAGCCTGAGACGTTCGTGGACGAGATCCGGTTCGCTCAACTTCGAACTCAGATCCTCTGCGGTATGCGTATCGGGGAGACATGCACGATCCCGGCCGATTGGAGCCGTTACAAGGAATACGTCACCCTCAATGGCAAGCCAGCAGGCGAAGTCGGCGGCGTCTCGCGATCTCTTATGCTCCGACACTTCGCTGAAAAGCAGCAGGGACCTGACGACAACAGCGTGCAACTGGTCGAAGCATTCCAGCACGTTCCGGCTGAGTTCGAGGAGGTGATTGCTCAGACGTTAACACACGCGCTGGAGATCACGCGCCCTTTGCGGGAACGCCTCACCCAGCAGATTGCGACGGGCAGGTGGTTCCCGGAATTCGCCCCGGATGACCTCGTCCCGTTAACCGAAATGTTCACCCGGCTGACTGGTAATCCTATCATTCGGCAGGAGCCGCCGCCCCGGGAGTGGTTGGACGGGTATCGACGCTCTCGCAACCCGAAGTGGCTGATCCAGATCGCGCAGCAGCAGCGCGAGAGTTCCAGCCCGTTCACGATGTCGTTCCATAGCTATTGGGCTAAATGGCGCCAGCACGACGGGGCCGCCCCGTTTCGAAATGCAAACGGCGTAGTGCTGGCCAGTCAGCGATATTGGACAGATCTGCCTTTCCTGCGTATCCGCGACGTTGAGGACCACGTCGCGCGGTTCGCGTCGACGAAGCTCTCCGACACGACGTCACTCCCCCTGGTCGGCGGTGGTCGGCTACAAACCTCGAACCTGATCTTGCTCGCGCCGAAGCGCGCCTTGATCGAGGGTCGCGGAGGCGGAATTTGCGACGTCACGCGCTACTTTGCCGTCGGCCGTGTCGATCCACAGGATCTTATCCTGATGTTGAGTGGCGACCAACGCGGGCTTTTCGCTCGCTACGGCCAGACTGAGGCGGTCCGGGGCTTGTCGCTGGAAAGCCATTCTCTCCGGCACATGCAGAACACCGTCCTGTTCCAAAGCGGCATCTCGGACGCCGCCATTACGAAGCGGTTCAACCGCAAGAGCGTGGCGCAGAGCTACGAGTATGACCATCGGACGCTGGCCCAGCAGCTGGAGGCGATCGACCTCCCACCGGCGGCAAAGGGCTTACCCGACCGCGCCAAGACGGTCGCTCGGATGATCATTGCAGGAAAGGCAAAGGGCGCGATCACTGACGAGTTCAAGCGCATTCAGCGCGAGCGTGGCAATGAGCAGGCGTTCGAATTCCTCGCTGCGGAGGCCGACGGCTTTCACGCGACGCCATACGGGCATTGCGTCAACGGTTTCACCCAGGAACCCTGCCCGAAGCACCTGCAATGCACCTCGGGCTGCAACCACTTCGTGAACTTTGGCCTGGACCGGAACGTGACCAACATCCGCAAGCTGCTGGAAAAGAGTAAGCGATGCGGCGACGACATCTGGCGGCTCGTGACCTGAGTATGATCCGGTTCGCAGATGGATGTGATGACGTCGGACCTGGTCGCGGAAGCTGAGAGCGCTCGTACGAGTGATCATAGGAGTGCTCGTACGGCTCGCGTCGAGGTTCTAACCCGGGCGGAACCGCGGCGTTCGTGGACGGCCGACCAAAAGCGCCAGATCGTCGCCGAGAGCCTCGGGTCGGATCTGACCGCAACCGAGGTCGCCCGCAAATACCGTATCAGCTCGGGTCAGCTCTACACGTGGAGGCAGCAATTGGTGAGCCTGCCGGGCTCCGTCGTCACCCGCGCGCCGATGCAGTTTGCTGCGGTCGAGCTAGCGACGGCGGCATCGCCGCCGTTGCCGTCCCCGATGTCGCCCGAACCGCCGACCCCGGTTGCTCCGCTTCCGGCCCATGCTGATGGCTTGATCGAGATTGTGCTGCCCTCCGGCGTTTCGCTGCGCGTCGACGCTCATGTCGATGGCCGCGCGCTGCGCCGGGTGCTCGGCGCGCTCGAGGGCCGATGATCGCCCTGGCGTCCGGACTGCGGGTTTATTTGGCCTGCGGGGTGACCGATATGCGTAAGGGCATGACGGGTTTGGCAATGCTGGTGCAGCAGGGGCTTTCTGCTGATCCTTTTGACGGCGCCGTTTTCGCCTTCCGGGGTCGCCGCGCCGGGCTCATCAAGCTGATCTGGCACGACGGAATCGGCCTGTGCATGCTGACCAAGCGGTTGGAGCAGGGCCAATTCGTTTGGCCGTCTGCCACGTCGAGCGGCCGGATCGCGCTGTCGGCGCCCCAGTTGGCCGCCCTGCTCGACGGCTGCGAGTGGCGTGCGCCGGTGCCGGTGCGGCGGCCGGAACTAGCGGGCTAAAAAGTCGTCGATCCGCCTGAAATTCTCGCTGAAAATGCTGGCTGCGACGCGGCGGCGTCGGTCATCCTCGCCGTGTGCAGATCGATCTCTCCGCCCTGCCTGACGACGCCGCCACGCTGCAGATGATGCTGCGCGCGGTAGTGCTCCAGCAGGGCGAGCTCGCCGCCGAGAACGACAAACTGCGGCTGCTGATCCAGCGCCTGACGCGGCACCAGTTCGGCCGCCGGTCCGAGCAGCTGACACCCGATCAACTGCAGTTGGCCCTGGAGGAGTTGGAGCAGACCATCGCCGCCAACCAGGCCGGCCAAGACGCCGCAGCCGCTGCTGCTGGCCTAACACGCAAGCCGCGCGCCGAGGCGCCGGCCCGCAACCACGGCGCCCTGCCGGCACACCTGCCTCGCTACGAGGTGGTGATCGACGTCGAGGACCGGGCCTGCCCGTGCTGCGGCCATGCACTGCACCCCATCGGCGAGCTGACAACCGAGCAGCTCGACATGGTGCCCTCCCAGCTGCGGGTGCGGGTGACCCGGCGCCCGCGCTATGCCTGCCACGGCTGCGAGAGTGCCGTCGTCGTTGCTCCCGCGGCCGACCGGCCCGTTGACGGCGGCATGCCGACCGAAGCGCTGATCGCCCACGTGGTGGTCAGCAAGTTCGCAGACTCACTACCGCTGTATCGTCAGGTGCAGATGCTGGAGCGGCAGGGCATCAAGCTGGACCGCTCGACGCTGGCGAACTGGGTCGGACGCGCGTGCTGGTGGCTGACGCCGCTCTATGAGCTGTTGCTCGGCACAGTGCTGGCGGCGCCGAAGGTGTTCGCCGACGACACGACCCTGCCGGTGCTCGACCCCGGCCGCGGGCGGACCAAGACGGGGCGCCTGTGGTGCTACGCGGTCGATGACCGGCCTTGGCGCGGTCCCGGCCATCCAATGGCGGCCTACGTCTACTCGGATGACCGCAAGAACCAGCGCCCCATCGGGCATCTAGCCGAGTTCCGGGGCGTGCTACAGGTCGATGGCTACAACGGGTTCAAGGCGCTGGCCGATGCGCGCGCCGACGCCTCGGTAACGCTGGCATTCTGCTGGTCGCACATGCGGCGGTATTTCTACGACGAGTATATCTCCACCAAGTCGCCGCTGGCGGCCGAGGTGCTGGTGCGGGTTCGCACGCTATATGCGATCGAGGCCGAGATCCGCGGCCATCCCGCCGAGCATCGCCGGGCTGTGCGCCAGGAACGAAGTCGGCCGATCGTGGAGGCGCTACACGGCTGGCTGCAGGACCAGGTCAAGCGAGTGTCCGGCGCGTCCGATCTGGCAATAGCCATGCGCTACGCAATCCGGCACTGGCCGGGGCTGGTGGTGTTCCTCGACGACGGCCGGGTCGAGATGGACACCAACGTCGTCGAGCGCGCGATCCGTCCGAACACTCTGACAAGAAAAAATGCGCTATTTGCCGGGTCGGATGGCGGGGCGAAGCACTGGGCGATGGCGATGACGCTGATCCAGACGGCCAAGCTGAACGGCGTCGATCCGCTGGCTTGGCTGACCGACGCGCTCGAGCGGATCGTCTCCGGCCGGACCAAGGCGCACGAGATGCACACCCTGCTGCCGTGGAGCTGGCAACCGAGCAGGCCAACGCTCGACATGCATACGGCAGCATTGGCGGCATAACCTCATACCCCGATCGTCCATCTGTCTCAGTCGCGTCCGAAGCCTTTTGGCGGCTCGACGGTCTGAAGCTCCTGGAGATCCAGATCGCAGATCGCCCGCAACCCCTCGGCCGTTGCGGTCTCCTGCAGCGCCTCCGGCAACGCGTCGAGCCAAGCTTGATACTCGGTCTGCAATTGGACCAGTTCGTCCACCGTGGCGGACCATCGCTTGGCGCGACCGCGATGGTCCGCAGGGCGCCGGAACCGGATAATCGGCTGACCGCCGGCGCGAGCGGCACGATAGCGGGCCTGGCGCTCGGCGTCTGTCATCGCTCTCTCACCAAGTGGCTTACGCGACATCCCCAACTCCCAATCGTAACGCCACGAACTTGAGGTCAGAGCATCAAGCAAGCCAGTAGGTCGGCTCCGCACCGCTTACCGTGAGACAGGAGCATAACTTGATCCAATACGTATCTGTGATCGATGGGTGCCGATGTCTTGCAAAGGTACGGTCGTCACAAGGTGCGGCAGATCGTGGTGGCCCTACACACACCGGCTGCCCGCGGATCGCAGGCGAATTCCGCCCTTAGTGTTCCGGGAAAACCTCTTTCATCATGTCCGTGACGATTTCACTGTCCCGAATCGGGTGGGGACGCGTGCCTATCTGGCGGTATCCGCACTGCCGGTAGAACTCTAGGTTCTGCTTCATGCGCCTGTTCGTATAGAGACGCACGGCGGAGAGCCGAAGCGATGCGGCATGCCGTTCAGCGAAACCTAAAAGTAGTTTGCCGTATCCTCTACCCTGGCATCGGCTTCGGATGGCGATGCTGTATACCATGAGGTGGTCAGGCATGGTCTCCAGTACGATAACGCCGGACGGACCAGTATCCGTTTCGAGAAGCCAGACCTCACCGAGGGCAATTCGGTCGAGGTAGTCTTCCTGGGCAGGTTTTGGCACTACGCCGACCACAGCCGCATATGTCGGGATGTATGCATCAGCGCTGATGCATTGGACTGTGGCCGCGTCGCTTGGACCGGCAATCCTGATGTGGCACTCACCTGCGTCCGAGCTTCTCGAATCCTCCACCGCGTTAGAGTTCCTTGGTCAGGAATACTCTGCTCGTGCCGACAGGGTAGCACGGCATCTCGCCAAATCGGCGCCAACCATGGCGCTCATAGAAGGCGGGCGCCTGAAAGCTGATCGTCCACAGCACACCGGAGCAACAGCCACGTTGCCTGGCCTCCTGCTCTGCCATGCGCAGGATTCTGCTACCCAGACCACCGCCGCGCAAATGTGTGGGCAGGTGAAAAACGTTGATGAACAGCATCCCGAGCGAGGTGCGTCCCGCTAAGCCGCCCAGAACCGCACCGTCCGGATCTTGGACCACCACGGCCAATGGCTGACTGTCGCTGAAACCTGTGACCTCGACGTTGAAGACGCGCAGGCCCTCTCCGATTACTTGCTCGGCGTGGGCCACAAGGGCCAGGTCGGCGATGACGACCGGCTCGGTCATGCTTGCTCCTATGTTCAGCTGTCATGTTGGTAGCAGCATACGTCAGGTCTGTGATTGGCGAGTTGGACGACCGGCCAGCATAGCCGACATGGCCGCGAGTTGTAGGCCAAAGGCGAGCGCGAAGGGCACCGTGTAACCCGAAGCGAAATCATGAAGGAATCCGAGCACCAGGGGGGCTAGGCCGAAAACCGCTTGGTTTACTGCTGTCACGAGCGCCACGATGGTTCCGACGTCGGCAGGTTTGAACTCGGCCTGCGCGATCAGCGGTGGCAGGGACGTCAAATTGCCGATACCGAACCCGAACAGCGAGGTGCCTACCATGAGCAGAATAGGGCGGTCGCTCACGGCGAGCAAAGCGACGCCGGCAGCTTGCACGGCAAAGTTAACTGCCGCCGCAAGTCGCCGGTCATGCCTGCCGATCGTCCAACCGAGCGCGGTCCTTCCTAGAAGGGAACAACCTGTGGCCAAACTTAGCAACGCAGCTGCACCGTCTTTGCCCACGTCCGGCACTAGGCGGACGACGAACTGGGACAAGATTCCAATCGTCGCGAAGAGGCCTAGCGCGAATGGAAGCGACAAGGATCGAAACCGCTGATCGCGGAGTAGAGTCCAGCGTGAGGACGAAGACGCTGGCGGGAGATCTGGGGAATGGGCGCTGGCTGAGCCGCCATCCAGCGCAAGGCCGTAGTCGTTGGGACCGTGACGCAGAAACCGAAAAGCCAGCAGCACGATAATACATGCTATCAGAGCTGCGACGATGGCAGTCGCGGTTTGAAAGCCGACGCGATCGATCAGGAATATCCAGACCGGAGCGAACACAATGCCCCCAACGCTCGCACCGTTCAAGGCAGTGCTAAGTGCTTTGGGCCGATCACGGTCAAACCATTGAGAGACAATGGCCGTTGCCGCGGCACCGCCAATGAGGGCGAAGCCCGCGCCAGACAGCACCGCAGCCGGGAAAAGCTGCCAAAGCCATTCAGCACTCCCCCAAGCACAAAGTCCTGTAGCAATCAGGACACCACCACCTGCCGTCGTTAACGCAAGCCCGAGCACACAATGCAAGTTCGGCAGGAACACGACGACCGCAGCGCTCGACAGGAAATGGGTCGTAACTGCAGCCGACACACCGGCGATGGGCCAATCACGCGATGCGTGTAAAGTCTGAAGATAGAGCGAGGGCCCATACGTGCCGACGCCTGCCGAGAACATCGTCATCACGAAGGCAACCCACACGACGGACCAACCCGGAAAGCGTACCACGACCGTCAGAGGTTGCGGCGAACCCTTTCCGTAGGGCCTTACTCCGTTGGACACCTCTTCCTCCTGTCAATGCCATTGCTGGACCAGGCCCCCACAAGTGATCTCACCCCAGATCTGAAGTAGGATCAGCGGAGTTCGGTCCAAAGCAAAGGTCCAGTCTGGGATAATTGAGTCGGACCAGTTCATGGGTCGCAATAGGACCAAGGTGCCTCTGCTGACGCTATCACTCGACCCACGCGCGCGCGCGCCGATGCATGCGCAAATCGCGGCGCAACTTCGTCGTGCAATTCTGGAGCGGCACCTTGGGTGCGGAACCCGTCTACCTTCTTCCCGGCTATTCGCGCGCGAGTTGGGCTGTGCACGCGGGACGGTGATGGCTGCGTTCGAGCGGCTGATGGACGAGGGGTATGTCGTCAGCTTTCCAGGTTCGGGAATGGCCGTTGCTGAAACTCTGCCTGACGACGCGATGACCGCAATGGAAGCGGGTAACGGGAGCCGACCGACGATTGCCACAGCAGCAAGGCTGTCCCGACGTGCGGAAGCGGTGCTCGAGACGGGATCAATGAACGTCCAGACGTCTTTGCCAAGCGTTTTTGCGTTGGGTCGCCCGGCGGTTGACGCATTTCCGTTTCGGCTTTGGGCACGGCTCCTGGAAACGGAATGGCGCCGCCCCATGCTCGATCCGGCGGCCGTTCCACATCCATTTGGTCACCCGTGCCTGCGCCGAGCGATTTCAGCCCATCTGAGCGCCTTCCGTGGATTTACCAGCACAATGGATCAGGTGGTGGTAACCTCCGGCATCCGGCAGGGTCTTGGCCTGCTCGCACGCTTACTGCTCAATCCCCGCGACGTCGCATGGATCGAGGAGCCAAGCTTCATCGGTGTTCGAAGCGCGCTGCTGAGTGCTGGTGTTCGGCTCGCCCCCGTGCCAGTCGACGACGAAGGTTTTGCGGTCGAGCGGGCCGAAGTGCTTGCGCCTTCGGCCCGCCTCGCAGTGGTGACGCCTGCTCACCAATTTCCCCTTGGTGTGGTGATGTCCCTCGCAAGGCGTCATGCCTTGTTGGCGTGGGCCGAGCGTACTGGCGGTTGGATCATTGAGGACGACCATGACGGCGAATATCGCTACAGTGGCCGGCCGTTCTCGCCGCTGCGTGCTCTCGATCGGACTGATCGGGTTATCTACTGCGGAGGCTTTTCAAAACTGCTCTTCCCAGCGTTGCGGTTGAGCTACATGGTTCTACCCCCGCCTCTAGTTGAGCCGGCGGCACTCCTGCTCGGGAAGGCGGGGCCGGCCGAGGCATCTCTGCTCGGTCAGGCAGCATTGGCGCGTTTTGTCGAGGATGGACATTTCGCTGCTCATTTGCGGCGCACGCGGCACATTTATGCAGAGCGACAGTCAGCGCTGGTGACGTCAGCCGGAAGGCACCTTGCGGGGCTACTCAGGGTTGAGCCTAGTCAAGGCGGAATGCATCTGGTCGGGCGGCCCTATTCCGACATTGGTTCGCAAGGGTTTGACGACCGCCTCGTGACCCTTGCGGCCGGCAAAGCTGGCATCGCTGTCACGCCTCTCTCTCCGACTTACCTGACCCGATTTTCTGAACATGGTTTGCTGCTCGGCTATGCCGCGATCACACCCGATAGAATCGAGAAGGGAGCTAGTCGGCTCCGTTCAGTTTTGGAGAGATAGGCTCAAATGGTGGCATCGGCGAACCGCACTCCCTACGTTTTTGGGGTCCAAGGCACGTCCTCGCTTAGGCTGACCAGAAATATGGCGAACGTCTGAGAGGTGTCGCGGCGGCGGTAGCCATTCCGGCCAGGCTAGTTCTGCACGGGGTGGACAGCGGTCCTAGACAACTCGACAGTCTTTACCGGCGTCGAAACGCTCGCATGGTCAACCCTGGTTCCGTACGGAAAAATACAGGACGAGGAGCGCCTTCATCTGCGGCGATGAATGTAAAGCAATCCCCTTCCAGCTTATAACTAGCAGGAAGTCGCTTACCAGCATCCAAACCTATTGAGTCGACCCAAGTGATCGACTTTGGAGATGTGGTAACGTTCAGTTCGAACGCACCTTCAAGCAATACCTCACCTGTAGGGCGGCGAACAGAGAAGGTTTGTCCCGAAATAACGGTTAATGCATCTGAAGCCGTGTTTTCGTCGGGTGGATTGGGGACACCATCCACCTCCAAGTAGACCTGCTCCCAATGGCCTTGCAGCTCGGCCAAATCGGCCGATGAAAGCTCAGCACTGCTACTACCGGTCTCTGTCTGCATGATCCCAATAGCCTCTGTTCAGGTGATACTGAATGATCTTCGGGGAGACACGAAGGTTTGCAAAGTCTCGACTGCAGCGGTCGCCACCCCGGCCATGGTGCTTCCCCGGATGGGATGGGGAGCAGACGAAGGCCGTTCGGGCAAGGCGGTTCGAGCCTCAACCTGAACGAATGAGTGCCGCTCGTTTCTGGCGTAATCTTTCCACCAGGAATGGCGTCGCCGAAGTAAGCATGACACCACCCACGATCAGCACCGTTCCCCCGACTACGCCTATGCCCGGCATTGTTCGCTCGTAGACAAGCGCATACGCAACCGCGAACAACGTCTCGCTGGCCGCGAGTTGAGTGGCCATCGCCGGGCTGAGCCGACGCAGGGCCTCACGCCATAACCAAGTCGAAGCCCACGTGCTGAACAGCCCCATGAAAGCAGCTAGCGCGAAGGGCCGCCAATCCTGCGCTGCCAGGGCAGGTAGATCCGACAATCGCGACTGACCGAGCAGCAGGAAAGGCAGCAGGATAACGAAACTACCCGCGAGGCTGCCCACGCCGATCCAGGCCACCCACAATCTGCCCTCCTGCACGGGCAAGAGGCCGGTCGGGCCGCTCACCTCGTTGTTGAGGACGAAGACGCCCCAACTGGCCATCGCCAGGAGCGCACAGACTACTCCCAACGTCGTTGTCCACCCGTTTCCTACGTCCGCAAGGCCGCGGAGGTTGTCGGCCTGGAGGACAATCAGGCCGAGTAAGATCGCACCCGCAGCCACGAGGAGCGGCGGCCATGGTATCGTCCTCTCGCGAAAATTCGCACCGATGGGAAAAATAACGGGTACAAGGCCTATCAGGAGGGCGGCGAGCACCCCACCAATCAGCTTGACCGCGAAAAAGGTACACAGGAAAGACAACGCGTATCCTATCGCGCCCAGGCCGACGGCCTTCAGAATGTGGCGGCAACCCAGCCGTGTCTTCTGGTGCGCCAATGTCAGAATTAGAATGCCTGCGACGGCACCATAACAAGAGTAGCGCAAGAACACGAAGTCGGCGCCAGGTACAGTCCCGGTCACGTAAGGCACCAAGAACCCTAGCGCCCACAGGGCATTGGCGGCCAGGGCCAGACATATACCGAAGAACACGAGCACTGTCCTTTGAGGTTAGGAAATACCTCGCCGGAGCTTGGCGATGCCAGCGATCTTGCCAGCTCTAGCTCCGGAAAGACAGCAGTCACCGTTGCAGGATCATGCCCGCTCAACGGGCATGATCTCTCGTCCGCTTTGTGTTGACCTCGGCGGTAGCGACCTCGGTCGAGGTTACCGCCGGATGGGGTGGTTTACAGACATAGCTTGTAAGTGGGATTGATCGCGCATGTCCCCGAGCATCCGGCAAACTGCGGCATCAACCGGCGAAAACATGTATTGGCCGTCCGGGATGCCGCGTGGCGGCGTGGTGTGCCTTCATGGCAGCGAGGGCGGTTGGGCCGGTTGGAACGACCTTTACTGCGCCCTGTTCGCAGCGCACGGGTTCGCGGCGCTGAGCCGCAACTACACCAAGGTCATGCACTGGCCGACGCCTCCGGACATCGACGACGTACCGCTGGAGGGCACAGTGGTCGCCCTCGACGCCATGCGGGCGGAAATGGCCCCGTTCGGGTGCGGGGTAGGCTTGTTTGGCATCTCCCGCGGCGCTGAACACGCCTTGCTGGTTGCTCAGCTCCTGGCGGAGGACGGCGCCGCCGAAGTGCCTGACGCCGTGGCCGTGCATTCTCCGCCCGACGTCGCCTGGCCCGCCTTCCTGGTGGTGGATTTCCAAACTGGGCAGCCCTGGGCGGGCGACCAGACGCGGCCTTCATGGTCCTGGCACGGCACGCACGAACGAACACGGCCGGGCACGCTGCTGTGCCCGGGTCCGGTGCCGTATCCAGTGTTTATCACCCAGGGCACAGATGACAGGACATGGGATGCAGATATGGCCCGACGGCTGGAGGCACGGATGTGCGACAATGGGTTTCCGCCCGAAGCGCACTTTTTCGAAGGGGAAGGGCACATCTTCCGCGCTCCGGCGCGAACCCGAGAGTGGGAGTTGATGACGAGGTTCTTTGCCAAGCATCTCACGAACGGGGAATGACAGCTTCGGTCGGGTGAAGCGGTAATCGGGTTTGATACCAGCGAATCGTGCTTGACCTGGCCCCAGGGTCCGCCTCGATGAGAGTGACGGTCAACGAGCAATGAGGTGAACCGTGCCCCCATCTACTCAGGTCCTGAGCCCATCCGAAGCTGCCCAACGTCTCGGCGTGTCGGCGAAAGCGCTCCGGCTTTATGAGGAACGCTGCCTTCTGAATCCTGTGCGGTCAGAAGCGGGGTGGCGGGCTTACGGACCGGCAGAGATGGCTCGGGCCGCACAAATTGCTGCATTCCGTGGACTTGGCTTCAGCCTGGCCCAGGTAGCGCGCGTTCTGGACGGTGATTGCGACGGGCTGGGCGCAGCTTTGGCTGAGCACCAGAACGCCTTGGAAAATCGGGGCCGCGAGGTTGCTGGCGCAGTGGAAATGATCCGCAAGCTGCGTGCTGAACTCGCCCAGGGCAAGCAGCTCGTGATCGGAGATCTGGCGCAAGTGGTTGGTTCTGCAGGCGAGCCGATCGTGGCCTTTGACCTTCCCTGGCCCTGGGGCGGTGAGCGGTTCGAGCTTCGCGCTATCCAAGCGATCAACTTCATCATTGGTCCCCTGGGAAGCGGCAAGACCCGCCTGGCACAGCATCTTGCCCAGGAGATATCCGGTGCCGCTTTTGTGGGCCTCGATCGGCTGACCGAGACCACTGATTCCACGCGGGCCAAAATGGCAGCGGACCAAAAGCTGAAGGCCCGTGTCGAGGCAGCCCTCGCATGGTTGACGGAGGATGGCGCGTTAATGTCGGACGCCTTACTCTCTTTGATCGTCGCCGTAGAGGATGGTGCAGGCGCCCTGGTGATCGACATGGTCGAGCAAGGGCTGGCGGAACAGACGCAGACGGCGCTGATTGCTTGGCTGCGACGGCGCGGTGCGCAAGGTCGGCCTCTGTTCCTTCTGACCAGATCCAACGCGATCCTGGACCTGACCGAAGCTGGCAATGATGAAGCCATCATCTTCTGTCCCGCTAACCATAGCCCACCCATTCAGGTTGCGCCGTATCCTGGGTCTCCGGGCTACGAAGCTGTCGCAACCTGCCTAGCGCCACCTTCTGTACGCTCGCGGACAGAAGGGATGATTGCGTGGCTACCAAAGGCGAGCTGAAAAACTGCTACGAATTGAGGGCTGCGATTCCCACCCCGGCCACGGTGCTATTGCCTGGTGGGGGTGAAATCCGGACTTTACGGCGGCCGATCCGTGCTTAACTGCAGCCAGCATGGAGGGGTCGCGATGTCAGCAGCAGTGAAAGAACAATCCATCCTGGTAAAGCGGTATGCTCGTAGCCGGCTCTATGACACGCAAAACCACGGCTACGTGTCGGTCGACCAGCTTCGGGGATGGGCGGCCAAGGGTGTTGCTTTCTTGGTTCTCGACACTGAGACCGGTAAGGACGTGACAGCGGTTCTGTTAGCCTAGCTGTCTCCAGGCAGGGTTGGCTGCCGGGCTACCCGGCCCGGCAGTCGCCAGCGCAAGGTTTGGTGAACAGCCGACATTCGATTTCTGGATAGGTCGGCGTTCCTTGATGAAATGTCATCTGCCAACGACCGGCAATAAGTTTCCATACTGAACTGCGCAGCGTGTGCAGCTCCGCTAAACCTTCTCGCCTCCGAATGGTCCGGTAGGTTAGAAGCAGCACACCCGCAGCAAGGGTCCGTGGCTCATATCCGTAGACGGTCAAGTCCGAGGGCTCGCCGCCTCGTTCCGCAGCCAAGCTGCGTACTACCTCTTCCTTCCCGTACACCTTGCCGGACCTTCCGAACTCGAGGAAGTCATCCGCCAGAAGCCCGGCGACTACACCCGATGCGCTGCGAACGGCGGGATCATGCAGTCGTTCTTCCAAGCTCCTGATGAGGTCGAGTTCGCTGAGAGATGCCATCCTGATCTCAATTTCTCCCAGCCCATAACCGCTCGCAATGACCGCCTTGTGTCGAATGCGGAGATGCTCTCCGGCTGCGGGCCATTGTAGGTTAACGTGGAGAGTGGACGTTCGAGCGGATTAATCATTCTCGAAATCTGCTGCTTGGTTACCCAGTAAAAAGCGAGGTCCAGGTCCAGCGCGTGAAGCACGGTCATTTGGGTTGTATAATGCACAGCGATCAAGCGAGAGGCACCCACACCCAATGCAACCATCTAGTAGTTCGTATGTCTTTTGTAACATACTAATTCTTGCTGCAAGGGCCTGCTGCATTCGCGCGCCAATGGCCTTCCAGTCCGCTTGATTTGGGGCTTGACCTTGAGGCAGCGTTGAAAGCTCAGCCTCAATCTCGGCGAGGGTTAACCCTAGCTGCTGCGCGATAAGCGCGAATGACAAGCGCCGAATGTCCGCGCGCGCGAACCGCCGTTGATTGCCGGAACCACGAGTCGCCCGAACCAAGCCCCGCGTCTCATAGAACCTTATTGCCGACACCGAGAGGCCAGTTCGCCGAGCGAGTTCTCCGATCGACATTATAGACGGCACAGCCATACCGCTGCTCCAAAAAATCTTGACCTTAAGTTAGCTTGAGATTTTAGAACCGACAACGGCAGCAGGTGATCCCGCCGACGCCAGGAGAAAATGAAATGCCTTCATTACGCCTTGAGCACGTTAACATCACCGTCGCGGACCCCGACCGGACGTCGGATTTGCTTCAATCGCTTTTCGGTTGGCATGTCCGTTGGACTGGCGCCGGGCGAAACGGCGGGTATTATATTCATGTCGGATCAAGCGATCACTATGTGGCCCTATACAACAGTGGCAAGGCCGATCAGACCTCTGAAGTCTTTAGCAAAGGAAGGCCGCTGAACCATATCTGCATCGAAGTTGACGATCTTGATGACACTGAAGCTCGGGTGATCGCGGCTGGCTTAAGGCCTTTCAGTCACGATGACTATGAACCAGGGCTTCGCTTTTACTTCAATGATCTTGACGGCATCGAGTATGAGATTGTCAGTTACAAATAGGGACACTCATGCGACGCCCGGAGCGCGCTCGATGTTCGCTCGGTGTCGAGTACGACGGTGCTCCTGGCAACGCGCTAACACTGGGGAGAATGGCTTGACGAGCTCGGTGGCATCTACTCGCGCTTCGGCGTGATGGCATTGGGGCGAGCTTTCAACTCAGCACTGCGACGTCTGTATCTTTACCTACTTCGCCCTTTGGAGTCCGAAAATCGCCAGACATCATGTTGGACTTGGCGCAAGGTCGCGCCATGGAGATGGACAACGACGCCTGCTACCGCGCCATCGCAACGCGCGACCGACGCTTTGACGGGCGCCTATTCGTTGGCGTCATCACGACCGGCGTCTACTGCCGACCGTTCTGCCCGGCGCCGACGCCTAAACGACAGAACGTCCGCTTCTTTCCAACTGCCGCCGCAGCGCAGGAAGCCGGATTTCGACCGTGCCTGCGCTGCCGGCCGGAGATCGCGCCCGAATTTGCTGTCGTGTGGCGCGGGAGTGCCAACACCGTTTCGAAGGCATTGACCATGATCGAGGTAGGTGCCCTCGACAACGCGGCCGGCGTAGAAGCCTTGGCGGGGCGGCTTGGTGTCGGTGGACGACAGCTCCGACGCCTCTTCCGCCAGCACCTTGGCGCCTCACCGATTGCTGTCGCTCAAACACGGCGGGTGCTACTGGCCAAGCAACTGATCCAAGACACGCGGTTGCCCATGGCCGATGTCGCCGCCGCCGCCGGCTTCGGCAGCATCCGCCGGTTCAACGAAACCTTCCAGCGCCTATATCTACGTGCGCCAGCAACCCTGCGGCGAAGCGGGAACGTGAAAGGGGCCGCCGACGAGGCGGGCGTTGTCGCAGTCCGGCTGGGCTACCGACCGCCATACGATTGGGATTTCATCGTCTCGGTTCTTCGTGCGCGGGCGGTTCCCGGCGTTGAGGCGGTGTCTGAAGCGCGCTATGCGCGCGTAGTTGGCCCGGGCGGCGCGTTGGTGATCGTCGAACCCGTGCCAGGGGGCTGTTTAAAGGCCACTGTGCGCTTACCCGACTTACGGGCCCTGCCGGCCGTCGTGGCTTCCGTCCGCCGCGTCTTCGATCTTGCTGCCGATCCCGTTGCGATCAACGAGCACCTCAGCTGCGATGCCGTGCTGGCACCACTGGTTGCCGCGCGTCCCGGTCTGCGCGCCCCTGGGTTCTGGGCCGGCTTCGAGGCAGCAGTCCGCTCCATTCTCAATCGACATGACGCACCAGGGCAGCAGCTGGCTAATCGCCTTGTGGCGTGCTGCGGCGAGTCGGTCTCTCATGCAGCTGCTCGTGAGCTGGGGCTGACACACGCCTTTCCAACGCCGCCTCAGTTGGCCCACGCGGATCTGATTGCGGCAGGTCTCGCCCAAGGCGCAGTCGAGGCGCTCGTGGCCTTGGCGACCGTCCCCACTATCGATACGCTGTTTCAAGGTTGTTACATTAACAACGGCGCGGCCATCATGCGGCTGCAATTACTAGCGGGCATCGATGAGCCGACAGCCCGATGCGTCGTGGCCGCGTCCGGCCTCGCTGATCCCGATCCGCTGCCGGAGGTCGAGTGTGGTCCGATTGACGCAGCGTTGCTCGCGCGGGCCGAACACTGGAGACCCTGGCGCGCGCACGCTTTGTTGCACCTTTGGGCGGGTAGCCGTTTGGCTGCAGCGCCTGTCGCCGAGGAGGACGTCATTGATCAGCATGCGGCCTGACCGCCTCCTACTCGACCGCCTCGCGACACCCATCGGCGTTGCGCTCGTCATCACGGACGAAGACGGCAAGCTCAGAGCGCTCGACTGGGCCGACCGTGAGGCCGACATGGCCCGTCTGCTGTGGCTCCACTACGGCGCTCTTGCGCCTGAGCCGGGCAGCATTCCGGACCACGTCAGGCTTCCTTTGCGGGAGTACTTCGAGGGGGACCTACAACGCCTCGCCGCGGTTGACTGGCTTACAGGCGGGACGCCGTTCCAACGCTCTGTTTGGACCGCCCTGACCGGCGTAGCCCCGGGCGAAACCCTCAGTTACGCCGCCTTGGCGGTCAGACTCGGACGTCCGACTGCCGTCCGAGCAGTCGCCTCGGCAAACGGGGCTAACCCTCTCAGCATCGTGGTGCCGTGCCATCGGGTAATCGGCACCGACGGCTCTCTGACCGGCTATGGTGGTGGCCTCGAGCGCAAGCGCTGGCTGCTCCGGCACGAGGGCGCGGTGTTTCGGGATGGGACGGCTACGCGGAGCATCCTAACCTGACCGCGCTACGCGATGCCCTGGCCACAGTCACGTTGAGCGACCCGGATAAAAGCGGCCGGCCATCGCGACATGGCCTGCTCGGCATCATGCTCGTGCTGCTCTCGGGCACTGCGATTGCTGTCGTCCCGACCTGCGCCAAGCTCGCCTTCGAGGCGGGTTCCAACACGTCGACCGTTGTCGCCCTACGCGGTGTCATCGGGATGGTGCTGATGATCCTGTTCATGGCCGCTTCTGGCCAGACTTTCCGCCTTCCGGAACGGACTCTCGCACCGTGCGTGGCAGCCGGCCTCGCCCATGCGCTCGTGGCCTATGGCTTTATCGGCTCAGTCGCCCACATCCCTGTAAGCGTTGCGGTGCTCATTTATGCCACCCACCCGATCTTGCTAGCGTTTGTTTTTCACCGGCAAGGCCGCGAGCGCCTCACGCGTCGCAAGCTAGTTTTTGCACTCGCCGTGCTGGCCGGTCTTGTGCTCGTGCTCGGAGGAGGGTTCGACAAACCTGATGTTGCCGGTCTCGCGCTCGCCATGCTTGCATCCCTGGCGGTGTGTGGTGTCATTCTGCTCGGTGCCCGCGCACAACGGACGGCGCTACCAGCACGCAAGTGAACCTGGTCATGATGCTGGTGGCGACTATCGTCTCCGCCGCCGCCACAACTGTAGTCGGCGCCTGGTCGCTCCCGTCCGAGGACGTTGGTTGGCTCGGGATTACTGGCGCTGGCGGTGGCGTCACAATCGGCCTAGTCGCTTTCTTTGCTGCCTTCCGCTTCATCGGGCCGGTGCGCGCCACGATGCTCAGCAACGCTGAGCCTGTCTTCGGCGTGCTTTTTGCGATGGCCGTTTTGGGCGAGCGGCTCGATATTATTCAATGGGCCGGGGTCGCGATTGTATTCGTCGCACTTGTCCTCTTCGAGGCGTCCTCGGTGCGGCGAAACGAATTGCAGCAAACGGGTTGACCGAAAAGTGTCGATGGCGGCTGAGAGCTTGTCGCAGAGGTGGTAACTTTCTGACTGTCGCGAGTAAAGTCGTTTCGCGCTAACGCGATCAGTGCTTTGAATGGTGAACGGGCGTTGCCTTTAGGCGGTGCCGACAGCAGAGTTCGGGAATGACAAGGGTCGCAATCGTCGGAAACGCGGGTGGCGGAAAATCCACGCTCGGCCGCAAGCTGGCTACGATACACAACCTACCGTTTTATTCGGTCGACCAGATTCAATGGCGCCCGGGATGGATAGTCGCTCCCGATCAGGAGACCGGAGAAAAGATTGATCAGATAGTCGCATCCGAACGATGGATCGTTGACGGCTGGGGGCCGTGGCGATCGTTGGAAAGACGACTGGCGGCCGCCGATACCATTATCTTTGTCGACCTTCCTTTATGGATGCACTTCTGGCTCGCGGCCGAGCGGCAGATTGCAGCAGTGAGGGGCGAGGATCGTGTCGATCGGCTCGACGGTTGCGATCAGCTGGCCGTGACCAAACGCCTCTTTGAAATGATTTGGCATGTCGATCAAGTCTTGAAGCCCCGCCTGGAGGCGATGATTGAACGCTTCA
>CAZZVQ010000072.1:0-26464 GCA_964657565.1 uncultured Acetobacteraceae bacterium
CGGCGGTTATCTGTTCCGCCATCCGGTGGTCCACCAATGACCCGGCTGCTGCCGCAGAGCACGCTGGGACAGATCGTCGCCATCGTGGTCATCGCGCTGGTGGTCACCATCAGCGCCATGATCGCCTTCTTCGCGACGTTCGGCCCACTGATCCCGCCCCGCCAGCTGGCACCCGGCGAGACCGTGCTCGCCATCCAGATGACGGTAGGCGCGATGGAGGGGGTCTCGGCGGCGCAGCGCCCGGTGCTCGCGACGGCGATGTCGTTGCCCAGCTTCCGGATCTCCGCCGCCGGACCGCCATCGCCCTGCGAGCGCGACGACGACGGGGACCCGCCGCTCGAGCGGTCGCTGCCCGCGGCGCTCGGGCATCCGGCGGGGCTGACGATGCGGCTCTGCCGCCCGCTGTCCGAGCATCGGCAGTATTACGTGCAGATCCATGCGCCATTGCGATCGCCGGCCGTGGGCGAGGCGGTCGATATCGAGCTGGACCGGCCCGACCTGACGGTCACGCGGGTGATCGGGGTGCCGCTGACGGTCGCGCTGGTGTTCTTGCTTATCGTCGTCAGCGGCCTGAGCATCTGGGCGGCGTGGCGCATCACCCTGCCTCTCCGGCAACTCGCCGAGACCGTGGACGCGTTCGGCCAGCATCTGGTCGCCGATCCGATGCCGGAACGGGGGCCGCGCGAGATCCGCCTGGCCGCGCGCGCCTTCAACGGCATGCAGGCGGCCATCGCCAGCTTCGTGCAGGATCGCTCGCGCATGCTGGCCGCGATCAGCCACGACCTGCGCACGCCGCTGACCCGGCTCAAGCTGCGCGTGCAACTCGATCAACCCTCGGACAGCCGCGCCGCGATGCTGCGCGACATCGGGCAGTTGCAGACGATGATCGACGCGGCCCTGCAGTTCCTGCGCGGACAGAGCAGCATGGAGGCACGGGAGTTGACCGATATCGGCGCGCTGGTGACCACCATCTGCGACGAATTCGCCGAGACCGGCATGGCGCTCTCCTGCGACGCCGATCTCGACGCGGCGTGCCTGTGCCAGCCTCTCTCGGTGCGGCGGGCCGTGGTCAACCTGATCGAGAACGCCCGCACCTATGGCAAGACGGTCCATGTCCGCGTGTTCGCCCAGGGCAGCGAGGTGATCATCGACGTCGCCGATGACGGGCCGGGCATCCCCGAGCAGGACAGGCAGCGCATGCTGCGCCCGTTCACGCGCATGAGCGACCACCGGTTGGACCGCGACGGTCACGTCGGGCTAGGCCTGGCCATCGTGCAGGACGTGGTCCGCATGCATCGCGGCGCGCTGGAACTGCTCGATGCGACGCCGAGCGGCTTGTTGGCCCGGCTGCGGCTGCCCGCTTTTCGCCGATGAGGTTCGGCCGGTCCGGCGTGGGTGCCTCTGCGGGCAAGATGTCGTCCCGCGGCTGGCTTGCCGTCAGTCCGAGGCTTGTTAGGCTGGCGGCGTCACGGAGTCGCGCGATGACCGTCGAGCAGGACCAGGTAGTGGCGATCGTGGATGCCGACCGCGAGGCGCAGATCGCCCTGCTACGGGCGCTGATCGCCGCCCAGCTCGAGGGCGAGAATGAAGTGCAGGCGATCGTGGCGGACCGGCTCGCGGCCTTGGGCTCCGAGGTCGAACGCATCGTCTATGCGCCTGGCGAGGTCGAGCTGGTGGGCGAATTCGCGGCGGGCGGCGTGGTCGCCACCGGGGAACGCGTCAGCGTGGTCGGGCGCCTCGCGGGTGAGGGGAGCGGGCGTAGCCTGATCCTGTTCGCGCATCCCGACAGCGAGGCGGTGAAGGCGACCGAGAGCTGGACGCATGACCCGTTCGCCGGGGTGATCGCCGACGGACGGCTGTATGGCTGGGGCGTGGCGGATGACCTGCTCGGCGTGGCGGCCGGGGTGTGCGCGATGGGCGCCGTCATCAAGGCCGGGCTGGTGCCGGGCGGCGAGGTCATCATGGCGAGCACACCCAGCAAGCGGCACGCCCGCGGGGTGGCGGCGATCATGCAGCAGGGCATCGTGGCCGATGGCGCGGTCTATCTGCATCCGGCGGAATCCGGCGTCGGGCTGCGCGAGATCAAGGCCTTCGCCTCCGGGCAGCTCGAATTCCGCGTCACCGTCACCGGTCGCAAGCCGCCCACGACGGAGCCGGGTCATACGGCGTTCGCGCATCTGGCGGTCAACCCGGTCGACAAGGCGTTCGTGTTGTATCGCGCGCTGATGGCGCTCGACCGGACGCGCGGTGCCGAGGTCCGGCATCCGAGATTGGATGGCGCCGTCGGGCGCTCGACCAACCTGCAGATTTCCAACATCTCCTGCGGCGCGGACAGCAAATACAGTCGGCTACACACCTCCTGCAGCTTCGGCGGCGCAATCTCGTTCCCACCGACCGAACGGATGGAAGCGGTGCAGGCGCAGATCGTCGCGGCGATCGACGCCGCCTGCGACGCGGATGACTGGCTGGCCGTGCAGCGGCCGCGGATCGAGTGGATCTCGGGGGTCACCGGGATGGAGATCACCGAGGATCACCCGCTCTACCGGGTCGTCAGCGGCGCGGTGACGGCGGTGACCGGGATCGTGCCGCAGGTGAACCCGATGCACACGTCGAGCGACATCCGCAACCCAATCGTGCAGAAGGGCATCCCCACCGTCGGACTCGGCCCGTTCGCCGGCGATCTCACCCAGATCGGGCGGACGGATGAATGGGTGGACGTCGAGGACTACATCGCCATGATCAAGGTGGTGGCGGCCATCATCGTCACCTGGACTCGCGCAACTGCTGGGACATCGTCACCATGACAAGGCTTTCGATACAGTTGACGATCGGACTGAGCCTGATCGCGGGCACCGCGCTGGCGCAGAGCTCCACGGTTCCGTTGTCGACCAACCCGGTGACTTGCGTCGCGGCGGCGAAAGACCTGCCTTTGGTCAAGCCCGGCAGCTTCACCATGTCGATCAACGCGACCATTCCGCCGACCGCCTACATCGACAAGTCCGGCGCCATCGTCGGCATGAACGTGGATTTCGGCAATGAACTGGCACGGCGGATGTGCCTCAAGCCCGAATACCTGAACGTGCAGTTCGAAGTTCAGATCCCCGGGCTGCAGAACAAGCGCTGGGATATGATCAACACCGGCCTGTTCTTCACCGAGGCCCGGTCCAAGATCATGCAGCTCGTGCCCTACAGCGTGAACTCCTTGGCGGTGATCGTGCCGGCGGGCAACCCGAAAGCGGTGACGTCGCCGAAGGACCTGGCCGGCAAGGTGGTCGGCGTCGAGATCGCCGGGTTCGAGGAGAAGACCTTGCGCGGGCTGAACGACGAGCAGGTCAAGGCCGGTGCTTCGGCGATGGATATTCGGGTGTTCAACACCTACGGCGACGTGTTCCAGGCGATGCGGGCCGGGCAGATCGATGCGGTGTTCGCCGGCGACACGATCGGCAGCTACTACGAGAAGCAGGGCCAGTTCAGCAAGGCGGTGACCGGGCTCTACCCGGGGTCGCCGGCGGCGTTCGCGACCGCCGACAAACGCATCGCCGACGCCGTCGTGGCGGCCCTGTCCGCGATGGAGGCGGACGGCACGTATAAGCGGCTGATGGACTATTACGGGACCGCCACGATCGATCAGTGGGCGGCCTACCCCGGCAAGATCCAGTATTTCTACGCGCCGTAACGTCCGGCTGCCCGAGGCATGATCTGGAGCTGGAGCAGCTTCGGCGAATATCTCACCAGCCCGTATATCCTGGCTGGCGTCTGGACCACGGTGTGGCTGACCTGTGTCTCGATGGCGGCCGGGATCGTGCTGGGGTCGCTGGCCGCACTGATGAAGATGTCGGCCCACCGGGTGCTGCGGGCGGTGGCGGGGTTCTACGTCTGGCTGTGGCGCGGCACGCCGCTGCTGGTGCAGCTGGTGATCATCTACACGGGCCTGCCGCAATTCGGCATCCGCCTCGGCGTGGTCGAATCGGCGCTGCTCGGTTTCGGCCTCAACGAGGGCGCGTATTTCGCCGAGGTGATGCGCGCCGGCATCCTGGCGGTGGAGAGCGGGCAGACCGATGCGGCGCGGGCGCTGGGGCTGGATTATCGGCGGACGATGCGGCTCGTCGTGCTGCCGCAGGCGTTCCGGGTGATCATGCCGCCGCTGGGCAACCAGTTCAACGGCATGCTGAAAACGTCATCCCTGGCGTCCGTGATCTCGATGGAGGAGTTGCTGCGCCACGCCCAGCAACTGGCCCAGATCGAGTTCCGCGTGCTCGAGGCCTATGTGGTCGCGGCACTCTACTATGTGCTGCTGACGACGATCTGGGCCCAGGTGCAGCGGAAGATCGAGGCCCATTACGGGAAGCCCTACGTCGCCCATGTGCATCTCCACGACGCGAGCAACCAGTCAGTCTAAATGGTCGAGGACCTCCCGCGGCAGCGGGTTCGTCCTACGGCCAGCCTAAACGCGTTCGCAGATATCCAAGATGATGAGAATGTAGATGCGGATCATGTCGAGGAAGTCGCACCGGTCGACCCGTTCGTCGGGCATAGTATTGTAGCGGCCCCCGGGCCCACAAACGACGCCCTCCATACTGCCAGTTTCGAGAAGATGGCCCGCATCCGTGCCGTAAAATCCTGGGGGGCGGACGGGCCCGGTCGGTTGCTCCTCGCCACGGACCCCGCGATAGGCCGCGTTGATCGCTTGAACGATCCTGCTGTCGGTCGCGACCTCGAACGGCGGCATGGTGGCGCGGCCGAGGGCCCGCTCGGGCGTGAGAGTGGCCTGCAGGCCGGGGAAGCGCACCTCGAGCGCATCCAACTCGCGGCGCATGTCGGCGATCGCGTGTTCTTCCGTCTGACCCGGAGCATAGCGGCCCGAACCCTGCAGCCGCACGTAATCCGATACCTGCGCCGGCCGCCATTCGGCCAGATCGCGGCCGAGCGCACCGTGCATCACCCCGACGTGGACGCGGTTGATCGAGCGATGCGCCTCACTCGGCGCATCGGAGAATGTCATGGCATTCAGGCGTGGGATCAGGTCGCAGGCGGCGACGATCGCGTCGACGGCTTCCTCGCGCTTGGAGAGATGCCGCGTCTTGCCGACCAACTCGATCAGGAAGGTGAAGGCGGCGGCGTGCATCGTCATCGCCTGCAGGTCGGTCGGCTCGGAGTTGACGAAATAGTCCGCCCGGAGCCCGGCATCCATCAGCGCCTTCGTCCCGACGCCGCCCTGCAGCTCGCCGACCACGAAGGTGAGGATCACATCGCCACGGAGCCGGATACCGGCGTCGAGCAGCGTTTTGACCGCGCAGAAATAGGCGCAGTCGCCGGCCTTCATGTTGGAGACGCCGATACCGTAGATGAACTGGTCGTCGACCTTGCCTTCCCAGGGATCGACGGTCCAACCCTCCGTCACCGGGTTGGTATCGAGATGGCCGTTGAACAATAGGCTTTTGCCGCCTCCAGTTCCGCGCCAACGCCCGACTGCGTTGATGCGACTGCCCGGCACCGGCGTCAGCTCCGTCTCCAGGCCGAGCGTCCGCAGTTGCTCGCCCATGAACTCCACCAGCACGCGCTCGCCGTCGGTCTGGCTATAGCTCTTGTGCTGCACCATGCGCGACAGCAACGCCAGGCAGGCGGTCTCGTCGATGCGGGCGAGGATCTCGTCGGTCTTCAGGGTCGCTCTCCTAAGTTGAGTCTCGTACGTCGAGCCTGGGCGAGGCGTCGATCAGTGCGCGCGTGTAGGGGCGCGCCGGTGATCACGTCGAGCGCCATGGTGGGCTCGTCGAGGATCAGCAGCTCCGGCCGGGTCGCGAAGGCGGTGGCGATCAGCACGCGCTGCTTCTCGCCGCCGGAGACCTGGTGCGGATAGCAGCGCCAGCGGGATGGTGGTCCGTCCGCCCCAGAGCAGGCGGGAGAACACGTCGCGGCCGAGTTGGTCGCCGCCGAGCCAGTGCCGGGCCGAGGGCGGGGCGTAGCGGCCCATGAAGTCGATCGCCTCGGGATCGTACGGCGCCAGCACCGGGCCGAACACGCAGGTGAGGGCGACGATGAGCAGCAGCACCAGGCCGATCGTGCCCTGCGGCGTGCGCAGCAGGCGGCGGCCCGTCTCAGTCATAGCGGATGCGCGGGTCGAGCACACTCAGCGCCATGTCGGCCAGCAGGTTGGCCACGGCACAGGTCACCGCCTGAAATGGTAGGCCGCGTTCATCGGGCTGTCGTTGCCCGGCGTGCCGAAACCCTGCGCCACGAAGCCGACCATCGCCTCGCGATCGACCGTCAGCGCGAGCGCCTGGCGCACCCTGACGTCGCCTGATCCACCGATACGCCCAGCGTGCCGCCGCGGACGGGCGTGGCGGCGCGGGCTACATGCGGAAGGGTGGCGAGGCCGGCGGTCGCGGCCAGCAGCGTGCGGCGATGCAGGGTCACGGGGTCAGCTCCGGGATGGTGTCGGGGTCGAAATCGGCGGCGAGGTAGAGCAGCACCGAGCGGGCCAGCGCCGCGATGTCGTCGATCGTGGTGTGTTCGTCGGGGCCGTGGATGCGCCGTTCGGGCGTCGCGAGGCCACCGAGCAGGATCTCCTGGATGCCGGCTTGCTGGACCCAGCCCCATGTCGGAGGAGGACGACGCCCCCCAGCGCCGGAAGGACTCGGCTGGAAAGCCCCAGCCCGCCGATAGCGCGCGCTGCCAGCGCGGCCAGTGCGGTCCATCGGGATCGTCGACCGGGGCGAGATGGCCGGCGAGCGTGATGTCGTGCCGCAGCGCGATCCCGCCCTGCAGCGCGCCAGCGACGCAGGCCTCGATCTCGGCGCGCACCGTGTCGGCGTCTACAGCCGCAAGACGCCTGCACAGTTCCAGCGTGCCGCTGCAAAGCGCCTTGCTGGACGAAAGACGACGTAGCAATCCTACGCACAGCGGTGCGCATCTCTACACACAAATTGCTTGACCGGCTTACGTTCGGTGTGTAGTTATACACATATGGACAGCGCTACAATCATCCGCAAGATAGAAGAGGGCGGTTGGACTTTGGCCCGGGTCAAGGGCAGCCACCATCACTTCAAACATGCGGAGCGGCCGGGCACCGTCACGGTGCCTCATCCCCGCCGGGACATCCCGGTCGGCACCCGCAAGAGCATTGAGCGCCAGTCCGGCGTGAAACTGTAGGAGGTCGACTGTGGCGATCCGTTACTATCCAGCCATCATTGAGCGTGGCAGCGACGGCTTTGGGGTCTTCTTCCCCGATCTGGACGGCTGTACCAGCGCCGGGAACACCATTCAGAGCGCTGCCGTAAACGCGGAGGCAGCATTGCAGGGCCATGTCGAGCTGATGGTGGAGGCGAACGAGGTTTTGCCGGACCCGTCCGATCTGGATGCCGTTTCACATGATCCCGAAGTGGACGAGGCAGCTCGAGTGCTCGTGCGTGTCGAAGTGCCTGGCAAGGCCGTGCGCGTGAATATCACCTTGCCTGAGGATCTGTTGGCCGCAGTAGATCGCTTCGCGAAGCGGGAAGGGTTCACCCGATCAGGTTTGCTGGCTCAAGCTGTCCGAGACCGCATACGGTCCGGGCGAGACGCGGCGTAACCGAGAGAAAACAGAACCGGGACAAATGACAGAACCGCGACGGATCGACGGAACTACTTACGCTAACTGCTTGAAATGGTGGGTGCTGTAGGGTTCGAACCTACGACCCGCTGATTAAGAGTCAGCTGCTCTACCACCTGAGCTAAGCACCCGCTTCATGCGTGGGCGGCCGTATAGCAGGTGGCGCTCTAGCTGAAAAGCCGCCATCCGCTCATAGGTGCGCATCGAACGCATAGCTGGAGGGTGCTGGCGCCCCAGCGGACGCCCGCACCCTCCGAAATGCTACTTGTCTAGTGCGTCGCGCGCCGCGTCCTTGACGCCGCCGACCGTGCTCTTCGCCGAGCCGGCAGCCTTGTCGACCTTGCCTTCGGCCTGCAGCTTCTCGTCGCCGGTCAGTTTGCCGACGCCTTCCTTGACGCTGCCCTTGAGCTTGTCCCAGGCACCCTCGACGCGATTTTCATCAACCATGACAAGCCTCCATGACGGCGGAAGTGCCGTTGCCAAACTAACGTGGAGTACGGGCGCCGGTTTCATGCCGCGGACAGCGGCGGCGCGACCGTTTCGAGCGAGCGCTTCTCCGCGTCCGTTCCCCACAGATACGCCACGCCACCCGCAATCAGCATCAGCAATCCGCCGAACAAGTAGCCGACCAGCAGTTCCCGGCGGGACCCGGTCTGGATGAGTGCGCCGAACACGCTCGGCCCGGCCACCCCGCCAATGCCGGTGCCGAACGCATAGAACAGCGCGATCGCGATCGCCCGCACCTCCAGCGGAAATGTCTCGCCCACCGTCAGGTAGGCCGACGACGCCGCGGCCGAGGCAAAGAAGAAGATCACGCACCACGCGACCGTCTGGCCGGGAGCATCCAGCCAACCCTCGGCAAATGCCCAGCCCGATAGGGCGAGCAACACACCCGACACCGCATAGGTCGCCCCGATCATGACCCGGCGCCCGATACTGTCGAACAACCGGCCGAGCACGATGGGCCCCAGCAGGTTGCCGGCGGCAAACGGCAGGATATACCAGCCGACGGCCGTGCCGGGCACGCCGTAGAATTTCGTCAGAACAAGCGAGTAGGTAAAGAAAACAGCGTTGTAGCAGAACGCCTGCGACGCCATCAGCACGACCCCGACCAGCGTCCGCTTGCGATACTCGGTGACGAGGACGCGCAGGCTCGGCAGGAACCAATCCCCCTGATGCCGCCGCAAGCGCAGCGACTCCGGGGGCACCGGCGGCAGCTTCGCGCCGGTTTCGTCGATGATCCGCCGCTCGATCTCGCCCACCACCCGGTCGGCTTCCTCCGGGTCGCCATGGGTCATCAGCCAGCGCGGGCTCTCGGGGATCCACTGGCGCAGGAACAGGACGCTGAGACCGATCAGCCCGCCGACGATGAAAGCTGCCCGCCAGCCCCATTCGGGGGAGACGATAGCCGGGTCGAGCACCACGAGGGCGCTACCGGCCCCGAGCGCCGCGCCGAACCAGAAGCTGCCGTTGATGCACAGATCAGTGAAGCCGCGCCGCCGGGCGGGGATGAGTTCCTGGATCGTCGCGTTCACCGCCGCGTATTCGCCGCCGATGCCGGCCCCGGTGATGAAGCGGAAGAGGGCGAACGACCAGAAATCCCACGCCAATCCCGACGCGGCCGTCCCCACCAGATAGACCAGCACCGTGATGCTGAAGAGGCGCTTGCGGCCCCAGCGGTCGGTCAGCCATCCGAAGCCGAGCGCGCCCACCACCGCGCCGGCCAGGTAGGCGGAGGCCGTGAGGCCGAATGTCGCGCTGTTGAGGCCGAGGCTCGGGCTGTCGGTGATCGCGCTGGCGAGCGAGCCCACGAGCGTGACCTCGAGTCCATCGAGGATCCAGGTGATGCCCAGCGCGACGACGACCAGCCAATGGAACCTTGCCCAAGGCAGCCGATCCAGCCGGGCCGGTACATCGGTGGTGAAGATGTCGCCTGCGGTGCTCGTTCCCATCGAGGCGCAACGGTCCGTTCAGGGCTGAGTTGCGCTCGGGCGTTTACGACGCGCGTGCAGGCGCGCTACAGCCCAAGCAGGAGCGTGCGGTGGACCGAGCAAAGCTTATCGCGCTGGTGTCGATCGGGGTTGGGGCGGTCGTGCTGGGATTGAAGGCCGGGGCCTGGTGGCTGACCGGAAGTTCGGCCTTGTACTCTGACGCGCTCGAGAGCGTGGTGAACGTGGCGGCGAGCGTCGTCGCGGCGGCGGCGTTGTTCTACGCGGCCCGCCCGGCGGACAAGAACCACCCCTACGGCCATGATAAGGCAGAATTCTTCGCCGCGGTGCTGGTCGGTGTGCTGATCATCGTGGCGGCCCTGTCGATCTTCCAGAACGGCTGGGCCACCTGGCGCCAGCCCGGGCCGATCCAATCACCCTGGGTCGGGCTCCCGCTCAACTTGGCCGCGACGGTGCTGAACGGGGTCTGGGCCGTGGTGCTGGGGGCGACGGGGCGGCGGAGCCGATCGCCGGCGCTGGCGGCCGATGCCAAGCATCTCTGGAGCGACGTCGCCACCTCCGTCGGTGTCATCGCCGGGGTCGGCGTGGTGCTCGCGACCGGGATCCTGTGGCTCGATGGCGCGGTGGCGATGGGCGTCGGGCTCCATGTGCTCTGGTCCGGCTGGGGCGTGGTGCGCGAGAGCGTCGGCGGCTTGATGGACGAGGCACCTCGCGAGGAGGTGATGGAGCGCACCCGCGAGTTATTGAACCGGAATGCCGAAGGGGCCATCGAGGCGCATGATCTGCGGATGCGGTTCGCCGGGCGGATGACCTATTTGGAATTCCATCTCGTCGTCCCCGGCGCGATGCAGGTGGCGGATGCGCATGTCATCTGCGACCGGGTCGAGGCGGCGCTGAAAGCGGAGACACCGGGCCTGGTGGTGACGATCCACGTCGAACCGGAGGGCAAGGCCAAGCACAGAGGCATTTTGGTCCTCTGAGGTGCTGATCGCGCAGGATAGACCAAGGGCGCCAAGACATCGGAGCGATCCGGTCCGAGCCACGGTCGCCGCCGCGGTCTCGGCAGCGTTGCATGCCATGGCGGTCGGCATCCTGCTGCTGCCTCCGGCCCGGGCGTTGCCATCGCCCACGCCGCCGATCGAGATAGAGATGGTGCAGCAGCAGGCCGAAATCCGCGGCGCTCCGCCACCCCCCGCCGCCACGCCGGCTCCTGACACGCCCCCGTCCCCCGCCGCGCCCCCGAGCCCGCCCGCGCCGCCGCTGCCCCAGGCCTCCCAGGCGCCCGCCTCCGCCGCGGCCGCCCCGCCCTCGGCTCCGGCGCCGCAGGCCCGCCGGCAGACCTAACCCCAGCGTTCCGCGCCCGAGGTCCACCTCGGCAACGCGATGCAGGACCTGGATCCGTTGTCGGTCACCGGCGACAACGTGGTGCCGCCCGGCCCCGATTCCCGCTACCGCAATCTGCCGCCGCGCTACCCCGCCGCCGCTGCCCGGATCGGCGCCGAGGGCACCGTCCAACTCGTCGCGCGGATCGCACCGAACGGTCAGCCGCTTGCGGTCGGCGTCGTCGAGAGCAGCGGCAACACCGACCTCGACGAGGAGGCGAGGCGGGCCGTGTCGCTCTGGCGGTTCCGCCCAGCGCTCGAGGGCGGCAGGGCTGTGCCATACGACTACACCGTCAACATCCGCTTCGCCCTGGGCGACCGCTAGCACCTCAGAAGAACAGCGATTTCGGCCAGCGCGCCGAGCGGTAGCGCAACTGATCTTCGGAGGGCGGCGGCGTGTAGCCGAATTCCTGTTGCCGCTGCGGCACCAGATAGGGATCGGCCCAACACGTCGCTGCTCCGATCGTTCGCGTGCAGTAGGGTTGCACCGGCGGCGTGTCGATCCGCGGTGCACAATAGGTCTTGCCGGTATCGAGCCGCACCACGGAGCAATCCCGCCCGGTGACGGCAGAGACCCCGACATCTCCCAACCCGCGCCCGAGCAGGGTCACGCTGGCAGCGTCAGCCGCCACCAATCCGACGACGGGCGCGCACCCGCCGAGTGCTGCCAACAGAAGCAGGAGTGCACATCGCATAACGGCATGAAACCACGAAGTTATGAAGGAGTGGTTACGGCCGTTTGCCCTCCATCGGTCCCGCCAGTATGGTCCGCCCGTTTTCGGGGGATGCCGTGCCTGACATTTTTGACGAGGTAAGCGAAGACCTCCGCGCCGAGCGGGCGCGCCGCCTGCTGCAGCGTTATGGTTTCCTGCTGGTCGTCGTCGTCGTGCTGGTCGTCGCCGGCGTCGCGGGATGGCAGGTGTGGCAGTCGCGCCAGCGTGCGGCCCGCGAGGCCGTCGCGACCCGGTTCCTGGCCGCCACGGAGCCGAAAGCCGCGCAGTCGCTCGAGACCTTCTCCGCGATCGCCAAGGACGGCCCGAGCGGCTACCGCGCGCTGGCCCGCCTGCGCGAGGCCGCCGCCAAGGCCAGTGCGGGCGACTTGCCGGGAGCGCTCGCCCTATGGGACCAGATCTCGGCTGACGAGCAGGCCGACCGGAGCTTGCGCCGGGTCGCCGACATGCTGTGGGTGCAGCATCAGGTCGACACCGGCGAGCCCGCCTTGGTCGAAGGCCGTATCCAGCCGCTCGCCGCCCCCGGCGAGCCATGGCGCCCGCTCGCCCTCGAAGCGCGGGCCTGGCTCAGATTGCGCACCGGCGACGCGGCCGGCGCCGAGGCGACGCTGCGCGAGATCGTCGCCATACCGTCCGCGCCGCCCGGCGTCCGCGCCCGCGCCACCGGACTTCTGACCCGGTTGGGCGTCGCGCCCGACCCGGCGAACCAGGATCAGCAAGGATGACTTTAAGCCGACGCGCCGCCCTCATGGGGCTGCCGCTTGCCGTATCGGGCTGTGGTATCTTCGACAGCCTCCTCGGCGACAACAAGGCCAAGCTGAGCGGCAAGCGCGAGGCGATCCTCGGCTCCCGCGGCGGCCTGCAGGTCGATGCCGCCGACGGCCGCTCCGTCACGATCCCGCCGCCGGTTTCGGTCGGCGCCTGGACCGAGGCCGGCGGCAACGCCACCCACGCCCTCGGCAACATCGCGGTGACCGGGCTGCAGCCGGCCTGGACCGCCAGCATCGGCTCCGGCGGCGGCTACCGCGCCAAGCTGACCTCGCAGCCGCTGGTCCAGAACGGCACCGTCTACACCATGGACAGCGACGGCCGCGTGTCCGCGTTCGACTTCGCCAACGGCAGCCGCCGCTGGCGCACCGACACCGCCGCCGACGACAGCCGCAGCAGCAATATCGGCGGCGGCATCGCCATCCAGGCCGGCAAGATCTACGCCACCACCGGCCGCGGCGAGGCCCTGTCGCTCGATGCCGACACCGGCAAGGTCCTGTGGCGCAAGGACCTCGGCGTGCCCGCCCGCTCCGGCCCGACGCTGGCCAACGACCGCATGCACTTCACCACCATCGACGACCAATTGCTCGCGCTCAGCCTGGCCAACGGCGAGCGCGTGTGGGGCTACACGGCCGCCTCGTCGAACACCACGGTGCTGACCGACGCCGCGCCGGCCATCAGCGACGGGTTCGTGGTCGCCGGCTTCGGCTCCGGCGAACTGGTCGCCGTCCGCGCCGATAGCGGCGTGCTGGCCTGGAGCGACACGCTCGCCTCCTCGCGCGGCCGCAACAGCAGCGTCGACCTCTCGGCCATCCGCGGCCTGCCCGTCGTCGACCAGGGCCGCATCTACGCCATCGGTGTCGGCGGGCTGATCCTGGCGCTCGACGTGCGCTCCGGCCGCCGCCTGTGGGAGCGCGAGATCGGCGGTGGCCAGACGCCGTGGCTGGCCGGCGACTGGTTGTTCGTGCAGACCACCGGGCAAGCCCTGGCGGCCATCAGCGCCGCCGACGGCCGCGTCCGCTGGCTGCAGGATCTGCCGCGCTGGGACAACCCGGCCAAGCAGCGCGACGCCATCTTCTGGAGCGGGCCGCTGATGGCCAACGGCAAGCTGCTCCTGGCCGGCACCAGCGCGATCGCCGTCTCCATCAACCCGGCCGACGGCCGTATCCTCGGCACCCAGACCATGAGCAGCGCCGTGTCGGTGGCCCCGGTGGCCGCCGCGGGCAGCGTGCTGATCCTCTGCGACGACGGCACGCTCCAGGCCTTCCGATGACCGAGCTGCCGGCCGCCAGCCTGCCGGTGGTCGTGATCGCCGGGCGGCCGAATGTCGGCAAGTCGACCTTGTTCAACAAATTGGCCGGCCGCCGTTCGGCGATCGTCTCCGACACGCCGGGCGTCACGCGCGACCGCAAGGACGCCGAGGGCCTGCTGCGCGGCCGCCGGGTCCGGCTGGTCGATACCGCGGGCCTCGAGGAATCCGCGCCGGACACCATGGCCGGCCGGATGCGCGCGTCCTCGGAGACCGCGGTGGCCTCGGCCGACCTCGTGGTGTTCGTGGTCGATGCGCGCACCGGGCTGACCCCGGCGGACCGCCACTTCGCCGACTGGCTGCGCCGCCAGGGGCGGCCGATCCTGCTGGTCGCCAACAAGGCCGAGGGCCGCGCCGGCGCCTCGATGGCGCTCGAAGCCTACGCGCTCGGCCTCGGCGAACCGCTGGCGGTCTCGGCCGAGCACGGGGAGGGGCTCTCCAACCTCATGACGGAGATCGCCGACCGTCTGCCCGACCCGGCCGACCCGGCCGATGACGCCGACAAGCCGCTCAAGCTCGCCATCGTGGGCCGCCCGAACGCCGGCAAATCGACGCTGCTGAACCGCCTGCTCGGCGAGGAGCGCATGATCACCGGCCCCGAGCCCGGCCTGACCCGCGATTCCGTCGCCGTCCTGCTGCGCGACGCCGTCGGCCCGATCGAGATCGTCGACACCGCCGGCCTGCGCAAGAAGGCCCGCGTCGAGGAGACACTCGAAAAGATGTCGGTCAGCGCCAGCATCGAGGCGCTCAAGATGGCCGAAGTCGTCGTGCTGGCGGTCGATGCCGTGCTCGGCCTGCACGAGCAGGACTTGCAGATCGCCCGGCTGGTCGAGCGCGAGGGCAGGGCCTGTGTCCTGGCGCTCAACAAATGGGACGCCGTGCCCGACCGCAGCGCCGCCAAGAAGGCGATCACCGACCGGTTGGAGATCAGCCTGGCGCAGATGAAGGGCATCCCCGTCGTCCAGATCTCCGCGCTGACCGGGGCCGGGCTGGACCGCCTGATGCCGGCGGTGCGGCAGGTCTATGCGACGTGGAACAAGCGCGTCGGCACCGGCGAGCTGAACCGCTGGTTCGAGACGGCGCTCGAACGCCACGCCCCGCCGCTGGTCGAGGGCCGCCGGCTCAAGCTGCGCTACATGACGCAGGCCAAGGCCCGGCCGCCGACCTTCATCATGTTCGGCACCCGCGCCGAGCTGACCCCCGAGGACTACCAGCGCTATTTGGTCAACGGCCTGCGCGAACGCTTCGACATGCCGGGCGTGCCGATCCGGCTGCAGCAGCGCGGCACCAAGAATCCCTTTGCGGAAGACTAAACCCGGCCCGCGCTCCCGGCGTTGCGCGTCCGGAGGCCACGATGTCCAAGACCGCAGAGAAGTCCGACCCGAAGCTTTGGGACAAGGTGAAGAATAAGGTCGAGGCCGGCGACAAGGGCGGCAAGCCGGGCCAATGGTCCGCCCGCAAAGCCCAACTCGCGGTGCACGACTACAAGGAAGCCGGCGGCGGCTACGAAGGCGAGAAATCTGCCGACAACCATCTCAGCCAATGGACCAAGGAGGAGTGGGCGACCAAGTCCGGCAAGAAGAGCGAGGACACCGGCGAGCGTTACCTACCGAAGAAAGCGCGCGAGAAGATGAGCGACGCCGACTACAAGAAGACCAGTGCCAAGAAGCGCGCCGACACGGTCGAAGGCAAGCAGTTCTCCAAACAGCCGGCCAAAGCCGCCGCCACGACGGCCGAAGCCCGGCTTGAGAGCCTCCCCGTCGCCGAACTCCGCAAGAAAGCCGCCGCCGCCCACATCGCAGGCCGCTCCAAAATGGTGAAAGCCGCGCTGATCCAAGCGCTCGCCGACGCCTAACCGCTTCACCCGTCATTGCCGGGCTTGACCCGGCAAGCCAGGACATCGAGCACTGCCCTTGCCGCGGCGTGGACCCTCGGGTCAAGCCCGAGGGTGACGAGTTGACGGAGGTAAGTAGAGCGCTCCCTACCACATGCCTCTTGCAAAACACGGTTTCGTGTCGCAAGCGTCGCCCCAATCTAGTGGGGAGACGGTCCGGTGGTACTCGAACAGCAGACGCTCAAGCGCGTCACCGTGCGGCTCGTGCCGTTTCTCATCGTGTGCTACTTCATCGCCTATCTCGACCGGGTCAATGTCGGCTTCGCCGCGCTGACCATGAACCGTGATCTCGGCCTCTCGCAGACGGCCTTCGGCCTCGGCGCCGGCGTGTTCTTCTTCACGTATTTCCTGTTCGAGGTCCCGTCCAACCTGTTCCTCGCCAAGTTCGGTGCCCGGCGCTGGATCGCCCGCATCATGCTGACGTGGGGCGTCCTCTCCGGCGCGATGGCGTTCATCCACGGCGAATGGAGCTTCTACATCGTCCGCTGCCTGCTCGGCGCCGCCGAGGCCGGCTTCTTCCCGGGCATCATCTTCTACTTGACCCTCTGGTTCCCCGCCGCCTACCGCGCCCGCATCCTGGGCTACTTCATGGCCGCCATCCCGCTCTCCTCCGTGCTCGGCCTGCCCGTCTCCGGCGCGCTGCTCGGGATGGAGGGCGTCGCCGGGCTGCACGGCTGGCAGTGGCTGTTCATCATCGAGGCGGTCCCGGCCTTGGTCCTCGCCGTGGTGGTCCTCTATTACCTGACGGACCGTCCGGCCGACGCCACCTGGCTGCCGAGCGAAAGCCGCACCTGGCTGATGCGCCGCATCGCCGCCGAGGAAGAGGTCCGCACCAAGGCGGAGCATTTCTCGGTCGGCCAGGCGCTGGTCAACGGCCGCGTGCTGGCGCTCAGCCTGGTGTATTTCGGCGTCGTCGCCAGCCTATACGGCCTCAGCTTCTTCCTGCCGCAGATCGTCAAGCAGTTCGGCGTCTCGACCCAGCAGAACTCGTTCATCTCCGCCGTTCCCTTCGTGATCGGCGTGGTCGCGACCCTGGTCTGGGGCCGGCTGTCCGACCGGACCGGCAACCGCAAGGGCATGGCCGCCATCGCGCTGTTCCTGACCGCGGCCGGCATTCTCGCGGCGGCGCTGCTGGACGACCCGGTCTCCAAGATGGCCGCCTTCTGCGTCGCCGCCTGGGGCATCTTCGGCACCCTGGCGGTGTTCTGGACGCTGCCCACGTCGTTCCTCTCCGGCATGGCCGCGGCCGGCGGCATCGCGGTCATCAACTCGATCGGCAACCTGGCCGGCTTCGTCGGACCCTACGCGATGGGCGCCATCAAGGACTCCACCAACTCCTACCAAGGCGGCCTCTTCCTCCTCGCCGCCCTGGCCTTCGTCGCCATGCTGATCGTGCTCGTGCTGCGGCACGATCGCCACCTCGAGCAGGCGCCGGTGCTGACCGCGCTGCCGGCGGAGTAGTTCATTCCGCTTGACAATCATTACTCTGGCGTGTCTATCTGGGCGGCGCCAAAGCGTGCGGAGAGGGACCCAATGCGGGCAGGCCTGGTGACCTCGTGTGCAGCCGTTCTCGCCGTCGCGGCTTTCCATCCGGACGCCGCCAGGGCGGCCGCCATCACGGTCGGTGACCCCAACGGCTACCTCATCATCGATCAGCGCTCGGCCAACACGCTCGGCCGCGCGACCGGCGAGCGGATCACCTATGGCGTCAGCAGCGTCGTCCCCAACGGATCGGCCGGCACGACGGGGACCGCGTCGACGGCCAACACCTTCACCGGAATCGTCTCGCAGTTTAGCCTGCCGTTCAACGGCTCGCCCGCGATCCCCAACCAATTCTCGTCGTCCACGCCCTACAACGCCGGACTGACCGGCCCGTGGACGCTGACCTTCACCAACGGCGCCGACACCAAATCCGTGGTGACCCCGTCCATCACCGGCCTCTCGCCACCCCCGCTCGCCAGCAATGTCAGCGTGTCGGGAAGTGCCTCGAACCCGACCTTCAGCTGGTCCTATCCGGCCGCCAGCGTGAACGGCGTCTTCTTCGACATCTACGACGCATCGGTCAAAAACGCCGCCGGTGGCGCCGCCATCGTCTACTCGGCCGGGCTGACCGGCACGACCAACAGCTTCACCGTCCCGAACGCCCTAGCCGGCGGCCTGACGCTGCAGCCGGATCATGTCTATACCCTCGATCTCTACGGCGTCGTCACCCGCGATGGCAGCAACAATCTCAGTAATCAGAACTCGCAGGCCTGGTCCGAATCGTATTTCGATTTCAAGACCTCGTCGACCGCGACCGCCCCGGTCAATCTGCCCATCCTCACCTCCACCGGCGCCTATCAGTTCAGTATGACCGTCGTCGGCGGCGTGACCTACTACATCGACCCGGTCGTCGCCACCGGCTACGACTACGCCACCGCCGCCGGCGACCCGAACTTCGCCTCCGTATTACTGCCCACCATCCAGACCACGGCCTACGACCTCACCTACACCTATGGTGGATCGCCCTTCGACGTCCTGGTCGCGCCGGGCGCCGCCTACGCGTTCCCCGCCGGAGGTGTCGCGAGCTTCCGCGTCACCGGCATCGACCCGGCGCTCGGCCTGAACCCGGCCGACACCACCGCTTTCGAGACCGGCCTCACCTTCGTCGCCTCCGGAACCTTCGACGGCACCCAGACGCCGCTGACGACCGACATCCAGGCCGTGCCGGAACCGCCCGCCTTGGCCCTGCTCGGCGTCAGCGTCGCCGCCGTCCTCGGCCTAGCCCGCCGCCGACCCCACCACATCCCCGATCACCATCGTTGTGGCCACGTCCGCGCCCTCCAAAAACGTGCCGCAGGCGGGGCGTTCAGCCAGCCAACGTATCCAGCCGGAGCGTCCGATGCAGCCGCGTGCGCCAGCTGGATAGCCGAGCCTCGGTCAAGCCACCGAGCAGCACACAGAGACACACGACCGCGACGATGCAGACGATACCGCCGGCGCGCGAGTCCCGCCCGAGTCCCAAGCCGCCGTATAGAATGACGAAAAGCGGCATGTGGTAGAGGTAGCACGAGAACGTCCGTGACGAGATTGTCTTGGCGAACCGCCGCAGGGCGGCCAATGCCTTGTTGGCGGACACCATGTTCTCGACGGCGATGATCGTGCCGCCGAACAAGCAGGCGTCGACGATATCGCCGATCATCCCCGTGGATGTGCGCAGCCGATACGAGTGACCCTGCGTCATCGTGCTGAGCCAGACCCGGCCATGCGCGTTGAGGTCGAACCAATACGTCGCCCCGTAGAGCAGGACGCACGCGGCAAAGAGACAATACGCCGCACCGCTGGGCAACCGTATCGTGTTACGGCGATAGTACAGCCAAGTCCCGATCAGCCAACACGGGATCAGCGCCACGATGGCCGGCCCCGCCAGGAACCCGACGATCACCGTGATGTGCCAGCGCCAGGGTCGTGGCGCGAAGACGAAGGCCGCGAAGATCGCATAGTACCAGGCTTCGTAGTCCAGGCTCCAGGTCGGCTCGTTGTAGGGCGCCGGGGCGTACCAACCCCAATTCTGGCCCAGGAACAACGCGTTCTGCAGTGCTGTCGCCAGGAACGACACCAGCCCGGTCGACGGCGGCGCGAAGGCGATCTCGGTGCCGGTTCCAACCACCACCGCCGCAACCGCCGAGATCAGCAGCGACGGGAGCAGCACCGACCACAGGCGGGCCAGCCGGTTGATGATGAACCCGTGCGCGGTGGCCTCCCGCTCGTGCGCATAGGCGATCACATAGCCGGAGATGACGAAGAACATGACGACCGCGTCGTTGCCCGGCACCGCATAGATGCCGAACAGGATCGGCAGCAGATGCGACAACACGACCACCAACGCGGCCACCACGCGAACGACGTCGAGATAGCTCGAGACTCCTTGGTCGATGGCGGCTGGACGTTCCACGGCTCTCAAATCCCAAATCTATGATCGTAATTCTACCGTGAGAGCTGCTCCCGTCGCGCACGACATCCGCCTCCGCCATCGCGTCAAACCGCCCGGGGCGCGCCAAGCAACGCATCGAACCCCTGCAGCCGCCCGGCCCAGCTATACGACCGCTCGATCAACCGCCGCGCCGCCAGCCCGATCGCCGCAGCCTCCGGCCGGGCCGCCTCGAGGCAGCGTGCGGCGAACGCCTCGGCCCCGTCGCCGAGCAGCAACTCCTCCCCCGCCGTCGCGTCGATCCCCTCCAGCGCGTCCGGCGTCACCACCACCGGCCGCCCCATCGCCATCGCCTCCAGCACCTTGTTCTGGATCCCCCGCGCGATCCGCATCGGCGCCACCGCCGCCGTCGCCCAAGCCACATAGGGCCGCACGTCCGGCACCCGCCCCGTCACGAACACCCCATCGCCCGCCAGCGCCCGCACCTCGGCCGACGGGCTCGAGCCGACGATATAGAAATCCGCCGTCTGGCTCCGACGGATGATCGGCAGGATCTCGGTCGCGAACCACCGCACCGCGTCGACGTTGGGCGGATAATCCATCGTCCCGGTAAAGACGAAGTTAAGCCGGTCGGTCGGATACGGCTTCTCCTGCGCGATCGCCGGATCGAAATAGGCGAAATCGACCCCGCTCGGCACCGCCCGGATCTTCTCCGCCTCCGCCGGCCGTTGCGCCCGGAACAGCGCCGCCTCCTCGGCCGAAACGAACGTGCTCCAATCCAGCTCCCGCGCGATCCGCCCTTCCAGCGCCGCGACCCGGCGCCACTCCCGCCGATGCACCCACCGCATCGGCCCGCCCCCCGCCTCGGCATACGCCCGCCACTTCTCGGAATCGACGTCCGCCAAATCGCAAAGCGTCACCGCGGCACCCCCGGTCCGCCCGAGCACATACGGCGCCATGTTCGAGGAGCAGATGAAGATCACCTCGGGCTTGGTCTCGCGCAGCGTCCGCCGGGTCCACTCGGCGAGACCGCGATCGCGATAGAACGTCACGCTCAGCGGCGCGCCGGTCAGCAGCCCGGTCAGACACATCAGCTTGGCCCGCCTGCGGTCCAGCCGCGCGAAATACGACGTCGCGCACAGGGCCGCCACCGTCGGCTCGTGCTGCTGGTCGTCGGGATCGTCGACCAGGCAGCCGAGGTGGACGTCGTACATGTCACGCAAATGTCGCAGGATCTGCAGCGGCCGGATTTTCTCTCCCTTGATCGGGGGATACGGGATGCGCTGGGTCAGGAAGAGCAGGTTCGCCATCGGGGTCAGCAGCCACCTACGATGCGGCGAAATTCCACCATTGGCCCGGGTCGGTGACCTTCGTCAGCTTGATGTCCAGCGTTGCGGCGAGCGCCTCCGGCACACCGAGGATCATCTGCGAGCAAATGATCTGTGGCGCCCAGTGGTTGACCGGGTTGCCAAAGAAGTTCTGTTCGGAATAGATCGGCGCCAGATGAAAATAAAGCGTATACCCCAAATTCATCGCGTAATCGAGCAACTGCGGTGACTTCGCCTGGTCGTCATTCTCGAAATACAGCACCGGCTGGTGCGCCTTGATGGTCGCCTCCGCGCTGCGCAGTACTTCGTACTCGGCGCCGTCCACATCGACCTTGATCAGGGCGCATTGATCCAGGCCCAGCGAATCGATCGACATCACGCTCGCTCGCCACTTCTCGCTGACGAAACCGAACTCGCCCCACGGCCCGGCCATGCTGACCTCCGGGGAATGCGCCACGAAGGCGTTGATCGCCTTGACGTTCGTCACCTCGTTCAGCGCCATGTTGGCGTTCAGGATCTGATACGTCCCCGAATGCGACTCGAACGCGAACACCCGCCCGCCCGGCCCCACCATCTGCGACATCGGCAGCGTCAAATCGCCAATATTCGCGCCCACGTCGATGACCGTATGCCCCTCCCGCAAGAAGATCCGCAGCGCGTTCACCTCGGATTCCGAATACTCGCCATATAACTCGAAGCACTTGCCGATATACGGGCCCGTATGCATCATCCAGCCATACCGGCACCGATCGAGCCGGAGCTTGCCAAACCGCATCGCGCATCCCTCCAGACCGTGTGTCCGGCCAGCTCAACTCAACTCTCGCGTGTATCGCACGCCGAGCCGATTGCGCAAGGGGAGACGGCCGAACTTTCCGCCGCTGCAAAACCCTGGCATAGAGCCGCCATGGAATTCCTGCCCGCCTTCCTCGACGAAACCGTCGACGCCTTCACCGCCTTCCGCGACGGCGCCGACCACCGCCGGGTCATGGAGGAGATGGCCGACACCATCGTCGAGCGCTTCCGCGCCGGCAACAAGCTGATGATCTGCGGCAACGGCGGCAGCGCCGCCGACTCGCAGCACATCGCCGCCGAGTTCATCTCCCGCCTCATGTTCGATCGCGCCCCCCTCCCGGCCCTGGCGCTGACCACCGACAGCTCCAACCTGACCGCCATCGGCAACGATTACGGCTACGAGAAGGTGTTCGAACGCCAAGTCCTCGGCCTCGGCCAAGACGGCGACATCCTCATCGGCATCTCCACCTCCGGCACCTCCAAGAACGTCCTGCGCGCCTTCGAGGCCGCCAAGACCAAGGGCGTCATCTGCTTCGCCTTCGCCGGCGCCACCCCCGGCCCCATGCGCGACCACTGTCAGACCGTGCTCGCCGCCCCGTCGACCAAGACGGCGATCATCCAACAGATCCACATCACCGCCGCCCACATCGTCTGCGCCCTCGTCGAGCGGACCATGTTCCCCCACGGCTGAGCGCCCGGCCCCAACATCGTCACCCCCGGGCTTGACCCGGGGGCCCACGGTGCCGCAAGCGGGCGCTCGATGGCCCGGACCCCCGGGTCAAGCCCGGGGATGACGGAAGATAATGGTTCGAGGATCAACGAGTAACCCAGTCACCGTCAAGCAAGCCGCAATCCTCGTCGGCGGCCTCGGCACCCGCCTCGGCGCCCTGACGGCGAACACGCCCAAGCCGCTGCTCGCCTGCGGCGACCGCCCGTTCCTCGCCTGGGTGCTCCGCGAACTCTGCCGTTTCGGCATCGAGGAAGCTCTCCTGCTGACCGGCTACCTCTCCGAGGAAGTCGAGCGCCTGCTCCCCGATCTCGCCGCCAGCCTGCCCAAGCCCATGCGCCTGATCTGCTGCCCGGAGCAGGGCAGGGCGGGCACCGGCGGCGCGCTGCACCAGGCCCGCGCCCACCTGGCCGACCGCTTCCTGCTCTGCAACGGCGATTCCTGGCTCGACTTCAACCTCGCCCGCCTCCTCGCCGACGCCGCCCCCGACAGCGACGACACGGTTGTCCGCATGGTCCTGCGCCATCTGCCCGACGCCACCCGCGCCGGCGTCGCCGAACTCGACGGCGACCGGGTCACCGCCTTCCGCGAGCGCCCCCTCGTCGCCGGACAGCCCGGCCTCGCCAACGCCGGCTTCTACCTCCTGCGCCGCAGTATCCTCGACCACGTCACCGACCCCTGCTCCCTCGAGCGCGACGTACTCCCCACCCTCGCCACCGCCGGCTCCGTGCGTGCGACCGTCGGCGACGGCTATTTCATCGACATCGGCATCCCCGCCGACCTCGAGCGCGCCCAGACCGAGCTCCCCGCCCGCCTACACCGCCGTGCCCTCTTTCTCGACCGCGACGGCGTCATCAACCACGACCACGGCTGGGTCGGCGAGCAGGAGCGCTTCGAGTTCATCCCCGGCGCCATCGACGCCATGCGCGCCGCGTCCGATGCCGGCTGGCACGTCTTCGTCGTCACCAACCAATCCGGCATCGCCCGCGGCCGCTACGACGAGGCCCAGTTCGCCACCCTCTCGTCCTGGATGATCGACCAGATCCGCGCCGGCGGCGGCAACGTCGACGACCTCCGCTTCTGCCCCACCCACCCGGACGCCCCGCTTGAAGCCTACCGCCGCGCCGACCCCCGTCGCAAACCCGGCCCCGGCATGCTGCAAGAGCTCGTCGCCGCCTGGCAACTCGACCCGGCCCATTGTCTCCTCGTCGGCGACCAACCCACGGATCTGCAAGCCGCCGCTGCATGTTCGATCCCCGCCCACCTCTTCCCCGGCGGGAACCTGGCCACCTTCGTCAAACCCCTGTTGCTCGCCTCGCAATAACATTCATCGTCACACGCGGGCTTGACCCGCGGGTCCAGGCCGGGCGCCGGCGGCTCGGGCGTCATGGACCCACGGGTCAAGCCCGTGGGTGACGAGAGAGTGGACCGCCGCGGCGCGCGGCGCCTAACCCGTCCACCCCAGCGCCTGCAACTCCTCCACCATGTGCGCCGGCGGTGGCGCCTCCGCGCTCACCGGCGCCGCCATCGGCAGCGCGATCGCCCGCGCCAACAGCTGCAGCCGCCCATCCCCCGCCCCGTAGACCGGGTCTCCGACCAGCGGGCACCCAAGATGCGCGCAATGCACCCGCACCTGATGCGTCCGCCCCGTCTGCGGCATCAGCTCCAGCCACGCCCGTTCCCCGCCGCGCCCCAACACCCGCCACGCCGTCCGTGCCGGCTGCCCCGCCTTGTCCACCACCATCCGCCACGCCCCCGGCCGGCTCCGCTTCAGCAACGGCGCATCCACCACCCCAGACTCCCCCTCCGGCCCCCCTGAAACCACCGCCCAATACACCTTCCGCACCGCCCCAGCAGCGAACAGCCCCTGCGCCTCGACCAGCGCCGCCCGCCGCAGCGCCACCACCAGGCACCCCGCCGTATCCGCATCCAGCCGATGCACCAGCCACGGCCCCGCCCGCCGTCGCGACAGCAGCGGAAACCAGTCCTCCACGCTCGCCCCGCCCCGCGGCCCCGCATGCACCGGCAACCCGGCCGGCTTATCCAGCACCACCAGCCCCTCGCTGCGAAACAACACCGGCGGCCCAACGTCCATCATCTGTCCATCATACAAGCAGCAGTTGACACGCCCCGCCCGCCAGCGGAAGCACACCCATGCCCGACGACCGCATCTGTGGCCTCAACGCCGTCGCCGCCCTGTTCTCCCGCCGCCTCGACGACGTGAACCGCCTCTTCTACGGCGACAGCGTCAAGGCCCACGCCGGCCCCTTCTGCGCCGCCATGGCCAAGCGCCGGCTCCCCTATCGCCTGCTCCCGCCCGACGAGCTCGAACGCGTCGCCGGCACCACCCATCACGGCGGCATCGTCGCCCTGGCCAACCCTCGCCCCATCGCCCGCTTCGACCCGGCCAATCCACCGCGCCACAAGCTCCTCCTCGCGCTCGACGGCATCGGCAACCCGCACAATCTCGGCGCCATCGCCCGCAGCGCCGCCTTCTTCGGCGTCCCCGCCCTCATCCTGCACGACACCGCCGACCAGGCCTTCCCCTCCGACGCCGCCTACCGCGTCGCCGAGGGCGGCCTCGAACAGCTCGACCTGTTCCTCACCCCCGACCTGCCCGCCATGCTCAAGGCCGTCGACCCCTTCTACCGCACCGTCGCCACCACCCTCGCCCCCGACGCCATCCCGCTGCACACCCTGCCGCGCGACCGCCCCGTCATGCTCGTCCTCGGCAACGAGGAATACGGCCTGCTCCCCGAAGTCGAAGCCGCCTGCCGCCGCCGGGTCCGCATCGCCTCGCTCGGCCCGGTGCAAAGTTTGAACGTCGCCCAAACCGCAGCCATCCTGCTGCACGAACTGTCGAAATAGAGGTTACCCTTGCGCATCCACCTGCAGAGCAAGCCCAGCGCCACCAATTTCGCCCTCACCCAAGCCAATTGGGACAAGGCCGCCGCCTCGGCCCCCGACATAGCCGCCGGCCACACCCTCTCCTTCGGCGAAACGCCAGAAACCTTCGCCGCCGGCATGCAGGACGCCGAGATCCTCGTCGGCCACACCGCCGCCGTCGCGGACGGCCTGCCGCCGTCGCCCAAGCTGAAGATGATCTACGTCACCTCCGCCGGGCTGGATAAGCTCGCCCCGTTCGACTGGCTGCCCGACGGCGTCGCTCTGCTCAACAACCGCGGTACCCACGCCGCCAAGGCCGGCGAATACGGCCTCATGGCGCTCCTCATGCTGATCAATCGCATGCCCGCGATCCTCACCAACCAGCGCGAGGGCGCTTGGAAGATGGCGCACGGCTCCGTCTTGGCCGGCCACCGCGTCGTCTTCGTCGGCCTCGGCACCCTCGGCGGCAGCGCCGCGCAGCACGCCCACGCCTTCGGCATGCACGTCACCGGCGTGCGCACCACCGCCGTCCCGCACCCCGCCTGCCACGAGGTCGTCGCCATCGACGCCCTCGACACCATCCTCCCGCAGACCGAGATCCTGTTCCTCGCCACCCCGCTCACCCCTGCCACCAAGGGCCTGCTCAGCCGCGCCCGCATCGCCATGCTCCCGAAGGGCGCCGGCATCGTGAACGTCGGCCGCGGCGGCCTCATCGACCAGGACGCCGCCCTGGACGCGCTCGATGCCGGCCATCTCGGCGGCGCCGTCCTCGACGTGTTCGACCCGGAGCCGCTCCCACCGGGTCATCGCGCCTGGACGACGAAGAACCTCGTCATCACCCCGCACAACTCGGCCGACGACCCCAACACCTACAACGACCGCAGCCTCGAGATCCTGTTCGACAACCTCCGCGCCTACCGCGACGGCGTGCCCCTGCCCAACCGCTTCGACATCGCCCGGGGCTACTGACCGATGCGCGCCGCCGCCCTAGCGCTCTGGATCGTCGTCGCGCTCTGCGGCGGCGCCACCGCCCAATCTCCCACCGCCCCGCGCCTCTGGTACGTCGGCCTAGGCATGTTCGACGAATCCTGGTCCGAGAACGACGTCGCCGCTTTGCCCGAGGAACTGCAGCGGGGCGCCACCGGCTTCCGCATCGTCCCCACCATCTTCGCCAACAGCTCCGGCCAATACCCCGCTGTC
>CAZZVQ010000073.1:0-26017 GCA_964657565.1 uncultured Acetobacteraceae bacterium
CAGCTTGAACCCGTTGTTCTGACCGCAGGGCACGATCACCGGCGTGCCGTCGGCCAGCGACACGATGTCGGGGTAGCTGACCCAGCACGGCGACGGGATGATGACCTCGTCGCCCTTGTCCAGCGTGGCGACCATGGCGTTGTAGATCACCTGCTTGCCGCCGGTGGAGACGATGATCTCGTCCGGCGCGTAGTCGAGGCCTTGGTCCCGCTTGAACTTCTCCGCCACCGCGCGGCGCAGCGCCATGGTCCCGGCGACGTCGGTGTATTTGGTGTCGCCGGCCTGGATGGCCTTGATGGCGGCATCCTTGACGTTCTGCGGCGTATCGAAATCCGGCTCGCCGGCGGCCAGCGAGATGACGTTGCGGCCCTCGGCCTTCAGCGCCCGCGCCTTGGTGGCGATGGCGATGGTCTGGCTGGGGCTTACTCGGTCGAGCCGTTCGGCGGTCAGGTGCATGTCAGAATTCCAGCGAAAACGCGCGGCAACCTAGGCCCTCCACACGCGCGGCACAACCGGACGGGCCGGGTGTTGCGGGCGCGGCTGCGATGCGCTGCCTGACGGCGATGTCGGACGCGGGCGCGATGTGCCACAAGGCATGCAGACCGGGAGCCGACATCATGAAACGCGTCCTTCGCCTCGCACCTTTCCTGGTGGCCCTGTTCGCGGCTGCCTCGGCCCACGCCGAGATCCCGAACCATACGCTGAAGATCGGCGTCTTGAACGACCAATCCGGCCCGTTCGCCGACCAGTCCGGCAAAGGGTCCGTCGTCGCCGCCCAGTTCGCGGCCGACGATTTCATGAAGGAAAATCCGGGCCTGAAGGTCGAGATCATCTACGGCGACCACCAGAACAAGCCCGACGTCGGCAGCACCATCGTGCGCCAATGGATCGACCGCGACGGCGTGGACGCGGTGGCGGATTCCGTCAACTCCGGCGTCGGCCTTGCCGTCAACCAGATCATGGCCGAGAAGAACCGCACCTTCATCGCCACCAACGTCGGCACCTCCGATCTCACGGGCAAGTTCTGCAAGCCCACCACGGTCCAATGGACCATGGATACCTGGGCCATGGGCAACGCCGCGGCGACAGCGCTGACGCAGATCGGCGCCAAGAGCTTCTACTTCATCTCGTTCGACTATGCCCTCGGCGCCGCCCTCGAGCGCGACACCGCCGAGGCGCTCAAGAAGCTCGGCGGCACCGTGGCCGGGTCGGTCAAGCATCCGCTCGGCACCAGCGACTTCTCGTCTTATCTGTTGCAGGCGCAATCCTCCGGCGCCGACGTGGTGGCCTTCGCCGACACCGGCGCGGACCTGATCAACGGCGTCAAGCAGGCGGCCGAGTTCGGCGTCACCCCCCAGCAGAAGCTGACCGGCCTGTTCACCCAGATCTCCGACGTCAAGGCGATCGGCCTGCAGGGGGCCCAGGGCTTGTTGCTGACCGAGGCGTATTATTGGGACCGCGACGACGCCAGCCGCGAGTTCGCCAAGCGCTTTACGGCCAAGATGACCGGCCGCGTCCCGACGGCGAACCAGGCCGGGGTGTATTCCTCCGTGCTGGCCTATCTGAACTCGGCCAAGAAGGCCGACTCCATCGAGGGCGACAAGATGATGGCCGCCATGCGCTCGGCCCCGATCGAGGACAAGCTGTTCGGCACCGTCACCGTTCGCCCCGACGGCCGCGCCGTGCATCCGATGTATGTCTTCAAGGTCAAGGCGCCCGCGGACTCCCAGTCCGAGTGGGACCTCTACAGCCCGGTCTTCACCGTCCCCGCCGACCAGGCCTTCCGCCCGCTCGCCGCCGGCGGTTGCTCGCTGGTCAACTAACCAAGCCTGGCGGGTGAAACTCTTTTTTCACCTTTCACCGGTATCGTCGCCACTCTCTGACACGAGTCGGGGTGCACCTGGCGGAGGGGATGAGATTCGAACTCACGATACGGCTTGACGCCGTATGGCGGTTTAGCAAACCGCTGCCTTCAGCCACTCGGCCACCCCTCCGCCGGGATGCAACAGCACAGCGTTTGCCCGACGTCTTCTACGTGTCTGCCTAGCTCAGTGCAACCTCGAAGCCGCGTTTGGTGCCGGGACGCGCCATCAGGCCCTCATACCAGCGCCTGACATTGGGGAAAGCCGCCAAGTCGATCTGGTGCCGCTCGTGGCGCCAAGCCCATCCGACACACGCGAAATCCGCGATCGATAGTGGCCCCGCCACATACTCGACCTTGGCCAACCGGCGATCCAGCACGCCGTAGAGGCGCTCGGTCTCTTTCTTGTACCGTTGCAGACCGTAGGTCCGGTCGGCCTCGTTGACCGTCAGGAAATGGTGGACCTGCCCGAGCATCGGGCCGAAACCGCCCATTTGCCACATCAGCCACTCATAAACCGGCAACCGGTCGCGCAACTCGGTCGGCAGGAACTGGCCGGTCTTTTCGCCCAAATAGAGGAGGATCGCGCCGGATTCGAACACCGACACCGGGTGCCCACCCGGCCCGTCATCGTCGATGATCGCCGGGATCCGATTGTTCGGGCTGATCTCGAGGAAGGCCGGGTCGAATTGCTGGTCCTTGGTGATGTCGACGGTCTTGACCTTGTAGGTCAGCCCCATCTCCTCCAGCGCAACGCTGATCTTGCGGCCGTTCGGCGTGTTCCACGTATGAAGTTCGATCATGCTGCAGGTTCTCCCGGGCCGAACGATAGCGCCGCGCCTCCGATGCGCAACGGCAGTTGGACCCCGGTGTTCGCCATCGCCATCGCCGCCGATCTCACGACGGCCGTGCTCGCCATCGCCGTCCTGAAACCAATGCGGGCCCGCTTCGGGCTATTGTGGCCGCGGTCGCGGGAATTTATGCAATGTTCATTGTAACCCGGTCGCTGTTTCGTCGGCCCGAGTTGTCGAGGTCTGAGCGGCATGAAAAGGCGAGCCGGCGATCACCGCATGGTGGAACCCAATCTAGCTGTTTCCGAGGGATGGCTGCCCGAGACGAGTTGGCAGTGGATACGCAAGCGCGAGACTGAGAAAGTAAGCTGAATGCCCAAGCGGACCGACATCAAGACCATCATGATCATCGGCGCCGGGCCGATCGTGATCGGGCAGGCGTGCGAATTCGACTATTCGGGGGCGCAGGCGTGCAAGGCGCTGCGGGCCGAGGGGTATCGGGTGGTGCTCGTCAACTCCAACCCGGCGACGATCATGACCGACCCGGGGCTCGCGGACGCGACTTATGTCGAGCCGATCACGCCGGAGATCGTCGAGAAAATCATCATAAAAGAGAAGCCGGACGCGCTGCTGCCGACCATGGGGGGGCAGACGGCGCTGAATACGGCGATGCAGCTCGATGCGTCGGGGGCTTTGAAGCGGCATGGGGTCGAGTTGATCGGCGCCAAGGCGGACGTCATCGACCGGGCCGAGGACCGTCTCAAATTCCGCGACGCCATGAGCGAGATCGGGATCGAGAGCCCCAAATCGGCGATCGCACACACGTTGGAAGAGGCGCGGGCGGCGCTGGCGCAGGTCGGGCTGCCGGCGGTGATCCGGCCGTCCTTCACGCTGGGCGGTACCGGCGGCGGCATCGCCTATAATAAGCAGGAGTTCGAGCAGATCGTGTCGGCCGGGCTGGCGGCGAGCCCGACGACGGAAGTTCTCGTCGAGGAGAGCGTGCTCGGCTGGAAGGAATACGAGATGGAGGTGGTCCGCGACAGCGCGGATAACTGCATCATCGTGTGCGCCATCGAGAACGTGGACCCGATGGGCGTGCATACCGGCGACAGCGTGACGGTCGCGCCGGCGCTGACGCTGACGGACAAGGAATACCAGATCATGCGCGACGCGAGCATCGCGTGCCTGCGCAAGATCGGGGTCGATACCGGCGGGTCCAACGTGCAGTTCGGGCTCAACCCGGTCGATGGCCGGATGGTGGTGATCGAGATGAACCCGCGGGTGTCGCGGTCCTCGGCGCTGGCCTCCAAGGCGACCGGGTTCCCGATCGCCAAGATCGCGGCGAAGCTGGCGGTGGGCTACACGCTCGACGAGCTGGGCAACGACATCGCCAAAGGTATCCCGGCGAGCTTCGAGCCGACGATCGATTATGTGGTTGTTAAGATCCCGCGGTTTACCTTCGAGAAGTTCCCGGGAACGCCCGCGCTGCTGGGGACGGCGATGAAGTCGGTGGGCGAGGCGATGGCGATCGGGCGGTCGTTCGCGGAGGCGCTGCAGAAAGGGCTTCGCTCGATGGAGACCGGGCTGTCGGGGCTCGACGAGGTCGAGGCGCCGGGCGGCGACGGGCATGACGCGTTCCGGGCGGCGTTGTCGACGCCGCGGCCAGACCGGCTGCTGATGGCCGCGCAGGCGCTGCGGGCCGGGTTGACGGTCGACGAGATCCACGATTCCTGCAAGTTCGACCGCTGGTTCCTGCGCGAGTTGGAGCGGATCGTGGACGCGGAGCGCCAGGTCAAGGCGTCCGGCTTGCCGCAGGATGCGACCGGGCTGCGGCGGCTCAAGGCGCTGGGGTTCTCCGACGAGCGGCTGTCGGTGTTGAGCGGCGGCGCCGACGTGCACGCGCTGCGGGCGAAGCTGGGGGTCCAGCCGGTCTACAAGCGGATCGACACCTGCGCCGGCGAGTTCGCCTCGGGCACGCCCTATATGTATTCGACTTATGAGGGCGGGTTCGGGGTCCCGATGTGCGAGTCCGACCCGACGGACCGCAAGAAGGTGGTCATCCTCGGCGGCGGGCCTAACCGGATCGGGCAGGGGATCGAGTTCGACTATTGCTGCGTCCATGCCTGCTACGCGCTGCGCGAAGCCGGCTTCGAGACCATCATGGTCAACTGCAACCCGGAAACCGTCAGCACCGATTACGACACGTCGGACCGTCTGTATTTCGAGCCGCTGACCGCCGAGGACGTGATCGCGCTGGTGCGGCGCGAGCAGGAGCGCGGCGAGATGCTCGGCTGCATCGTGCAATATGGCGGGCAGACGCCGCTGAAGCTGAGCCAGGCGCTCACCGAGGCGGGCATCCCGATCCTGGGTACGTCGGCGGATGCCATTGATATCGCTGAAGATCGGGAGCGGTTCCAGGCGCTGCTGCACAAGCTCGGGCTGCGGCAGCCGGATAACGGTATCGCGCGGTCGACCGCCGAGGCGGAGGCGATTGCCGAGAAGGTCGGCTACCCCGTCGTCATGCGGCCCAGCTACGTGTTGGGCGGACGCGCGATGGAGATCGTGCACGATCGGGCCGGGCTGCTGCGCTACATGCGCAACTCGGGAGAGGCGTCGCTGGCGCTCGGGCCGGTGCTGCTCGACCGCTATCTGAACGACGCGATCGAGGTCGATGTCGACTGCATCTGCGACGGGCAGAGCGTCTATGTCGCTGGAGTCATGGAGCATATCGAGGAGGCGGGCATCCATTCGGGCGATAGCGCCTGCTCGCTGCCGCCCTATTCGCTGGCCCCGGCCACCATCACGGAGCTGAAGGCGCAGACCGAGGAAATGGCCCGCGCGCTGGGTGTCGTCGGTCTGATGAACGTGCAATTCGCCGTTAAGGACGGGGAAATCTACGTGCTCGAGGTCAACCCACGGGCGTCGCGGACGGTGCCGTTCGTGGCCAAGGCGACCGGGGTGGCCGTGGCCAAGATCGGGGCGCGGGTGATGGCGGGCGCCAAGCTGACCGAGTTCACGCTCGACGACGACCGGGTCGCCCCGCATGTGGCGGTCAAGGAGGCGGTGTTCCCGTTCGCCCGCTTCGTGGGCGTCGACACGATCCTGGGCCCGGAGATGAAGTCCACCGGCGAGGTGATGGGGATCGACCAGTCCTTCGAGCGGGCCTTCGCCAAGTCGCAGCTCGGGGCTGGGGTGAAGCTGCCGTCGAGCGGGACGGTGTTCCTCTCCGTGCGCGACGGCGACAAGGTCGGCCTGGTGCCGATGGCGCGGCGGCTGACGGAGATGGGCTTCCAGGTGATGGCGACGCGGGGGACCGCGGCACGCATTCGCGATGCCGGGCTGCCGGTGCGGGTGGTGAACAAGGTGCTCGAGGGCCGGCCGCATTGCGTGGACGCGATCGAGGGCGGCGAGATCCAGCTGGTGATCAACACGGCGTCGGGCGCGCAGTCGGTGACGGACAGCTTCGCGATCCGGCGGACGGCGCTGACCAACGGGGTACCGCATTATACGACCATCGCCGGCGCCCGGGCCGCCGTTGGGGCCATTGCTGCCCTGAAATCGGGCACGCTTGAAGTGGCGCCGCTACAATCATATTTTGAACGATCATTCTAGCTTGGCAGGGGCCGGGCTAGACCTATCGCGGTGCCCGGGGTGAACCTTGGCGCCGCGATGGCGTCTTTGCCGATCGTAAGAGGATCGTTTATCTTGCAGAAGTTTCCGATGACCGCGCCGGGCCTGCAGCGTCTCGAAGAAGAACTCCGCCACCTCAAATCGGTGGAACGGCCGGCGATCATCCGCGCCATCGCCGAGGCGCGGAGTCACGGAGACCTGTCCGAGAACGCGGAATACCATGCGGCCCGGGAGCGGCAGTCGTTCATCGAGGGCCGGGTGATCGAGCTCGAGGAGATCGTGTCGGCCGCCGAGGTGATCGACCCGGCCACGCTCTCCGGCGACCAGATCAAGTTCGGCGCCCACATCAAGCTGGTCGACGAAGAGACTGAAAAGGAAGCGACCTATCAGATCGTCGGCGTGCACGAGGCGGACATCAAGCTGCGTCGGCTGTCGATCTCGTCGCCGCTGGCCAAGGCCCTGATCGGCAAGAAGACCGGCGACACCATTTCCGTGCCGGCACCGGGTGGCGACCGGAGCTACGAAGTCCTCGACGTCAAATACGGCTAGAGCGCCATCATGATCGGCCTCGAGGACGTCCGTGCGGCGGCGCGGCGGATCGAGGGGCGTGTGCTGCGAACGCCGTCGATCCCGTCGCATGCCGTCAGCCTGGCGACCGGCGCGGAGGTGACGCTCAAGCTGGAGAACCTGCAGCGGATCGGCTCGTTCAAGGAGCGCGGCGCGGCCAATCGGCTGGCGCTGATGACGGCCGAGGAGCGGGCGCGCGGCGTGATCGCGATGTCGGCCGGTAATCACGCGCAGGCGGTGGCGCGGCATGCGAGCCTGCTCGGCATCCAGGCGACGATCGTGATGCCGCTGTTCACGCCGTCGACCAAGGTGATGCGGACCCGCGCCTGGGGCGCCGAGGTCGTATTGCATGGCGAGATGCTGGCCGACGCCGCGGCGCATGCGCATGCGCTGGCCGAGCGGGACGGCCGAGTGTTCGTGCATCCATATGATGACGAAGCCGTGATGGCGGGGCAGGGGACGCTGGCGCTGGAGCTGCTGGAGGATGCGCCGGAGATCGAGGTGCTGCTGATCCCGGTTGGTGGGGGCGGCATGATCTCGGGCTGCGCGGTCGCGGCGGCGGGGCTGCGGCCGGATGTCGAGGTGATCGGCGTGGAGGTGGAGAGCTACGCCTCGCTCCAGGCGGCGCTGGCCGGGCACGACGGGGTGACCGGCGGGCCGACGATCGCCGAGGGGATCGCTGTGCAGCGGGTCGGCGCTTTCTGCTTGGAGGCGATCCGCGGCCGCGTGCGCGAGGTGCTGGTGGTGCCGGAGCGGGTGGTCGAGGACGCCATATCGCTCCTGGCCGAGGGCGCGAAGCAGGTGGCCGAGGGCGCGGGGGCGATTGGGGTCGGAGCGTTGCTGGCCCATCCGGAGCGGTTCGCTGGGCGCCGGGTCGCGACCGTGGTGTGCGGCGGCAACATCGACGGGCGCATCTTGGCCAACGTGCTGCTGCGGGGCTTGCTACGCGACGGACGGCTGCTGCGGCTGGCGATGGACATCCCGGATCGGCCCGGCGTGCTGGCCGACATCGCGACGCGGATCGGCGGCTCCGGCGGCAACATCATCGAAGTGATCCACCAGCGGCTGTTCGACGCGCCGAGCGTGCAATCGGCGGAGTTGGAGCTGATGATCGAAGCCCGCGACCCGGCCCATGCGGACGCCATCATGGCGGCGCTGGCGGAGACTTATGTGGTAAGGCGAAGCTGATCTCAGAGGATGGCCTGATGAGCGATCCAACACTGTATGACCTTGATTTCTATGCCTGGACGACTGAGCAAGCCGGCTTGCTGCGCGCGGGCAAGCTCTCCGAAGCAGACCTCGAACACATCGCCGAGGAGATCGAGAGCATGGGCCGGTCGGAGAAGCGAGAGCTGGTCAGCCGCCTGACCATCCTACTTCTCCACCTGCTTAAGTGGCAGTCCCAGCCAGTGCGCCAGGGATCATCGTGGCGTCTCTCGATTGCGAACACGCGAGACACGCTGGCTGATCATTTGGACGAAAACCCGAGCCTACGGGGCACGATGGAGGCTAGCATGGCGGTCGCCTATCGGCGCGCGCGCCGAAACGCGGCCGTCGAGACCGGCCTGGCCGAGGCCGCCTTTCCGGCGGCCTGTCCTTGGTCGGCTGAACAGATCTTGGCAGAGGATTTTTGGCCCTAAGCCGATGCACCGAGGCTTGTGATCAGCTAGAGCTACCGGTTTGCCCAGAGTTGTCGCTACGCTCGGGGACATGATCGATCAGACGCGGCAACTCGGGCGACGGCCGGTGGTGGCCGGATTGACTGGTCTGGCCCTGCCGGCGCGGGCACAACCGGCGGGGCCGGTAGACCTGCAGCTCGTGCTGGCCGTCGATGTGTCGCGATCGATCGACGAGGACGAGGCGCGGCTGCAGCGGGAAGGGTATCGCGCCGCGATGGCGGATTCGGGCGTGCTGGCGGCGATCGCGGGCGGGACGCTCGGGGCGATCGCGGTGGCGTATGTCGAATGGGCGGCGTTCAACTCGCAGGAGCTGGTGGTGCCGTGGACGCGGATCGGCAGTCCGGGCGAGGCGGCGGACTGGTCGGCGCGGCTGGCAGCGAGCCCGCGGGAGAGCCGGTCGTGGACCAGCCTGTCGGGCGCGCTGCGGTTCGCAGGCAAGGTGCTGGAGGCGTGCCCGTGGGAGGGGATGCGGCGGGTGATCGACGTGTCGGGCGACGGCGTGAACAATAACGGACCGTCGGCGGAGCTAGAGCGGGACCGGCTGGTCGCGGCCGGGGTGGTGATCAATGGGCTGCCGATCGTCAATGACCGGCCCAATTTCGGGATGCGGCCGACGGATGATCTGGAGGGGTATTACCGGGATAGCGTGATCGGCGGGGCCGGGTCGTTCCTGATCCTGGCGACGGATTTCACGTCGTTCGGGGATGCGATCCGGCGCAAGCTGATCCAGGAGATCGCGTAAGGCGGGGCCGGCACGCGCCGACCCCGCCCTTTCGCCTAGCCGAGGCGTTCGCCGTGCAGGACGACGTCGAGGCCTTCGCGTTCCTCTTCCTCGTTGACACGCAGGCCGACGAGGATTTTGACCACGAAGAGGATCACCAGCGATGCGACGCCGCTGTAGATCACCGTCGCGGCGACGGCGTAGCACTGGTTGATGAACAACGGCAGGCCGCCGATGTAGGCGCCGTCGGGGCTCGCCGTCGTGGCCGAGAGCGGGCCGTAGGCGAACACGCCCGTGAGCAGGGCGCCGACGATGCCGCCGACGCCGTGGACGCCGAACGCGTCGAGGCTGTCATCATAGCCGAGCAGGTGCTTGAGCGAGGTGGCCGACCAGAAGCAGATGATCCCGGCGGCGATGCCGATAATCAGGGCTGGGCCGGGGAGCACGAAGCCGGAGGCCGGGGTGATGGCGACCAGCCCGGCCACGGCGCCCGAGGCAGCGCCCAGCACGGAGGGCTTGCCCTTGGCGACCCATTCGGCGGCGAGCCAGCCTAGCGTCGCCGCGCCGGTGGCGATCTGCGTCGCGAGCATCGCCATGCCCGCACGGCCGCCCGCGCCGACGGCGGAGCCGGCATTGAAGCCGAACCAGCCGACCCAGAGCAGCCCGGCGCCGATGATGGCGTAGGCGAGGTTGTGCGGGGCCATGTTGTCGTGCCCGTAGCCGACCCGCTTGCCCATCACGAGGCAGCACATCAATCCGGCCACGCCGGCGTTGATGTGCACGACGGTGCCGCCGGCGAAGTCGGCGGCGCCCAGGCCGTTGAGCCAGCCGAGCGGGCTCCAGACCCAGTGGGCGATCGGAGAATAGACGAAGATGGACCAGAGGATCATGAACAGCACCATCGCGGAGAACTTCATCCGGTCGGCGAAGGCGCCGGTGATGAGGGCCGGAGTGATAATGGCGAAGGTCATCTGGAACATCACGAACACGGTCTCGGGGATCGTGTTGGCGGTGCTGTTATCGGTGCCGGCGCCGAGCGTGAACGGCTTGTCCCAGGCGACCTCGATCCCACGGAGGAACAGGCGGCTGAAGTCGCCGATGTAGGCGTTGCCGTTGGTGAAGGCGAGGCTGTAGCCGACCGCGAACCAGACCACGGTGACGATCGCGGTGATGGCGAAGGACTGCATCATGGTGGCGAGCACGTTCTTCTTGCGGACCATGCCGGCATAGAAGAGGGAGAGGCCGGGGATGGTCATCATCAGCACGAGCGCGGTGCTGGTGAGCATCCAGGCGGTGTCCCCGGTGTCGACCTTGGCTTCCGCGGCGGGGGCCGGGGCGGCCGGGGCGGCACTGGTGCCCGGGGTGCCGGTGTCGCTGCTCGGTGCGGCGGGCGGCGGGGTGGACGGCGTGGTTTGGGCCATGGCGGGCAGCGCCATGGCGAGGCAGAGCATCAGGGCGGGCAGTAGCCCGGCCAGTCTCCTGGGTAGCAGTCTCATCATCATCATAGGGCCTCGTTGTCGGTTTCGCCGGTGCGGATGCGGACTGCGCGCTGCATGTCCATCACGAAAACCTTCCCGTCGCCGATCTTGCCGGTCCGGGCGGAGCGGATGATGGCCTCGACGACCTGCTCGGCCAGGTCGGCCGGGACGGCCACCTCGATCTTCACCTTTGGCAGGAAGTTCACGTGATACTCAGCGCCGCGATAGATTTCGGTCTGGCCTTTCTGACGGCCAAAACCTTTGACTTCCGACACCGTTAGGCCTTGGACCCCCAGCGGCGTGAGCGCCTCGCGCACATCGTCCAGCTTGAAGGGTTTGATGATGGCCATGATAAGCTTCATAGCGCCTCTCTTGGTTCGTTCGGCGCTCCGACGCAGAAAGCGGCGGCTGGCGCAGGCTCTCGCGTTTCAAGAACTGTGCCGCGACGAAATCATCAGGCCGCCGGTCGGTCTGGCCCCGTCTTGCTGCTACTCTGCCGCGTGCTTATGCAGGGAGTGAGCGAAGGCGCGGCGGATCGGCCAGGGCCAAGTGCCTGGAATTTAGGCATGTGTGCTTGGACGCGCGCTGCTGGGCAGGGGATTTCCAATGCAGGACGTAGACGTTTGCATCGTTGGGGCCGGGCCGGTGGGTGGGACGCTGGCGTGCCGGTTGGCCCAGGGCGGGGCCCGGGTGGCCGTGGTCGACCGGGCCGACCTGCCGCCGATGGAGCATCCGGATTTCGACGGGCGGGCCTATGCGGTCGCGGCGGGGTCGCGGCGGCTGCTGGAGGCCGCGGGTGTCTGGGCGAAATTGCCGCTGCCGGTGTGCCCGATCGAGGATATCAGGGTCTCGGACGGGCGGGTGGGGCGGGCGGCATCGCGGCTGCATCTGCATTTCGACCACCGCCAGGCGGGGGGTGAGCCGTTCGGCTGGATGGTGGAAGCGCGCAGCCTGCGCGTGGCGCTGAACGCGCATCTGCGGGCGCTGCCGACGCTGCAGGTGCACGCGCCGGCGACGGCTCGGGTGACCCGCGACGCTCAGGGTGCGGTGGTCGAGGTGGCGGGCGGGCCGAGCTTCCGCTGCAAGCTGGTGGTGGCGGCCGAGGGACGGCAGTCGCCGCTGCGGCAGCAGGCGGGGATCGCGGTGACGACGGTGCCGTATCAGCAACGCGGCCTGGTCGCGGCGATCGCGCATGAGCGGCCGCATGGCAACGTGGCGCTGGAGCATTTCCTGCCGGCCGGTCCTTTCGCGCAATTGCCGATGGTGGGCATCGACGGCGCGCCGCACGTGTCGGCGATCGTCTGGACCGAGGCGGCGGCCCTGGCGGACCGGATCTATGCGACGGACGACGCCGTGTTCGCGCGCGAGGTGACAAGGCGGTTGGGCACGCATCTCGGCGCGATCCGGCCTGTGGGGCGGCGGTGGCGGTATCCGCTGTCGGCGATGCATGCGCAGCGTTACGTCGACACCCGGCTGGTGCTGGTCGGGGACGCCGCGCACGGGATCCATCCGATTGCCGGACAGGGGCTGAACCTTGGCTTCCGCGACGTGATCGCGCTGTCGGAGCTGGTGCTGGAGGCGGTGCGGGCCGGTGGGGATGCCGGGGCACCGGCGCTGCTGGCGGAGTACCAGCGGCAGCGGCGGGGGGCGAATTTGCTCATGTTGGGCGCCACGGACGCGCTCGACCGGCTGTTCAGCACGGATAACCCGATCGTGCGCGGCGTGCGCGATCTGGGGATCGCGGGCGTGCAGCGGCTGCCCGGGTTGAAGCGTTTATTCGTGCGTCAGGCGATGGGTGCCGGCAGCCTGAGCGGCGTGCTAGGATAGATCATGCGACAGATTCTCGGCCTCACCATGCTTGCCCTCGCTGGTTCGACCCTCGCGGGCTGCGCGTCGCCCGAACCGATGATCGACCGGATCAATGTGAGCGACACCAAGTACAACCGGGACATCGCCGATTGCCGCGAGCAGGTGAGCGGCAGTTGGATCCCGTTCACGGGCGGGTCCAGCGCGGACTGCATGCGCGGCAAGGGGTATCATGTCCTGATGAACAATTCCGGGCTGTGATGCCGGCGTAGCGAGGGCGGCGGCGATGGCTGGCAAAGTCTCGGTCGTGATCCCGACACGCAACCGCACGGATTTGCTGGGCCGCTCGCTTCGCTCGGTCAGCAGTCAGACCCATCCCGACATCGAGCTGATCGTGATCGATGACAGCAACTCGGAGCCTGTGAGCGCCGCCAATCTGGCCTTGGTCCAGTCGCTTTGCCCTGGAGCGATCTATCTCAAGCTGCCGCCCGACATGTCGGGGCGCGGACCGGGTTTCCCGCGCAATCACGGGATCGATCATTGCACCGGCGCCTATGTCGCGTTTCTGGACGACGACGACGAATGGATCGACCCGGCGTATCTCGAGATGGCGACCGCCACCATGATGCGGCACGGCCTGGATGTGCACTTCGCCGACCAGGAGGCGATGTTCACCAACGGCAGCGTCCAACCGCCGCCGATCTGGACCGAGGATTGGGGGAGCTTGCTGCCACAAGCCGGGTCGAGCGCGGCGGATGACGGCAGCTATCGGATCCCGGTCGAGAATGCGCTGCTCAGCGACGGTTTTGCGCACCTGAACACGACGGTCGTCAGCCTTGCGCTGCTGCGCGACCGGCTGAATGGCTTCGATCTCCGGATCACTTATGAAGAGGACCGCGAGCTGTATTTCCGCCTGCTGGATCAGGCGGAGGCGATCGGCTACACCCCGCGCATGGTCTCGCGGCATCACATCCCCGCCGGGGCGAACCGGGTCAGCGCGTCCAACACGGTCCCGGACGAAGAGAAAGATGCCTCGCGCCTGCGCTGGTTCGACAACCTGATCAAGACGGCGCGGCTGGAGGCGGTGCGCAAGCGGTCGCAGCGGGAGCGGGTCTACACCCTCAAGCGGATCGCGACCCGGGCGGCGAAGAAGGGCGACGTCAGCGAAGCGCGCCGGTACGGCGTCGAGGCGCTGCGGGCGAAGTTCGGCTTCAAGTGGCTGGGCTACGTGGCGTGGCTCTATGCGCGCGGCCTGCTCTCCACGCAGCGGGCTTGAGGCGTTCCTAAGCGAGCCGCTCCCGGGTCCGGGCGCGGAGAATGCCTGAGATCGCCAGCGCGGCGAGGCCGACCGCGACCGGGGGCAAGACGACCCAGTTGACGGTCGCCCAGCCATACAGCACGAGCAACTGGCCGGAGGAGAACGAGCCGATCGCCATCGTGCCGAACACCAGGAAATCGTTGAACGATTGGACCCGGGTGCGTTCCTCCGGCCGGTGCGTCTCGAGCACCATCGACGAGGCGCCGACGAAGCCGAAATTCCAGCCGATGCCGAGCAGGATCAGGCCGATGGTGAAGTTGGCCAGCGCGATGCCCGCCAGCCCACAGGCCGCCGCGGCGGCGAGCAGCACCAGCCCGGCCGCGACGACGCGCTGGGCGCCGAACCGGGCGATGATCGCGCCGGTGAAGAAGCTCGGGCCATACATGGCGACCACGTGCCACTGGATCGTGGCGTTGGAGGCCGACAGCGGTAGCCCGCATAGGCGCATGGCCAGCGGGGCCGAGGTCATGACCAGGTTCATCAGCGTGTAGGTGATCACGCCGCAGAGCGCTGCGACGATGAAGCGCGGCTGGCTCACGATGGTAACGAGAGGGCGGCCGCCCTGGGTGTCGGCGCGCACCGGGCGGGGCAGGTCGACGCCGGCGAGGACCGCCATGGTGACGAGCGCGACCACGGCCTGGGCGAGGTAGCTGGCGGCGAACAGATAGGGCTGCCAGAGGTTCATGGTCCAGGTGACGAGCTGCGGCCCGAGCACACCGGAGAAGACGCCACCGACCATCACCCAGGAGAGGGCGCGCGGGCGGAACGCCGGGCTGGCGCCGTCGGCGGCGGCGAAGCGGAAGCTCTGGACGACCGCGCCGTAGAGCCCGGCCATGAAAGTGGCCACGCAATACAGCGCGAAGGATTCGCTCAGCAATGCAATGGCGGCGACGAGGCCGGCGAGGCAGCCGATGCCGCTCCCGGTGAGGAATGCGACCCGGCGGCCGTAATGCCGCGCGATGGCCCCGGTCGGCAGCGTGCCCGCGGCCATGCCGCAGACGAAGACGGAGACGGGCAGCGTGGCCAGGCTGCGGTCGGGCGAGAGGGTGACGCCGATGATGGCGGCGGTGGCGAACACCACGACGGCATTGGCGCCGGCCAGCGCCTGGGCCGCGGCCAATCGGAGCGCATTGCTGCGCGCGCGGCGGTCGTTCGTGTCCTCCATCCAGGCAACATACCGGGGCAGCATGTTTCGCCTAGAGGCCGCAGCGGCTACCCTGCCCGGATGCAGGCGCAGATCGAACATTATGGCCGGACCCGGTCGGGGGCGACTGTCGAGCGGGTGACGCTCGCGGACGGGATACGGGCGGAGGTGCTGACCTACGGCGGCATCATCGCGCGGCTGGAGGTGCCCGGGCGGGACGGACGGCGCGACAACGTCGTGCTCGGGCTGTCGACGCTCGAGGAGTATGAGACCCGGAGCCCGAGCTTCGGCGCGACGATCGGGCGCTATGCCAACCGGATCGGCGGCGGACGGTTCACGCTCGACGGGGCCACCTATACGCTGCCGCAGAACGAGGGCGAGAACACGCTGCACGGCGGCCGGGAGGGGTTCGGCAAGCGCGTTTGGACGATCGAGCAGGCGGATGGGCGCGCCGTGACGCTGTCGTATGTCAGCGAGGATGGCGAGGAGGGGTTCCCCGGGCGGCTGCAGACGCGGGTGCGGTTCGCGGTCGAGGGGACCACGCTGCGGATCGGCTACACCGCGGAAACGGACCGGCCGACGGTGCTGAACCTGACCAACCATAGCTACTTCAACCTGGCCGGCGAGGGGAACGGCGATGTCTGGGGGCATGAGCTGCGCGTGGCGGCGGATGCGATCGTCGAGCTGCGGGCGGACGCCATCCCGACCGGGGCGCTGCTCGGCGTGGCGGGCACGCCGTTCGACTTCCGTGAGATGCGCCGGGTCGGGGCGCAGGTGCGGGAGGCGCATCCGCAGATCGTGGCTGGGCTGGGCTACGATGCGTGTTTCGTGCTGCGCGGCAGCGGGATGCGCGAGGCGGCGATGCTGCGCGAGGACAGCAGCGGCCGGGTCATGACGGTGCGGACGGACCAGCCGGCGGTGCAGGTCTACTCGGGCAACAAGCTGACGGGGGCGTTGGTGGGGCCATCCGGGCGGGCGTATCGGTCGGGGGATGGTGTTTGCTTCGAGACGCAGCATTACCCAGACAGTCCGAACCACCCTGGCTTCCCGTCGACGGTGTTGCGGCCCGGCGAGGGATGGCGGTCAGAGTCGGAATACGTATTCTCTCTCGGTTAACGGCTTGGCGCGGCGGTGACGGTGCTTTAGGAGGGGGCCCTAACTTGCTTTGCACGCGGAGTTTCCCTTGTCCTATCGTCTGTTTGCGGTCGCTGCGGCGGCCGTGCTTGCCTTGCAGGGTTGCGCCCAGCCGACGCCGCAGCCGGTGGTAGCGACCGACGAGCTGAAGGAAGGCATCGCCAAGACCTGCACCTTCACGCCGGTCCAGCCCACGCCCGGCGCCACCGTGACGTCGACGATCAGCATGACCAATGACGGCTGGTGCGCGTATCGCGCGTCGGTGACGTCGGGGCAGGCGTTCGAGCTTGGCCTGGTCAAGCAGCGGCCGACGCATGGCGAGCTGCTGATCCGCAAATGGAACGGCGAGACCCGGGCCGAGTATACGCCGGCCCCGAGCTATGTCGGAGCGGACCAGTTCTCGGTCGCGCTCAGGCCGGCGGGGGGTGCGGATTCGCTGGTGAAGGTCGCGGTGACGGTGACCCGTGGCGAGGGCGTGCCTGCGGTGGCGGCGCCGGCGGCGGGCAGCGTGCCGACGACGACGACCACGACCCGGCGGCGCACACCGGCGAAGAAGTCGACGCGCTGACGGTTTGGATCGGCGGGGGTGGCGTTGGCCATCCCGCCGGGTTATCGTGTGTGGGTGTGTGTCCGCGTAGCTCAGCAGGATAGAGCACAGGATTCCTAGTGGTGAATTGGGCGTCGCGAGGGGAAACCGCGCGGCGGATCTGCTCAAAGTCGGGGAACGCTTCGGTGCGTCGCGTGCGCCATGCCGATCCCGAGCCAAGCCCCCGCATGTGGGGGACGGTGTAGAGACTGGACGGGCGGCGCCTACGGGTTGCGAAACCTAGGGCGAAGGGACAGTCCAGACCACGAACGCTCCCCGTTCCATTTGGGCGGGGGTGGCGGCGAAAGCCGAAGTGGGATGAATCCTGGGGCCGTGGGTTCGAATCCCGCCGCGGACACCACCCTCGGTTACTCGGCCGGGTCCGCCTCCGCTGGTTCCCCTAGGTCGAAGCCGGTAATCTTGACGGGCGGCCGGCCCTCGAATTCGACCAGGAGCGTCAACTTGCCCCCCATCGAGGCGAGATAGTCGCTCAGGGTGGAGATCATGATGTCGGAGCGCCGCTCGATCCGGGACACATTCTCCTGATTGATCCCGAGCTTTGCCGCGAGCGATCTCTGCGTCTCGCCCCTGGCTTCGCGGAGCGCGCGCCGGGTGAACTCCTCGGCAATGATCGTCTCGCCCCGCGCTTCGACCGTGCTTCGATGGTCGGGCGAAAGCCTGTCCAGCATCGCCTCGAGTGACACTCGCTTGCCCATCGTTCTTGCTCCCACGTTAGGTCCTTTCTTCGGCCAGCTTGATCAGCGCGTCGTAGAACCGCTTCTCGTTCGAGCCCCGCTTGTCGCCACCGGCGAGCAGAAGGCCGACACGCCGCTCGTCGAAGATGAAGGCGATCCGCCAAACCCCGCCAGCAGCCTTGAACCGTAGCTCCTTGAGGTTCGCCAGCTTCGAACCCTTCAGCGTGTCGACCAGGGGGCGTCCTAGCGTCGGCCCAAATTCCCGCAGCGCGATCGCGTGAGCGAGGATCTCGTGCTGGATCGTTTGGGGCAGTTCCACGAATTCCGCGGCGAACTCGGGGTGAAACTCCACTTCCCACGGCATTGCCGTAAGATGTGCTTTGAGGCATATGCTGTCAAACGCATTATCGGCGCACGGCCGTTCGTCGCGGAACGCTTTTCCGAGATGGAGCGCTGGGTTGATGGATTGAAGCTGGTCCCGGAGGGCCGGCCGTCAGATCATGTCCACTGCGGGCGAACAGGAGCGATGGGCTGATGTGGCGCGATTTTCGGTCGTATTATCGGCCGCATCGGCGGTTGTTGTTGGCGGTGTTCGGGGCGGCGGCGGTGTCGGGGGTGCTCGAGCTGGGCTTTCCGATGGCGGTGCGGGCGTTCGTCGACCAATTGCTGCCGCGGGCGCAGATGGGGCCGATTCTGATGGCGATCGCCGGGCTGCTGGTGCTGTATGTCGGGGCGGCGATGCTGCTGTCGGTGGTGACGTATTGGGGGCACGTGCTGGGCGTGTCGATCGAGACGGAGCTCAGAAAGCGGGCGTTCGATCATCTGCATGCGCTGTCGATGCGGTTCTATGACGGGGAGAAGACCGGACATCTGGTCGGGCGGATCACCACCGATCTCGCCGATATCGGGGAGGTGGCGCATCACGGGCCGGAGGATGCGCTGATCGCGGTGCTGACGTTCCTGGGCGCGTTCGTGCTGATGCTGCTGGTGAGTTGGCCGTTGGCGCTGGTGGCGTTGCTGGTGGTGCCGGTGGCGACGTGGCTGATCGTGCATTACGGGGCGCGGATGGACAAGGTTTGGCGGGCGCAGTTCAGCCGGGTCGCGCGGTTCAATGCGCGGGTCGAGGAGAACGTGGGCGGCGCCCGGGTGGTGCAGGCGTTCGCCAACGAGACGCACGAGCAGACGCTGTTCGCGGTCGAGAACGAGGCGTACCGGTCGGAGAAGATCGGCGCGTACGGGATCATGGCGAAGAGCCTGACGCTCAATTACCTCAGCATGCGGTTGGTTCAGATCGTGGTCATGCTGGCGGGGACGGTGCTGATCGTGCGCGGGGGGCTGTCGGTCGGTGATTTCGTGGCGTTCCTGTTGCTGGTCAGCGTGTTCTATCGGCCGTTGGACAAGATCGGGACGATGATCGAGATCTATCCGCGCGGGCTGGCCGGGTTCCGGCGGTATCGCGAGCTGCTGGCGCTGGTGCCGGACGTGCAGGACAAGCCCGGCGCGCCGGAGGCAGGGCGGTTCCGCGGCGAGATCCGGTTCGAGCGGGTGTCGTTCGGGTATGGGGCGGAGCGGCCGGTGTTGAAGGGGCTCGACCTCGCGATCGGAGCCGGGGAGACGGTGGCGGTGGTGGGGCCGTCGGGGGCGGGGAAGACGACGCTGTGTGCGCTGTTGCCGCGGTTCTACGATCCGGATCCTGGGCCGGATGGCGGGCGGATCACCATCGATGGCGTCGATATCAGGGATGTGACGCGGCAGTCGCTGCGGCGGCAGATCGGGATCGTCGAGCAGAACGTGTTCCTGTTCGCGGGCAGCGTAGGGGAGAACGTGGCGTATGGCCGGCTGGGGGCGTCGGCGGAGGAGATCCGGGCGGCGATCCGGCGGGCGCGGCTGGAGGAGTTCGTCGATAGTTTGCCGGAGGGGCTGGATACCGAGATCGGCGAGCGGGGGGCGCGGCTGTCGGGCGGGCAGCGGCAGCGGATCGCGATCGCGCGGATCTTCCTGAAGAATCCGCCGATCCTGATCCTGGACGAGGCGACGTCGGCGCTGGATAGCGAGACGGAGATGGCGATCCAGCGGTCGCTGGCGGAGCTGGCGGAGGGGCGGACGACGCTGGTGGTGGCGCATCGGCTGGCGACGATACGGCGGGCGGATCGGATCGTGGTGCTGACGCCGGAGGGGGTGTTGGAGCAGGGGTCGCATCTGGCGCTGCTGGCGCGGGGTGGGGCGTATCGGCGGCTGCATGAGGCTCAGTTCGGGTTGGACGCGGCGGAGTGAGCGTGGGTTCGCAGACGGTAGGCCCTCACCCCGGCCCTCTCCCGGGGGGAGAGGGAGCAGGACGGGCTGTGGTTCAGGATGGGGTGCCACCCGCGCAGCGCAGATGGGCGGTGGCGACGATCATTCTGGCGGTGGGGATGGCGTCGCTGGATACGTCGATCGCCAATACGGCGCTGCCGACGATCGCCAGGGATGTGCAGGCTAGCCCGGCGGCTTCGGTTTGGGTGGTCAATGCGTACCAGCTGGCGCTGGTGGCGACGCTGTTGCCGCTTTCGACGCTGGGGGAGATCCATGGGTTCCGCCGGGTGTATCTGTGGGGGCTCGGGCTGTTCACGGTGGCGTCGCTGCTGTGCGCGATGAGCTGGTCGTTGCCGACGCTGACGGTGGCGCGGGTGCTGCAGGGGATGGGCGCGGCGGGGATCATGAGCGTCAATACGGCGCTGATCCGGTTCATCTATCCGGCCAGGCAACTCGGGCGGGGGGTCGGGTTCAACGCGATGGTGGTGGGCGTGGGCACGGCGCTGGGGCCGAGCATCGCGGCCGGGCTGCTGTCGCTGGGGCCGTGGCCGATGTTGTTCGCGGTGAACGTGCCGATCGGGGTCGCGGCGATGCTGCTGGGGATGCGGGCGCTGCCGGATACGCCGCTGTCGTCGCACCGGTTCGACTGGCAGAGCGGGGTGTTGAACGCGGTGTTCTTCGGGGCGCTGATCTTCACCATTGGCGAGGCGGCGCATCGGGCGTCGGCGGGGCAGACGGTGGCGCTGCTGGGGGTGGCGGTGGTGGCCGGATTCTTGCTGGTGCGGCGGCAGTTGGGGTTGCCGGTGCCGCTGCTGCCGATCGATCTGTATCGGCGGCCGATGTTCGCGTTGTCGTCGCTGACGTCGATGTGCTCGTTCGCGGCGCAGGGGCTGTCGTTCGTGGCGTTGCCGTTCCTGTTCCAGATGGGCATGGGGCGGAGTGCGGTGGATACCGGGTTGTTGCTGACGCCGTGGCCGGTGGCGACGGCGTTGATGGCGCCGGTGGCGGGGCCGATGTCGGACCGGTTCCCGCCGGCGATCCTGGGCGGGATCGGGATGGCGCTGCTCGCGCTGGGGCTGGCGCTGATGGCGACGTTGCCGGATGGCGCGGAGGGATCGTCCATCGTGTGGCGCATGCTGATCTGTGGGGCCGGGTTCGGCTTCTTCCAGTCGCCCAATCTGCGGGCGATCATGTCAAGCGCACCGCCGGGCCGGAGCGGCGGGGCCTCGGGCATCGTGGCGACGTCGCGGCTGCTGGGGCAATCGACCGGGGCGGCGCTGGTCGCGCTGTGCTTCGGCATCTCGGTGGCGCATGGCCCGTCGCTGGCTTTGGCGTTGGGCGCCTGCTTTGCGGGCGTTGCCTGCGTGATCAGCTTCTCGCGGATGTTCGCCGCGAGAAGCTGATCGGCCGATCAGTTGATCAGGCGCATGGTCCAGTGGTGTTCGCAGTATTGGCTGGCGATGGTGAGGGTGAGGGCGCCGTTGGTGGCCTTGCCCTCGAGACGGCCTTGGCCGTCGGAGGTGTCGAAATCGCCGTTGGCGCCGATTGGCGCCGTCAGCGGGATGCGGGCGCGGCCGGCGCCCTGGTAGGAAAGGGTGACCACGCCGTTCTGCAGCTCGTAGACGCGCGGGCCGCTGCGGGGGCAGAAGCGGTTGTCGGAGCGGATCAGCCGCGCGGTGCCGCGATAGCGCCCCTCGATCCCGCTGGGGGGGCTCGCCGGGGCGCTGAGCACGATGGGCGCCGGCTGGGCGGCGCAACCGGCCAGCAACAGGCCGGCGGCTGCAACAAGGCGCGACGCGACGGTCAAACTTTTGTCAGCCAACGATTTCGGTGCCCGCGAAGAAGAAGGCGATCTCTTGGGCGGCGGCTTCCGGGCTGTCGGAGCCGTGGGCGCTGTTGGCCTCGATGCTTTCGGCGAACAGCTTGCGGATGGTGCCTTCGTCGGCGTTGGCCGGGTTGGTGGCGCCCATGAGCTTGCGGTTTTGGGCGATGGCGTCGGGGCCCTCGAGGACTTGGACGACGACGGGGCCGGAGGTCATGAAGGTCACGAGGTCGCGGAAGAAGCCGCGTTCCTTGTGGGCGCCGTAGAAGGCTTCGGCTTGGGCCTGGGACAGACGCATGCGCTTCTGGGCGACGATGCGCAAACCGTTTTCCTCGAAGACGGCGTTGATCTTGCCGGTGAGATTGCGCCGGGTGGCGTCGGGCTTGAGGATCGAAAGGGTGTGTTCGGTCATGGTGGTCTCGGTCTGAAAGAGGTGTCGCGCTTTAGGCCAGTCGATCCGACTGGGCAAGTCGGGTAGTCTGGGCGCATGAGCCTGTTGGTGATCGATGGCGTGACGCTGCGGATGGCGGGGCGGACCCTGCTGGACGAGGCGACGCTGCGGGTGGATCCGGGGCGGCGGATCGGGCTGGTGGGGCGCAACGGGGCGGGCAAGAGCACGCTGCTGAAGGCCATCATGGGCGAGCTGGGCGTGGATGGCGGGGCGATCACGATCTCGGCACGGGCGCGGCTGGCGCAGGTGAAGCAGGAGGCGCCGTCGGGGCCGGAGAGCCTGGTCGAGACGGTGTTGGCGACGGATACGGAGCGGGTGGCGCTGCTGGCGGAGCAGGAGGGGGCGGAGCCGGGGCGGCAGGCGGAGATCCATGAGCGGTTGCGGGCGATCGGGGCGGAGAGCGCGCCGGCCCGGGCGGCGGCGATCCTGGCCGGGTTGGGGTTCGACGCGGCGGCGCAGGCGCGGCCGGTGAGCGATTACTCGGGCGGGTGGCGGATGCGGGTGGCGCTGGCGTCGGCGCTGTTCGCCAATCCGGATTTGTTGTTGCTGGACGAGCCGACGAACCATCTCGACCTCGAGGCGACGCTGTGGCTGGAGGGGTGGCTGGCGCGGTTTCCGGGGGCGGCGCTGATCGTCAGCCATGACCGGGGGCTGCTGGACCGGGCGGTGGAGGCGATCGCGCATCTGGACCGGGGCAAGCTGAGCCTGACGCCGGGCGGATACGACGAGTTCGTGCGGATCAAGACCGAGCAGGCGATGCAGCAATCGCGGATGGCGGAGCGGATCGCGGCGCAGCGGGCGCACATGCAGTCGTTCGTGGACCGGTTCCGCTCGAAGGCGACGAAGGCGCGGCAGGCGCAGTCGCGGATCAAGGCGCTGGAGAAGCTGCCGGTGCTGGAGTCGGTGGTGGAGGATGCGCCGACCAAGTTTGATTTTCCAATGCCGAAGCGGCTGTCGCCGCCGATCCTGACGCTGGAGCGGGTGTCGATCGGGTATGCGGGGCGACCGGTGCTGTCGAATGTGAGCCTCAGTCTCGATATGGATGACCGGGTCGCGCTGCTCGGGTCGAACGGCAACGGGAAGAGCACACTGGCAAAGCTGATCGCGGGGCGGTTGGAGCCGCTGTCGGGGACGATGCGGCGGGCGCCGAAGCTGGGGGTGGGGTATTTCGCGCAGCACCAGACGGACGAGCTGGTGATGGAAGAGACGCCGATCGACCACATGACAAGGGCGCTGCCGCAAGCGACGCCGCCGCAGGTGCGGAGCCAGTTGGCGCGGTTCGGGCTGGATGCGGATCGGGCGGGGAACAAGATTTCTGCTCTTTCCGGCGGTGAGAAGGCGCGGTTGCTGCTGGCGCTGGCGACGCGGGATGCGCCGCAATTGTTAATTCTCGATGAGCCGACGAACCATTTGGACATCGATGCTCGCGAAGCTCTCGTTCGCGCCTTGGCGGCTTTCGAAGGGGCGGTGGTGCTGATCACGCATGATCCGCATTTGGTCGATTTGGTGGCGGATCGGCTGTGGCTGGTGGCGGACGGGACGGCGAAGTCGTTCGCGGGGGATATGGACGAGTATCGGGCGCTGCTGTCGGAGCGGGGGCGGCCGGCGGGGAAGGCGGAGGCGCCGAGCCGGCGGGACGATCGGCGGGACCGGGCGGAGGTGCGGGCGCAGTTGGCGCCGCTGCGGCGGCAGGCGAAGGATGCGGAGGCGTTGTTGGCCAAGCTGGCGGCGGAGAGGGCTCGGATCGAGGTTAAGCTGGCGGATGCGGGGATGTATGCGCCGGGTCGGGCGGGGGAGGTGACGGCGGCGAACCAGCGGCTGGCGGCGATCGGGCGGGAGACTGAAGCAGCCGAGATGGCATGGCTGGAGGCTTCGGAGGCTTTGGAGGGGGTGGGTTAGGGACTCCGATATCCGGCATCGCGCTTTCGGCGCCGTGGGCCCACGGATCAAGTCCGTGGGTGACGGTTGGGATGGGTTGGTTGAGTTAAAATTCGGCGAGGATTTCTCTGAGGGTGGTTCCTTTGTAGGTGGTGCGGACTAGGCCTTGGCGTTGTAGGGCGGGGACGAGGCCTTCGGTGATTTCTATGATGCGCTGGCGGCTGGTGAGTTGGAACGGGGTGCTGATGAGGAAGCCGTCGCCGCCGATGGCTTGCATGGCTTCGCCCATGCGGCGGGCGACTTGGTCGGGGGTGCCGACGAGGCGGAGGCCGCCGTCGTAGCGCTCGCTGGCGAGTTGGCGCAGGGTCTTGCCGGTGCCCCATTGCTGGAATTTGTCGAGGGAGCCCTGCTCGCCGTTGGTGGTGAGCTTGCCGGGGAGGGGCTGGTCGAGGTCGTATTGCGAGAAGTCGATGTCGGTGACGGTGCCCATCATGGCCAGTCCGGCCTCGATGAAGCCCGGGGCGGAGACCATGCGCTGGTACTTGGCTTCGGCCTCGTCCTCGGTGACGCCGACGACCGGGTAGATCAGGAAGAGGACCTTGATCGCGTCGGGGTCGCGGCCGCCGGCGGCGGCGCGGGCGCGGACGTCGTCGCGGTAGGCCTTCATGCCCTCGGCGCCGTTGGCGGTGGCGATGATGCTGTCGGCGACGCGGGCGGCGAAGCCGCGGCCGCGGGGGGAGCCGCCGGCCTGGACGTAGACGGGTCTGCCTTGGGGGGAGGGGACCGTGTTGAGGGGGCCGCGGCAGGAGAAATACTTGCCCTTGAAGTCGATGGTGCGGATTTTGGTGTGGTCGGCGTAGATGCCGCGCTCGCGGTCCATGACGACGGCGTCGCTGTCCCAGGAGCCGAAGAGCTGGGTCACTAGCTCGACGTATTCGTCGGCCATGGCGTAGCGGTCCTCGCGCTCGGGCAGCTTGTCCATGCCGAAATTCTGGGCGGCGGTGTCTTCGCCGGTAGTGACGATGTTCCAGCCGAAGCGGCCGCCGCAGATGTGGTCGATTGTGGTGGCGAGGCGGGCCAGCATGAAGGGCGGGTAGGCCATGGTGGACATGGTGGCGACGACGCCGAGGCGGGTGGTGGCGCTGCCGATCATGGCGGCGAGGGGGAGCGGGTCGTGCTTGGGGGCTTGGAGCGCCCATTTGAGGGTGCCCTCGGCGGTGCCCTTCCAGGCTTCGGACACCATCAGCGTGTCCTCCAGCATGATGTAGTCGAAGCAGGCGCGCTCGAGGGCTTGGGCCATCTCGACGTAGAACTTGCCGTCCCAGGGGGATTGGGTGGGGGCGAAGGGGGCGTTCCAGTCTCCCGCGGTGAAGTTGCAGAACCAGCCGAGATGGAAGGGGCGTGTCATGGGCTGGTTCATGCAATGGGCGTGCCCGGCGTGGAATACGCGGCCGGGGGTGTCGCGTGCCACGGATCGATGATCTCGATCCCGCAGCCGTCGAAGTCAGGCAGGTTCCGTGTGGCCAAGGAGGCGCCGCGGGAGCGGGCGATGGCGGCGATCTGGGCGTCTGCTTGCGAAATCGGGCGGCCGGCGCCACGGCGGTCGGCCGCAATCGTGGCGAAGGCCTGGGCGGCCCCTCGGTCGAAGGGCAGGATGCGGCCGACGAAATCCTCCTCCAGCATGTCGTGGATCGCTGCGATGAGGGCGGAGCGCCGTTTGCCGCTCGGCAGCAGGGCGGCGCCATAGCGCAGCTCGGCCTCGGTAATGGCCGAGATGAACAGGCTGGTGCCGGGCTGTGCGCTCAGCCAGTGCTCGACAGCCGCACTCGGAGTCGCCCGCATCAGTTCCGAGAGGACGTTGGTGTCGAGCAGGATCACGCGTCGAAGGACGGCGGCTCGCGCAGCGGCTCGCGCGGGATCGTCGGCAACTCGACGCCGCCGAAGGGCGCGAAGCGAGCGCGGATGGAGGCCGCGAGCTTACCCGGCAGGCTTGGCTCGCGGTTCAGTGCCGAGCGGAGGATGTCGCGCGCCTCGTCTTCCATCGAGCGGCCATGGAAGGCTGCTTGTACACGCAGGCGCGACTTGAGGCTGTCTTCGAGATTTCGGATCGTGATGCTGGCCATCCCGCGCGCCTATGACATCGATGATTGCAACGTACGCAATG
>CAZZVQ010000074.1:0-25919 GCA_964657565.1 uncultured Acetobacteraceae bacterium
GATCAGCGCCGGGAGGTCGCCGCTCCGGTTGATGACGGCCAGATACGCCGGGCGTTCGGGCCGCAGCCACTCGGTCGAGATGAACAGCGCCAGACCGGCCGCCAGCGCGCCGAACGCGAGGGTCGCAGCCCGCCAGCGGGCGCGGGACCGGCGCAACGGCAAGGACATGTCGACGACGGGACGCGCCGCCTCCGGGCGCAGGCCGCGCTCGATGCTGGGCCAGAGCGCCGCACCGGGCTCCACTTCGGGGATGACGTCGTTCAATCCCGCCAGCCAATCCTCCCAGCGCAGCACATGGTCGCGGAGCCGCTGATCCGTCTCCATCTCACGCTGCAACCCGGCGCGCTCGCCGGCCGTCAAGGTGCCGAGCACGAACTCCGCGCAGTCCATCTCACGGTCTGTTTCACTCATGCGGCCTCCAAACAAATTCGAAGTGCGGTAAGTGCCCGGTGGAGCCACGTTTTGATGGTTGGAACTTGCGCGCTGAAGTGACGGGCCAACTCTTCCCGCGAGTAGCCGTTGCAATAGGCCAGCACCACGCATTCGAGCTGAGGTGCGGCGAGGCGACCGAGGCAGCGGCCGAGCTGATCCTGGACGATGACCTGGCGCTCCGGATCGTCCGAGCGCTCCGGCAGTTCGATCTCCGAAAACTCCGCATCGTGGGCGCGCTTGCGCACCACGTCGATGGCGGCGTATCGCGCGATCGCGATCATCCAGGTCATCGGCCGCCCCGAGGCCGGGACGTATTTCGATGCGCTCTGCCAGATGCGGAGGTAGCTATCCTGCAGCACCTCGTCGGCCAACTCGCGGCCTTTCACGATGCGCAAGATGACGCCGTACAGTTTCGCGGAGGTACGCTGGTAGACCGTGTGAAACGCCGCCTGATCGCCCGCGCTCACGCGCACCAGAAGTTCCGCGAGGTCCGATGCGGTTGCTGACACTGTGCTTTCCCCACTGCCCCGGACCACCCGGCCCAAACCACGCCCAGGGACTCGCGGAGCCTCTCGCGCTGTCTACCATGCAAGAGGAGACAGAACGGAGTCCATAACGTGAATAACGCCGTTCGATTGCAGCAGATCGGATTTGGTCACGGCCGCATGGGTGCCGCGCGAGTCGACGATCTGCACTCGTTCGCCATCTTCCTCGACCGCGATGGTGTCGCCTTCGACGGTCCGCAACGTCAGGTGGCCGTCATTGGCGCGGAAACGCTGGCGGATATCGGCCAGCGTCAATTGTCCTGCCAGGATGTGATAGGTCGCGAACGCGGTCAGCTTGCGCCGGTTCTCGGGTTTGAACAGCAGGTCGACCTTGCCGGCCGGCAGCTTGGCAAACGCCGCATCGGTCGGCGCGAAGACGGTAAACGGCCCTGGGCTGGCCAGCGTATCGACGAGTTCGGCGGCTTTGACGATGGCCGCCAAGATCGAGAACTCTCGTTCGGCGATGCCGGTTTCGGCGATGGTCTTGGTTGAAGCCTGCTCGACGTTTTGACTACCGGATACCATGTCACCCTCGGAAAAAGGAGCAACCGGAAGCTACGTGGGGTTGCAGAAAAAGTTTCAGCACACGCGATTGGCCGATCGAGTTTCGCGGGCGTCCGGGATGGCCTATAGCAGGCCCACCATGCCCATTCCTTTTATGAAGATGCACGGAGCGGGCAACGACTTCGTCATCTTCGACGAGCGTGCCACCGCCATCGATTTCTCGCCCGAGCAGGTCCGGCACCTGGCCGACCGGCGGCGCGGGATCGGCTGCGACCAGTTCATCACCCTGCATCCACCGCCGCCGCACACCGATGCCGACCTGCTGATGCGTATCCGCAACCCGGATGGGTCGGAGGCCGGCGCTTGCGGCAACGCCACGCGCTGCGTCGCCGAGTTGCTGTTCGAGCAGAACGGGCGCCCGTATCAGGTCATCCGCACCGTCGCCGGCGATCTCCCGGCCGAGCGGCTGGCCGATGGCCGCGTGCGCGTCGACATGGGCGTGGCCAAGGTCGGCTGGCAGGACGTGCCGTTGGCGTACGCGGTCGACACGCTGCATCTGCCGCTCGCCGGCGACCCGGCCGCGTGCTCCGTCGGCAATCCGCACGTCACCTTCTTCGTCGACGATCCCGACCTCGTCGAGCGCGACGGCGCGGCGCTGGAGCGGCACGCGCTGTTCCCGGACCGGGTCAATGTCGGCTTCGCGAACGTCCTCGACCGTGGTCGGCTGCGGCTGCGGGTATGGGAGCGCGGCGCCGGCATGACGCTGGCCTGCGGCTCCGGGGCGTGTGCGACGGCAGTCAATGCGCATCGGCGCGGGCTGATCGAGCGGCATGTCGCGATCGAGATGGATGGCGGCACGCTCGAGATCGACGTGACCGAGGCGGGGCGGGTGCTGATGACCGGGCCGGTCGCGACCAGCTTTCGGGGTGAGGTCGGCTTGTGAGCCTCGAGATCCTGACTTTCGGCTGCAGACTCAACGCGTTCGAGAGCGAAGTGATCCGCGGCCATGCGGCGGCCCTGCAGGACACGGTGGTGGTCAACACCTGCGCGGTGACGGCGGAGGCGGAGCGGCAGTGCCGCAAGGCGGTCGCGCGAGTGCACCGGGAGCGGCCGTCGGCGGCGATCGTGGTCACCGGCTGCGCGGCGCAGATCGCGCCGGGCAAATGGGCCGGGTTGCCGGGGGTGAGCCGGGTTCTGGGCAATGCCGAGAAGCTGGACGCGGCGAGTTGGCTTCCGGGCGCGCCGGGCGCGGTCGGCGACATCGGTGCGCTGCGGACGCATTCGGCGCAGGCCGTTCGCGGCATGGCCGGCCGGGCGCGCGCGTTCCTCGACGTGCAGCAGGGCTGCGACCATGCTTGCACGTTCTGCATCATCCCGCAGGGCCGCGGCGCCAGCCGCTCGGTGCCGGTGGCCGACGCGGTCCGGCACGTCCGGGCACTGGCCGAGGCCGGGATCAACGAAATCGTGCTGACCGGGGTGGACCTGGCGAGCTACCACAGCGGCGAGGCCGGGCTCGGCGAGCTGGTGCGCAGGATCCTGCGCGAGGTGCCGGAACTCATGCGGCTGCGCCTCTCCTCGCTCGACCCGGCGGCGATCGACCCGGCGCTGTGGCGGGCGCTCGCCGAGGAGGAGCGGCTGATGCCGCATCTGCACTTGTCGCTGCAGGCGGGCTCGGACCTGATCCTCAAGCGCATGCGGCGGCGGCATTCGCGGGAAGATGCGCTGGACGTGATCGCCCGGGCGCGCCGGCTGCGACCGGGGATCGCGATCGGGGCCGACCTGATCGCCGGGTTCCCGACCGAGACCGACGCGCATCAGCGGGAGACGCTGGACACGATCGAAGCGGCGGCGATCCCCTATGTGCACGTGTTCCCGTTCAGCGACCGGCCGGGCACCCCCGCCGCGCGCATGCCGCCGGTGCCGGTTCCGGTGCGCCGGGCCCGGGCCGAGGCGCTGCGCCAGCAGGGCAGAGCGGCGGCGGCGGCGTTCCATCTGGGGCAGGTCGGTCGCCGTATCCGGGTCGTGGTCGAGCGCGGCGGCGTCGGGCACAGCGAACATTTCACCAAGGTGCAGCTCCGCGACGTCCACCCGGTCGGCGCGCTCGTCGCGCTGACGGTATCGGCGGCGTCGGCGGACGGCGTAGAGGCGGGCTGATGGCGTTAGGGTTCTTCTCGCGGCTCAAGGAGGGCTTGAGCCGCAGCACGCAGAAGCTCTCCGGCGGCATCAGCGCCGCACTGACCAAGAAGCGGTTGGACGACGAGGCGCTCGAGGCGCTCGAGGAGACGCTGATCACCGCCGATCTGGGCCCGGCTGCGGCGGAGCAGATCATCGCCGAGTTCCGCCGGACCCGGTTCGGGCAGAACGTGACGGACGAGGAGGTCAAGCTGGCGCTGAGCCAGGAGATCGCGATCATGCTCGGCCCGGTGGCGATCCCGCTCGAGATCGACCGGTCGCTGAAGCCGCACGTCGTGCTAGTCGTGGGAGTGAACGGCACCGGCAAGACCACGACGATCGGCAAGTTCGCGCAGACTTACCGCAACGCCGGACTCCGCTCCATGCTGGTCGCCGGCGACACGTTCCGCGCCGCGGCAGTGGAGCAACTGCAGATCTGGGGCGAGCGGACCGGGGCGCCGGTGGTGTCGGGTGCGCCGGGGGCGGATCCGGCCGGGTTGGCGTTCGATGCGCTGAGGCGGGCCAAGGCGGAACGGGCCGACGTGCTGCTGATCGACACGGCGGGGCGGCTGCATAACAAGGGCGCGCTGATGGAGGAGCTGGCGAAGATCATCCGGGTGATCCGCAAGCAAGATCCAACGGCGCCACACTCGACGCTGCTGGTGCTCGACGCGACGACGGGTCAGAACGCCATGGAGCAGGTTCGCGTCTTCAAGGAGATCGTCGAAATCACCGGCCTAGTCGTCACCAAGCTGGACGGCAGCGCCCGCGGCGGCATCGTGGTCGCGTTGGCGCAGGCTTTCGCGCTGCCAGTGCATGCGGTCGGGGTGGGAGAGAAGGCCGACGATCTGCGGCCGTTCGAAGCGATGGACTTTGCGCGCGGCCTAGTTGGCGCCGACGCCGCCTAGTGCAGGAGGGCGGCGAGCCCGGCGAGCAGACCCATCAGACCGAGCCCAGTGGTCACCGCGATCGAGACAGCATCGACCGCCTTGGCCTGTGCTGCTGCTTGTTGGCGCCGACGTGCTTGTTGTGCCCGCATGTCAAATCCCTCTGCTTAGTCAAAAGTGGCGTGGAGAGGGCGATTTGCCAAGGGGCTGTTGGCGGGACCGCTATTGCGGCGACAGCGGCATGTGCAGGCTGAAGCCGGCGCCGGGCTTCAGTTTGCGTTCCTGTTCACTTTGCGCGGTCGACCCGGGCGAGAAGCCGTCACCTCGGAACTGCGTTCGCGTGGTGAACAAGGTGGGGGCCAATGACGGCTCGTTGCTGGCCCGCGGCGCCTGCGGCCTCGACAGGTCGCGATTGGGCAGCGGCGCCGGCTGGAACGGCGGCACGCCGGCGGGCGCGGCGGGCTGGCTGAGCGAGAAGCCGTCATCGGCTGGGACGGCCAAGGTGAGCGGGGGTTGCAGCGGCGCCGCGGCCATGATGGGAAGACTAAGAGCTAAGAGCCACACCTTCTTCATAGGACCACCTCGGACACCAGACGGTTCGTGCCGCGCTCGTCGCTGGCCGGGTTGTGCGCCGGTGCGCCGAGCGGGGCATCGCCCGCCTCGCGCCAGGCATTCAAGGCCCAGCGCACGGACGGAAACGCCAGCTCGTCCCACGGGATCTCGTCCCAGCCGAACAAACGGACGTCGAGACTTTCAATGCCGGGTGCGAATTCGACCGCCCCGGCGAACTGGGCACGGAACATGACCTGAATCTGGCCGATCCGGCTGATGTTGTAGAGGGCCAGCACGCCATCCGAACGGATGTCGGCGCCCGCCTCCTCCTGCGCCTCGCGGGCCGCACCTTCGGCCAGCGTCTCGCCATGCTCGAGATATCCGGCCGGCAGGGTCCAGAAACCGCGCCGCGGCTCGATGGCCCGGCGGCAGAGCAGGACGCGGCCTTCGCTCACCACGACGGACCCGACGACGACCTTGGGATTATCGTACGCGACATAACCGCACGAGTCGCAGACTTCGCGCGGTACATTGTCGCCCTCCGGCACCAACTTGGTGAAGCTCGGCATGACCCTCTTTTGGGGCGAATGGCCGCGGTTTTCAACCATGCTGTGTGACGTTGCTTCACGATCCTGTCATGCGGTGGCGAAGGCGCTCGTCCCCAGTTCGCGTTCCATCGTCTCGCGCATGATGAATTTCTGCATCTTGCCCGTGACCGTCATCGGGAATTCGTCGACGAAGCGCACGTAGCGCGGAATCTTCTGGTGCGCGATCTGGCCGCGGCAATAGGCCTGCACCTCGGCTTCGGTCAGGGTCGCGCCGGGGCGCAGCCGGATCCAGGCGCATACCTCCTCGCCATAGCGCTCGTCCGGAACGCCGAACACCTGCACGTCCAGGATCGAGGGATGGCCGTAGAGGAATTCCTCGACCTCGCGCGGATAGACGTTCTCGCCGCCGCGGATGACCAGGTCCTTGATGCGGCCCACGATGTTGCAGAAGCCTTCCGCGTCGATCACGGCCAGGTCGCCGGTGTGCATCCAGCGGGCGGCGTCGATCACGCTGCGGGTCCGCTCCTCGTCGTCCCAGTAGCCGGGCATGACGTTGTAGCCGCGGGTGCAGAGCTCGCCGGCCATCCCGCGGGGCACGATGCGGCCCTCGACGTCCACGATCTTGACCTCGACGTGCGGGTGGATGCGCCCGACCGTGCTGACCCGGCGCTCGATCGGGTCCGCGGTCGAGCTCTGGAAGCTGACCGGGCTGGTTTCGGTCATGCCGTAGGCGATGGTGATCTCGCGCAGGTTCATCCGGTCCACGACGCGCTTCATCACCTCGATCGGGCAGGGCGACCCGGCCATGATGCCGGTCCGCAACCGGGACAGGTCGAACCGTGCGAAATCCGGATGCTCCAGTTCGGCGATGAACATGGTCGGCACGCCGTGCAGGCCGGTGCATCGCTCCTCCGCCGTCGTCTGCAGCGTGGCGAGCGGATCGAATCCTTCGCCAGGATGTACCATCGTGGCGCCATGCGTCGTGCAGGCGAGATTGCCGAGCACCATGCCGAAGCAATGGTAGAGCGGCACCGGGATACAGATGCGGTCCCGTTCGGTCAGCTTCATCGCCTCGCCGATGAAGAAGCCGTTGTTGAGGATGTTGTGGTGGGTGAGCGCGGCGCCTTTCGGGCTGCCGGTGGTGCCCGAGGTGAACTGGATGTTCACGACGTCGTCGAATTGCAGCGCGGGCTGCAGGCGGGCGAGCTCGGCGCGGTGTTCGTCCGTCGCCAGGGCGGGCACGGCGTCGAAGGCGAGGGTGCCGGGGCTGGTGCCGCCGATCTGGATGATGGTGCGCAGATGCGGCAGCCGGGTGGCCCGCAGCGCGCCGGGCTCGCTCTCCGCGAGTTCCGGCAGCAACGTGTCGAGCAGGCCGATATAGTCGCTGGTCTTGAACCGGGTCGCGGTGATCAGCGCCACGCAGCCCACTTTGGCGAGCGCGAATTCGAGTTCGTGCAGGCGGTAGGAGGGGTTGATGTTGACGAGGATGATGCCGGCCTTGGCCGTCGCGAACTGGGTGACGACCCATTCGGAGTTGTTCAGCGACCAGATGCCGACCCGGTCGCCGCGCTTGATCCCCAGCGCCAGCAGCCCGGCGGCGAAGGCTTCCGCGCGGGCGACCAACTCGCGATACGTCCAGCGCACCCCCTGGCTGCGTACGACCAGCGCCTCGGTGTCCGGAAAGCGCGCGGCGGTGCGGTCGAGGTTCTGGCCGATGGTCTCGCCCAGCAGCGGCAAGTCCATGGCGCCGTGCACGTAGCTGATGGCTGAGCTGGTGCTCATTTGCTCCCCCCGCCTATATGGTTGGCAAGAAGTACAAGAGGAATCCGCCTGTGTCTGCAAGCCTCTCGAACCGGCCGTCCTCGCTGAACTTCGATCTGGGCGAGGCCGCCGACATGCTGCGCACCAGCGTGGCGGCGTTCTCCCATGACGAGATCGCGCCGCGCGCGGCCGATATCGACCGGATCAACGACTTCCCTGCCGATCTGTGGCGCAAGATGGGCGATCTCGGCGTGCTCGGCATCACCGTGTCGGACCAGTATGGCGGGGCCGGGATGGGCTATCTGGAGCATTGCGTGGCGCTCGAGGAGATCAGCCGGGCAAGCGCCAGCGTCGGGCTGTCGTATGGCGCGCACAGCAATCTGTGCGTCAACCAGATCTACCGCAACGGCAACGACGAGCAGCGGCAGCGTTTCCTGCCCAAGCTGATCAGCGGCGAGTTCGTGGGTGCGCTGGCGATGAGCGAGACCGGGGCCGGGTCGGACGTGGTGGGCATGCGGACCCGGGCGGAGAAGCGCGGCGACCGCTACGTGCTGAACGGCAGCAAGATGTGGATCACCAACGGGCCGGATGCGGACGCGCTGGTGGTGTATGCCAAGACCGACCCGGCGGCCGGGTCGCGCGGGATCACGGCGTTCATCATCGAGAAGGGGATGCAGGGGTTCCGCTGCGCGCAGAAGCTGGACAAGCTGGGCATGCGCGGATCGAACACCGGCGAACTGGTGTTCGAGGAGTGCGAGGTGCCGGCGGAGAACGTGCTCGGGACCGTGGGGGCGGGCGTCAACGTGCTGATGAGCGGGCTGGACTACGAGCGCGCGGTGCTGGCGGCGGGGCCGCTGGGGATCATGCAGGCGTGCATGGACGTCGTCGTGCCGTATGTCCATGAGCGCAAGCAGTTCGGGCAGGCGATCGGCGAGTTCCAGCTTATCCAGGGCAAGCTGGCGGACATGTATGTGACGCTGAACGCGGCGCGGGCGTACGTATACTCTGTGGCCAAGGCCTGCGACCGCGGCGAGACCAGCCGCAAGGACGCGGCCGGCGCGATCCTGTTCGCGGCCGAGAAGGCGACCTGGATGGCGCTGGAGGCGATCCAGGTGCTGGGCGGCAACGGCTATGTGAACGACTACCCGACGGGGCGGCTGCTGCGCGACGCCAAGCTGTACGAGATCGGCGCGGGGACGAGCGAGATCCGGCGGATGCTGATCGGGCGCGAGTTGTTCAAGGAGACAGCGTGAATGTCCGCTTTTCTGGAACCCTCTCCCTCCGGGAGAGGGCAGGGTGAGGGTCTTTCCAGCGGCACCCGGCCCTCTCCCGGAGGGAGAGGGAGCAGGACGTGCGACGGAGGTTGATCGTCGCCCTCGACGTGCCGACGCTCGAGGAAGCCCGGTCGCTGGTGGCCCGGCTCGGCGAGAGCGTGTCGTTCTACAAGATCGGCATGTGGCTGTTCTTCCAACGCGGGGTGGACGCGCTGATCGACGAGCTGATCGCCGCGGGCAAGCAGGTGTTCCTCGACTACAAGATGTACGACATCGGCGAGACCGTCCGGCGCGGCGTCGCGGCGGCGGCGGCGCGAGGCATCTCCATCATGACCGTGCACGGCGACCCCGACATGCTCAAAGCCGCCGTCGAGGGGCGGGGCGACAGCGCCCTGCGTGTGTTCGCGATATCCGTGCTGACCAGCCAGGACGATGCCGCGCTGCGGGCGATGGGGTATGATCGGCCGCTCCAAGACATCATCGACCTGCGCGTGCGGGCGGCGGCGGCGGCGGGATGCGACGGCGTGATCGCCTCGGCCGCGGACGATCCGGACGCGATCCGGCGCCGGGCCGGAGCCGACCTGCTCGTCGGCACCCCCGGGATCCGGCTCGCCGGCGCCGATCACCACGACCAGAAACGCGCCGCCACCCCCGACGCGGCGATCGAGCGCGGCGCCGACTACCTCGTGATCGGTAGGCCCATCACCGGCGCCCCCGACCCGGCCGATGCCGCCCGCACGATCATCGGCTTGATGCACCAGGGCCAGGCAAGGCGATCACCAGCCGCGACGTGAGATAGGAGATGAACGCCCGCCGCTGCCGCAGGTAATCCAGGCCGAGCAGCATGTCGGCGCGGCCGAGTTGGATCGGCGAGATGCTGACAGGCATGCCGCGGACCACCTCGTCGCCGATCGTCATCTCGCGCACCGTCGTGTGCCCCACCGGCAGGCTCTCGCCATCGACGCCACGCGCCGTGTTGGCCGACACCGGCGCCCGCAGCCCGAGCGCATCCGCCGTCGCCTGCGTCAGCAGCGTCGCGCGCGACCCGGTGTCGAGCAGGGCGATGATGGTCTGTCCGTTGATCGCGACCTCGAGCAAGGCCTGCCGGTCCCTTGTGATGACGAGCGGGATCACGGTCTGCCGAGCCGCCAGTTGCGGCAGCGCCCCGCCGCACCCCGCCGCCGGATAGAGGCCCAGCCGCCCCGCCGGCACGTCGAGGTCCAGGTCGAATTGGTCCAGCAGCGGCGCGCCCAACAACCCGGCGAGCAAAGGCGAGACTCGCGGCACCAGCGGCAGCGTGGTGACCGGCGTCGGTGCCGGCGCGAGCGGAACTCCGTCCAGCGTGACGCCCTCGAGCATGACGAGCGGCGCGTCGCGCGCCCCGCCGGTGCCGATCAGCGGCACCGTTCCTTGCATCGGGCGGAGCCGGAGCGCCGCTTCGGCCGCGGGCAGGATCAGGTGGGCCTGGGCGCCGGTGTCGAGCAGAAAGGTGACGGGCGTCGCGTCGACGGACGCCGCGATGACCGCGAAGCCCTCGACCGCCTGCAGCGGCACGATCGCGCTGGGGGTCAGGCGGCATTGCGCCCGCGCCGCGAACGGCAGCGTCACGAGGCCGCACACCAATATCCTGCGCCAAAGTCTCCCTCTCCCTCCGGGAGAGGGCTGGGGTGAGGGCGGTCCCGCGGGAACAACCCTCACCCTAACCCTCTCCCGGAGGGAGAGGGAACAAGGATGCGGCGTCACAGCATGCGTTGCAGGATGAGCTTCTGGATGTCCGAGGTGCCCTCGTAGATCTGGCAGACGCGGACGTCGCGGTAGATGCGCTCGACCGGGTAGTCGGCGAGGTAGCCGTAGCCGCCGAGCGTCTGGATCGCGGCCGAGCACACCTCCTCGGCGATCTCGGAGGCGAACAGCTTGGCCATCGCCGCGGCCTCCAGCGCGGGGCGGCCGGCATCCTTCAGGCGCGCGGCCTTGAGCGTCAGCTCATGGGCGGCGGCGAGCTTGGTCTTGGCGTCGACCAGGCGGAACGCCACGGCCTGGTGCTCGATGATCGCCTTGCCGCCGAACTGCTTGCGCTCCTTGGCGTAGGCGATCGCGTAATCCAGCGCCGCCCGCGCCATGCCCACCGCCTGCGCCGCGATGCCGATCCGCCCGCTCTCCAGCGTCGACAGCGCGATCTTGAGGCCGTCGCCCTCGGCGCCGATGCGCTGGTCGTCCGGCACCTGCATGTCGTCGAACGACAGCGCGCAGCTGTCGGACGCCTTTTGGCCCAGCTTGTGTTCGACGCGCGCGACGCTGAAGCCCGGGGTCGCGTTGTCGACGATGAAGGCCGAGATGCCCTTCTTGCCGGCCGCCGGGTCGGTGACGGCGAACAGGATCGTGGTCTGGCCGACGCGGGCGTTGCTGATGAATTGCTTGTTGCCGTTGACGCTGTAGCCCGAGTTGGTCCGCGTCGCCCGGGTCTTGATGCTCGCCGCGTCCGACCCGGCCGACGACTCCGTCAGACCAAAGCTGCCGACCTTCGCGCCGGTCGCGAGCGGGCGCAGCCAGCGCTCCTTCTGCGCATCGGTGCCGTATTTCTGCAGGATCTCGCAGGTCGGTGCGTTGTGCACGCTGACCAGTGTCGAGACCGAGCCGTCGCCGGCGGCGATCTCCTCGACCACCTGGGCGTAGGTCTCGTACGGGATCTCGCTGCCGCCCCATTCGGCGCTGAGGGTCGCGCCGAGGAAACCCATCTCGCCGAGGTCGCGGATGATCTCCGGCTCGATCACGCCAGCCTTCTCGCGGGCGGCGGCGGTGGGCGCGAGGCGCTCCTGCGCGAAGCGGCGGGCGGTCTCGACGATGAGGTCGAGCGGGTCGGTGGTATCGAGCATGACGTCTCCCTTTTTGCGTTCTACTCCGCCGCGACCTTGAGGGCCACCGCCGGCGCCTGGATTGCCGCCAGCAGGGCGGCCCGGCGCGGGGCGGCGTCCGCCATCGATTTCGCCTTGATCGGCCCGAAGCCGCGGATGTCGATCGGCAGGCTGGCCAGTTCGGTCGCGGCGGCGATGGTGTCTTCGCGGAGAACCGGCAACACCGATGTGAGGTCGGCCTCGTACTGCGTCAACAGCGCCCGCTCCTCGCGCCGCTCGCCTTGCCAGCCGAACGGATCGAGCGGCGTGCCGCGCAGCGCCTTGCCGTGACGCAGCGCGCGGAACAGCGGCAGCGCGACGCGGCCCGGGATAGCGATCTTGCGACGGCGGCCGGTGGCCTTGTCGATCCCGGTGATCAGCGGCGGAGCCATGTGGAACACCGGCTCGGCGCCGTACTCGGCGGCGGCGTGCAGGCGGGCCACCTCGTATTCGTCCTTGTAGGCCAGGGCGCGGTACCAGCCCTCGGCCACCGCGCGCGTCAACGCGCCGGGTTGGCCGAGCAGGGCCGTCTCGCGCGCCTGGGCCGCGTCGACCAAGCGGCGATAGCGGCGGGCGAGGCGGGCGTTGCCGTACGCGGTGATCTCGACGGTGCGGCGGGCGATCAGGCTGGGCAGGTCGTCCGGCAGCGGCGCGGTGTCGGCCATGATGGCGTCGGCCAACTCGGGCCGGGTCGCGAGGATGCGGCCCCAGAGGAAGGCGCGGTGGTTGAGCGGGACGGCGGTGCCGTTCAGCTCGATCGCGCGCTTCAGGCTGGCCTCGCCCAACGGCAGCGCGCCTTCTTGCCAGGCGATGCCGAGCATGAGCGTGTTGACCGCCTGCGCGGTGCCGAACAGCCGCTCCGAGATCTGGCTGCCGCGCAGATAGACGGACGCGCCGCGGTCCACCACGCGGCCGATCGCCCGCCGGTGCAGCCCGGCGTCGACCGCGAGGTCGCGCTGCTTCAGGAACCCCGCGCCGGCCTGCAGGTCGAGGTTGCCGATCACCGCCGCGCTGTTGCGGCAGCGTCCGAGCACGTCCGGCCCGGCGCCGACGGCGAGGTCGGCCGCGAGCAGCAGGTCCGCCTCGCCGCGCGGGATGCACACGACGTCCAGCCCGGCCTCGGCCATCTGCACGTGCGAGACGACGGCGCCGTTCTTCTGCGCCAGCCCGGTGAAGTCGAGCGTGGTCACCTGGCGGCCCTCCAGATGCGCCGCCATGGCGACGATCTGGCCGCAGGTGACGATACCGCCGCCGCCGATGCCGGCGAACAGGCCGCGCCAGATTTTGGCTTCTGTCCGCACCGGCGCGGGGAGCGCCGTCGAGAACTCCGCCTCGCGGGCTTGCCAGAGCGCGGCGTGGTCCATCACCGGCGGCGGGGCGGCGGCGCTGGACGTGACGAAGCTGGGGCAGAAGCCCTTGAGACACGATAGGTCGGTGTTGCAACTCGTCGGGCTGATGCGTCGCTTGCGGCCGTGGTCGGTCGCGACGGGTTCGATGGCGATGCAGTTGGACTGCGCGGTGCAGTCGCCGCAATTCTCGCAGACGTCCGGGTTGATCATCACCCGCGTCTCCGCCTGTGCCATCTTGCCGCGCTTGCGGCGGCGGCGCTTCTCGGTGGCGCAGACCTGGTCGTAGATGATCGCCGAGACGCCGGGGAACTCGCGCAGCGTCCGCTGCACGGCATCGAGCTCCTCGCGGCCATGGCGCAGCGTGCCCGGGGGCAAGGCGGAGGGCTCGGGCAGGCGGGCCGCGTCGTCGGCGACGATGGCGATGCGGCCGACGCCCTCGGCCGCCAACTGGGCGGCCAGCTTCGGCACCGTGGGCGCGCCCTCGGCGGGCTGGCCGCCGGTCATGGCGACCGCGTCGTTGAACAGGAGCTTGTAGGTCATGGTCGCCTTGGCGGCGACGGCCTGGCGGATCGCGAGCAGGCCGGAGTGCTGGTAGGTGCCGTCGCCCATGTTGGCGAACATGTGCGGCACGTCGGTGAAGTGTTCCAGCCCGACCCAGGGCACGCCTTCGCCGCCCATCTGGCTGAAGGTGCGGGTGAAGTCGCTGGTCGAGACGGCCATGGTGTGGCAGCCGATGCCGGCCATGGCGAAGCTGCCGTCGGGCAGCACGGTCGAAGTGTTGTGTGGGCAGCCGGCGCAGAACATGGGCGCGCGCGCGATGATGCCGGCGCTGTTGGGCATGGCGGGGAGGCGCGCCTCCGGCACCTCGATGCCGAACGGGCGCAGGATGCGGCCGAGCGCCGGCATGATGAGTTCGGGGGAAAGTTCGAGTTGTGCCGGAAGGAGGTCCGCACCGTCGCCGTCGCGCTTGCCGAGGACGGCGGGGCGCGACGGCAGGTTGTAGAGCGTGTCGCGGATCTGGCGCTCGACGAAGGAGCGCTTCTCCTCGACCACGATCAGCGCCTTCTTGCCCTGGGCGAAGTCGCGGACCCCCTGGGTTTCGAGCGGCCAGGTCAGGGCGACCTTGTAGACTGCCAGCGCCGGGTGGCGGTCGAGGCCGAGCCGGGTCAGCGCATGCATCAGGTCGTGGTGCGCTTTGCCGACGGTGACGAAACCGATCTCGGCGTCGGCGGTGCCCATCACGGTCTTGTCCAGCCGGTTCGCCCGCGCCCAGGCGAGCGCGGCCGGCAGCCGCTCGAGCAACACGCGGCGCTCCAGCGCCTGGCGCTGCGCCGGCCAGGCGAGATGCGGGTCCATGTTGAGACCGTGCGGCGGCAGGGCGATGTCGGGCATGGTGAACTGGCGCAGGCTCGGCACCACCGCCGTCCCATGCTGCTCGGCCGTCTCGGCGATCGTCTTCAGCGCGACCCATAGTCCGGAGAAGCGTGACATGGCGATGCCGGCGAGGCCGAGGTCGATGATGTCCTGCACATCGGCCGGCTGCAGGATCGGGATGTTGACGCTTTCGAAAATGCCTTCGGTGCTGTGCGGGAACACCGAGGAGTGGGCCACGTGGTCGTCGCCGGACACGGCCAGCACGCCACCGTGCTTGGAGGTGCCCATCGTGTTGGCGCAACGGAACGCGTCGCCGCTGCGATCGACGCCGGGCCCCTTGCCGTACCACATCCCGAACACGCCATCGACGCGCTTGCCCGGGAACAGGTCGACCTGCTGCGAGCCCCACAGCATCGTCGCCGCGAGGTCCTCGTTCAGCCCGGGCTGGAAGCGGATGCCCGACTCGGTCAGCAGCGTCTCGCGCCGCCACATCTCCTGATCGACGCCGCCCAGCGGCGAGCCGCGGTAGCCGGAGACCAGCCCGCCGGTGTTCAGCCCGGCCGCGCGATCCAACCGCGATTGTTCCAGCAGCACCCGCACCAGCGCCTGCACGCCGGAGAGCAGCACCGGGCGATCGTGATCGAGGAGGCGGGTTTCGAGGGTAATCGGCGGGACGGCGAGGCCAATGTCCATGCGGGTCTCCTGAGAAACCGACTATAGCGCCGGAATGGCTGGCATGTGTTCCCAATTTCGTTGTAGAGAAGACGATCAAATTAGTAGAGTCTGCTAAGAATCCGCTACAATATGGGAGGAGTTGCTATTTTAGACGCGAGACTTGACCAGATCGATCTCGCCATCCTCGAGCACCTGCAGCGCGACGGGCGCGCCACCAGCGGCGAGATCGGGGCATCGGCCGGGCTGTCGCCCAGCCCGGCGCATCGGCGGCAACGTCTGCTGGAACAGGATAAGGTCATCCGCGGCTACGTCGCCCTGCTCGACCAGGACCAGGTCGGTCTGCCGGTCAGCGTGTTCGTCTCGGTCCGGCTCTCGGCCCAGGCGGAGGAACATCTGCTGGCGTTCGAGCGGGCGGTGGCGGGGCTGCCGGAGGTGATGGAGTGCTACGTGATGTCGGGTGCCTCGGATTACCTGCTGCGGGTCGTGACCCCGGACCTCGCCGCCTATGAGGAGTTCCTGCGCACCAAGCTGACCCGGATGCCGGGCGTGCATGGGGTGGAGAGCGCCTTCGCGCTGAAGCGGGTGGTGTATCGCACCGACCTGCCGCTGCGTCAGGCGCGGGGGGCGCGCCGATGATCCGCAGGGCGCGCGGTGCGCGCCGATGATCGCCGCCTTCCTGCTGGCGTTCCCGGCGCTGTTCAGCATCGTCAACCCGATCGCCGGCGCGTTCATCTTCCGCGAGGCGACGGCGGAGCGGACGCATCTGGAGCGGGTCGGGCTGGCGCGCCGGGTCGGGGTGTATTCGCTGCTGGTCATGCTGATTGCGCTGTGGACCGGCTCCTACATCCTGGCGTTCTTCGGCATCAGCATCGGCGCGCTGCGGATCGCGGGCGGCGCGATGCTGATCGGGTTCGCCTGGGAGCTGATCGGCGCGCCGGAGAAGCGGCAGGACCGCAAGGAGCAGCAAGCCGCGGATGCCGGCGCCAACGACGTGGCGTTCTTCCCGCTGACGCTGCCGTTCACGACCGGGCCGGGGACGATCGCGGTGTCGGTCGCCCTCGGCGCCGGGCACCCCGCGAGCGACAAGGGATTGCTCGGCTTCTTTCTCGGCGTGAGCCTCGCGGCCCTCGTCGTCGCCGCGCTGATCGCAGTGCTGTACAGCGTCGCCGACAGACTGGGGGAGTGGTTGGGCCGCAGCGCGAGCCAGACGATCGGTCGTTTGTCGGCGTTCATCCTGCTCTGCATCGGCGTGCAGGTGTTCCTCGCCGGCGTCACCGACGCCTTGGGGCCCCTCCTCGCCGGACGGTGAGGGAAACTTTCGCCTGCACGCGGACGTTGCGCGCGCGATGCTTACTGCGCCCACCGACACGGACCTCGTCCGGCTCGCCCGCCTCATTGCCGCGACCGGCTACGCGTTCGTCACCCCGACACCGCTGACCCTCGCCCGCGTCAACGCGCGACCCGGTGCCGACTGGGCGCGCGATCTGCGCGACGTGTTCGGATGGAGCCGGCCGTTCCGCCCAGGGACACTACCGGCCGAGATCGCCGAGGCGGCGCAGCAGGCCGGCGTGTTGGTGCCGGCCGGGGAGGGGTTCCGCAGCACGGTCCGGCTGTCGTCGCTCGACGGCACGCTGTTCATGCATTCGGCCTATCCGACCACCGCCGCCGACGCGGTGTTCTTCGGGCCCGACACCTACCGCTTCGCGCGCGCCATCCGCCAGGCTCTTCCCGCGACGGTGCGCCGGGCGGTCGATATCGGCTGCGGTGCCGGGCCCGGCGCCATCGTGATCGCCCGCGCCCGCCCGACCGCCGAGGTGTTCGGCGTCGACATCAACGGCGAGGCGTTGCGGCTGACCCGGGTGAACGCCGCGTTCGCGGACGCCGCGGTCGTGGCGTGGGAGAGCGATCTGCTGTCCGCGCTAGAGGGCGAATTCGACCTGATCGTCGCCAACCCGCCCTATTTGGTCGATCCCGGCGCCCGGGCCTATCGGCACGGCGGCGGCCCGCTCGGCGCCGGCCTGTCGCTGACGATCCTCCAGACCGCCATCGATCGCTTGGCGCCCGGCGGCACGCTGCTGCTCTACACCGGCGCGGCGATCATGGCCGGAGAAGATCCGTTCCATGCCGCTGGCGCCGCCATCCTCGCCGGGTCTGGTCTGCGCTGGACGTACGATGAGATCGACCCAGATGTCTTCGGCGAAGAGCTCGAAGGCGGGGCGTATGCGGAATCCGACCGGATTGCCGCTGTCCTGCTGACAGCCAAGAAATAACAGGGATACGCTATGCCAGACGGTAGCCAGGGCTCGCTCAGCGAGCAGGACATTTTCCATCGCCGCCTCGCCGGCTTCAACGAGCACCGCTTCACGCCGACGCTGCCGCACGAGGCGTGGGAGGTCGAGATCGATGAACAGGCGCAGCTACTGATCGAGGAGGGGCGCTGGATCGAGGCGTTCCGCGCCTCCGTGGCCGCGCGTGCGGCCGAGGCGCCGCGGACGCCGGACGGGTTCATCGCCTGGTTCGAGGAGCTGGAGCACTCCGGACCCGGTCAGAACGACCCGTTGTTCCCCTGGCTCGCCGAGGAGGCGACGATGGAGGAGATGCGTTGGTTCCTGACGCAGGAAGTGGCGGGCGAGGCCGGGTTCGAGGACCTCACGGCGATGACCCAGGTGCGCCTGCCGGTGCAGCCGAAGCTCGAGCTGGCGCGCAATTACTGGGACGAGATGGGGCGCGGCAATCCGAAGGGGATGCACGGCCCGATGCTCGAGCAGGTGGCCAAGTCGCTGAAGCTGACGCCCAGCGTCGAGACCACGGTGTGGGAGTCGTTGGCGCTGGCCAACACGATGGCGGCGCTGGCCTGCAACCGGCGCTACGCCTTCCATTCGGTGGGCGCACTGGGCGTGATCGAGCAGACGGCGCCGAGCCGGGCCAAGCTGGTGGGCGACGGGCTCAAGCGCCTCGGCGTCGAGGCCGGCGACCGGCATTACTTTGACCTGCACGCCATCCTGGACATCAAGCACTCGGAGGCCTGGAACGCCGAAGCCGGGGTGCCGCTCGTCGCTTGGCGGCCGGAACTGGCGCCCGCGCTGGCCGAGGGCGCGCTGATGCGGCTCGAATGCGGGGCGGCGTGCTTCCGCCGCTACCGTCAGGCGCTCGGCCGACCCTGAGTGTTGAGGCGGCGTTCCAGCACGGAGCCCGCCAGCGAGATCAGCAGGCAGCAGCCGAAGAAGACGAGCGCGGCGAACACGTAGCCCTCGGAGGCGTGGCCGAGCCAGGCCTGGTCCTTCAGGGACTGGTTCACCACGCCCATCAGGTCGAACAGGCCGACGATGCTGACCAGCGTGGTGTCCTTGAACAGGTCGACCACCAGGTTGATGATGCCGGGCACCGCGATCCGCATGGCCTGCGGCAGGATGACGCGCAGATGCGCCTGCACCGGGCCCAGCCCGAGCGCCGCCGCCGCCTCATATTGACCCTTGCCCACGCCTTGCAGCCCGCCGCGGATCACCTCCGCCATATAGGCCGAGATGAAGAACACGAGCACCGCGGCCGCGCGCACCAGCGTGTCCAGCTTCCAGCTCGGCGGCAGCATCATCGGCAGCAGCACCAGGCCCATGAACAGCACCGCCAGGATCGGCACCCCGCGCCAGAACTCCACCAATCCGGTGCAGAGCGCCCGCACGAAGGGGAGGCGGGCGCGGCGGCCCAGCGCCAACAGGGTGCCGAGCGGGATGGCGGCGGCGACGGCCAGGAAACACAGCACGACGTTGAGCAGCAATCCGCCCCAATCCGCCGTCGTGACGGCAGGCAAGCCGGGCACCCCGCCGGCCAGCAGGCCCCCGCTGACCACCGGCACGCCGACCAGCAGCGCGAACAATGCCCAGCCCCGGCCGCGCCGGACGAACAGCGCGGCCAGCAAGGCGGCGACGAGCAGAACCGCGGCCAGATCGACCCGCCAGCGCTCCGCCGCCGGATACGGACCGTAGAAGAACAGCGCCCACCGCGCCCGGATGAACGCCCAGCACGCCCCGTCCGGCCCGCAGCCGCGGCGATCGATCGCCGACCACGTCGCGTCCGCCAGCCCCCAGCGGAACAGCGGCGGCAGCGCCCAGGCCAGCAGCAGCACCAGCCCGGCCGTGATCCCGGCGTTGAGCGGCGTGCCGATGCAGGCGCGGACGAAGCGGACCAGCCGGTTCACCGACCACCCCGCTGCAGCCGCCGGTCCCAGCGCCCGATCAACGCGGAAACCACGATATTGACCGCCAGGAACACGCCCAGCACGAGCGTCATCGTTTCCACCGCCCGCCCGGACTGGTTGAGCACGGTGCGCGCGAAGATCTGCAGGATCTCCGGATAGGCGATCGCCGCGCCGAGCGTCGTCGACTTGATGATGTTGAGGTAGTGGCTGGTCAGCGGCGGCAACAAGGTCCGCAACGCCTGCGGCAGGATCACCAGCCGCATCGTCCGCGCCGGCGACAGCCCCAGGCTCCGCGCCGCCTCGCGCTGACCCGGCGTCACCGCCTGGATCGAGGCGCGGATGTTCTCGGCGATAAAGGCGGACGTGTAGATCCCGACCCCGACCACCAGCGCCAACAGCTCCGGCGGCAGCCGCCAGCCGCCCTGGAAGTTGAAGCCGCGCAACGCCGGCAGTTCCCATGGCGTCAGCAGCGCCCCGATCGCGACCAGCCCAACCAGCGCGCCGCCCGACAGCAGCAGCACCGGCGCCCGTGGCAGCAGGCGCGGCAGGCCGACCGCCGCGACCAGCCCGGCGAACGCGCACACCGCGAACAACGGCGTCTCCGGCGCCGGCATGAACAGGCCGCGCACGTTCAGGAATACCGCCGAGCCCAGCGTGACGCTCGCCCGCGCGCCCGGCAGCACCTGCAGCACGGCGATGTACCAGAACACGATCTGCAGCAATTGCGGCGTGTTGCGGACGAGTTCGGTGACGCCCCGCGCCAGCCCTGACGCAAGCGGATTGCTGGACAGGCGGAACAGCGCGATCGCGAGCCCGATCACGCTGGCCAGCACGATGGCCAGCGCCGCCGCGAGCGCCGTATTGAGCGCGGCGACCAGCAGGGCGTAGCCGTAGCTGTCGCTCGTCTGCCACGGCACGATCCGGAACGGGATATCGAACCCGGCCGGATTGGCCAGAAAGCGGAAATCCACCTGCATGTTGCGCTCGGCGAGCGTCAACGACGCGTTGTGCCCGGCCCAGGCGAGGATCAGCAGCACGATGATGGCGGCGGCAACCTGGCCGGCGATGGCGCCGGGGCTGCGCTTTATAGGGGGTGGCGGGCGGGCGCCGATGTCTGCGGACTCCCTCTCCCTCCGGGAGAGGGCCGGGGTGAGGGTGGTGCCGCTGGGAAGACCCTCACCCAACCCTCTCCCGGAGGGAGAGGGTTCAACGCCCGCGGGCGGGATCAGCGGAACGGCAGGGGGTAGATCAGGCCGCCATCCTTGTAGAGCTTGTTCTGGCCACGGGCGAGGTCGAGTGCCTTGGGGCCGAAGAACTCGTCATAGAGCTCGCCGTAATTGCCGGCCGCCTTGATCGCGCGATAGCTCCAGGCGTTGTCCAGACCCATCATCTCGCCAAACCCACCCTCGGCCCCGAGCAGCCGCTTGATCACCGGGTCGTTGCCCGCCTTCTTCTCGTCGATATTGGCCTTCGTTACCCCGTACTCCTCGGCGCTCTTCAGCGCGGCATCGACCCAGAACAGGATGTTGACCCAGTTGACGTCCGCGGCCCGCGCGTGGATGCCGAGCGGCTCCTTGCTGATGACGCCCTCCAGCACGACCCAGTCGGCCGGCGTCTTCAGCGTCGAGCGGACGGCGGCGAGGCTGCCAGTGTCGTCGGTGTAGCCGTCGCAGCGGCCGGACTCCATCGCGGCGATCGCCTCGTCGGATTTGTCGAACAGCAATGTGCCGATCTTGGTGCCGACCAAGCGGGCGAAGTCGGCGATGTTGAGTTCCATCGTCGCGCCGGTGATCGTGCAGATGGTGGCGCCGTTCAGATCGGTGATCTTCGAGACGCCCAGCTTCTTCGAGACCAGGAAGCCCTGGCCGGCATAGAAGTTGATGGCGACCTGCGCCAGATGGAGCTGCAGATTGCGCGTCATCGTCAGCGTGCTGTCGCGGATCAGCACGTCGATCTCGCCCGATTGCAGGACGGTGAACCGGGTCGGCGTCGTAGTCGGCACGTAGCGGACCTTGGCCGGGTCGCCGAGCACGGCGGCGGCGATGGCGCGGCAATAGCCGACATCGAAGCCGTTCCAGGCGCCGCTGCTATCTTGGAACGCGAAGCCGGGGATGCCGGTGTCGACGCCGCAGGCGAGCTGGCCGCGCTTCTTGATGGCGTCCACGGTCGGTCCGGGAACCGGAATCGTCTGCGCCCGGGCAACGCCCACCGTGAGCAGCACCGACGCGATTGCCGCAATCCAACCGGCCCTGTTCCGCATCCTGCTACTCCGCTTTTTCTGTGGCAGGAGTGTCGGGTCCGCGTGCCACCCCGGTCAAGCGGGATGTCACAAAATAGCGATCAGTCCGACTTTTGGCGTGAGACCAGCAATAGGATGCCGGTCCCGAGCGCCGCCGCCAGCGCAGTCACGACGAAGATCATCAGCCGCGTGCGCGCGCCGACGCCGGCTTCGTCCTCGACGGCGTCGGCGATGATCGCGGCCCGGGCGCGCGCCAGCCGGGCCGTGACGTCGCCCGGACCGGTCAGGACGTCGTCGGCCGCCTTGCCGAGATTGAGCCGCAGCGCCGCCGCATCGAGCGCGCCGTTGGCCGTCGCGGAATCAACCGCGGCGATGCGGTGCAGCGCGCGCTCGAGCGGAATGCTCGGTCCATAGCTGGCGAACAGCCCGACCATGCCGGTCAGCAGGAAGCAGACAAACAGGAAGGCGGCCCAGACAGTGCGGTTGCTGGCGACGGAGGATGGCTTGGAGGTAATCACGGGGCGGACATGCGCCGCGGTCTGCGGCGGGTCAAATCTTGACATCCAGCGACCCGGCCGGTAATGGCCCGCTTCCCGTTCCGGTCCCACTCAGCTCGGCCGCTCCAGCCCGCAAGGTTGCCATGAAGATTCGTAATAGCCTGAAATCGGCCAAGCTCCGCGACAAGAACTGTCGCGTCGTCCGTCGTCACGGGCGCGTCTATGTGATCAACAAGAAGAACCCGCGCATGAAGGCCCGCCAGGGCTAGCCTGCCCCGCTACCTTGCCCTGACGCCGTCGCTCGCCCATTATCGGTGACCGGCAGCGTCTAGGGAGGGCGGAATGATCCAGCAGCTCGAACCCAAATCAGGGGTCATCGCTCGCAAGGATGCGATCGTAGCCGGGTTGCGCAGGTTGTTGCCGGCGGACGCGGTCATCAGCGAGCCGGTGCGGCTGAAGCCCTACGAGACCGACGGCCTGCCCGCGTTCCGCCAGGTGCCGTTGGCCGTCGCGTTGCCGGCCACGACCGAGCAGGTCGCCGCGGTCCTGGCGTTCCTGCACCGCGAAGGCGTGCGCGTGGTTCCGCGCGGTGCCGGCACCAGCCTGTCCGGTGGCGCCTTGCCGATGGCCGACAGCGTCGTCGTCGGCATGATGCGGATGAACCGTATCGTGGACATCAACTATGCCGACCGCGTCGCCACCGTGCAGGCGGGCGTGACCAATATCGGCATCACCCAGGCGGTCGCCGGCGAGGGCTTCTTCTACGCGCCGGACCCGTCGAGCCAGCTGGCCTGTATGATCGGCGGCAATGTCGGGATGAATTCCGGCGGCGCCCACTGCCTCAAATACGGCGTCACCGCCAACAACCTGCTTGGCCTGCGGATCGTCACGATCGACGGCGAGATCATCGACATCGGCGGCGAGTATCTGGATGCGGCCGGGCTGGACTGGCTGGGGCTGCTGACCGGCAGCGAGGGCATGCTCGCCATGATCACCGAAGTAACGGTGCGGATCCTGCGCTCGCCCGAGGGCCAGCGGGCGATGCTGGTCGCGTTCTCGTCCAACGAGGTCGCCGGCCGCGCGGTGGACGCGATCATCGGCTCCGGCATCATCCCCGTCGCCCTCGAATATATGGACAAGCCGGCGATCCACGCCTGCGAGGCCTTCGCCCATGCCGGCTATCCGCTCGACGCCGAGGCGCTGCTGATCATCGAGGTCGAGGGGTCGACCGAGGAGCAGGACGATCTGCTCGCCAAGATCGCCGATCTGTGCAAGCCGTACGAGCCGATCAGCCTGCGCGTCAGCCAGTCGGCGGCCGAGAGCCTGGCGATCTGGAAAGGCCGCAAAGGTGCGTTCGGCGCCGTGGGCCGGATCAGCCCCGACTATCTCTGCATGGATGGCACGATCCCAACCAGCCAGCTCCCTTTCGTGCTGCGCCGGATCGGTGAGATGAGCACCGAATACGGCCTCGGCGTCGCCAACATCTTCCACGCCGGCGACGGCAACCTGCATCCGCTGATCATGTTCGACGCCAACGAGCCCGGCTGCTTCGAGCGTGCGGAGAAGTTCGGCGCCGACATCCTGACCCTCTGCGTCGAGGTCGGCGGCTGCTTGACCGGCGAGCACGGGGTTGGCGTCGAGAAGCGCGAGCTGATGAAGGTGCAGTTCAATCCGATCGAGCTGGACCAGCAGCGCCGGATCAAGTCGGCCTGGGATCCGGAATGGCTGCTGAACCCGAGCAAGGTCTTCCCCCTGCCCGAAGCGGCATGAACGAGGCTCCGGCCGACGAAGCAGGTGTCGTCACCGCGATCCGGGAAGCGGCCGACGCGGGCGAGCCGCTGCTCGTGCAGGGACGCGGCACCAAGCTGGGGATGCTGCGCCCGGTGCAGGCGGCGCGCAGCCTGTCGACGCGCAACCTGACCGGCATCACGCTCTATTCGCCGACCGAGCTGATCATCTCCGCCCGCGCCGGGACCACCGTCACCGAAGTGGAGACGACCCTGCGCGAGGGCGGGCAGCATCTGATCGCCGAGCCGCCCGACCTGTCCGCTCTGCTCGGGCCCGAGGCGGCACGTGAGCAGACCATCGGCGGCGTGGTCGCGGCCAATCTGTCGGGGCCGCGCCGGGTCGCCTGGGGCGCGATGCGCGACCATGTGATGGGCGTCCGCGCGGTCAACGGTGCCGGCGAGACCATCCGGTCCGGCGGCCGGGTGCTGAAGAACGTCACCGGGCTCGATCTGTGCAAGCTGCTCACCGGCAGCCACGGTACGCTGGCGGTGCTGACCGAGATCACGCTGAAGGTGCTGCCGGCGCCGGAGCAGACCGGCTCGCTCGTGTTCCTGGTGCAGGACGCGGAGGAGGGGGTGCGGCTGCTGTCGGCCGGACTATGCTCGCCGTTTGGCGTCTCCGGCGCGGCCTATCTGCCGCCGGAAGCGGCCGACCGTGTCCCGTGGTTGGCCGGGCAGGGGGCGGTGGCGATCATCCGGATCGAGGATTTCGCCCGCAGCGTCGACTATCGGCTTGGCCGGCTGATGGCCCAGCTCGGCGGCAACCGGCTCGACGACGAGACCAGCAAGGCCGCGTGGCGGGCGATCCGGGACGTCATGCCGCTGCGGACCGAGGCCGGCGAGGCGATCTGGCGGATTTCGGTGCGCCCCTCACGCGGGCCGACGGCGCTCGACGCGATTACCCGGGGCGGCGGCCGCGGCTTCCTCGATTGGGGCGGCGGGCTGCTCTGGGCGGCAGGTCCGCCCGGCCTGCACGATCTCGTCCGCAAGGCCGCGATCGACGGCAAGGGGACCTGGACGCTGGTCCGCGGCCCCGATGGCATGCGCGCCGCTGTCGACGTGCTGCCGCCCGAGCCGGTGCCGCTGCAGCGCATCACCCGCCGGGTCAAGGCGGCGATGGACCCGCAGGGGGTGCTCAACCCGGGCCGGATGTACGCAGGGCTGTAATCATGCAAACGACCTTCACCGCCGAACAACTCGCCGATCCCGACATCAAGTCCAGCAATCAGGTGCTGCGGACCTGCGTGCATTGCGGCATGTGCACCGCGACCTGCCCGACCTTCGTCCTGCTCGGCGACGAGCTCGATTCGCCGCGCGGCCGCATCTATCTGATCAAGGACATGCTCGAGAGCGGGCGGCCCGCCACCGAGGAGGTCGTTCGCCACGTCGACCGGTGCCTGTCGTGCCTGTCCTGCATGAGTACCTGTCCGTCCGGCGTGAATTACATGCATCTGGTCGACCATGCGCGGACCTACATCGAGCAGACCTATGAGCGCCCGGCCGACCAGCGATGGCTGCGGGACCTGCTGTCGCGGGTGTTGCCGCGGCCTCGGGTGCTACGGGCGGCGATGAAGATGGCGCAGGCGGCCAAGCCGTTCCGGCGGCTGCTGCCGCGCCGCACCCGGCTCGGACGGCAGCTCGACGCGATGCTCGATCTGGCGCCGGCGAAATTGCCACCGCCCAGCCGGATGCAGCGGCCGCAGGTGCATCGGGCGCAAGGGGAGCGCCGCGGCCGGGTCGCCCTGCTGGTCGGCTGCGCGCAGACGGTGCTCGACCCGGCGATCAACGAATCCACCATCCGGCTCCTGACCCGCCTCGGGATCGAGGTCGTCATCCCGCGCCAGGTCGGCTGCTGCGGCGCCCTGACGCACCACATGGGCAAGCACGCCCGCGCCATGGTCAGCGCCCGGGCCAATATCGACGGCTGGACCCGCGAGATCGAGGGCGACGGGCTCGACGCGATCGTGATCAACACCTCGGGCTGCGGCACCACGGTCAAGGATTACGGCTTCATGTTCCGCGACGAGCCGGACCGCGAGGCGGCCGAGCGCGTCTCGGCGCTGACGCGGGACGTGTCGGAATACCTCGCCGAAATCGGCTACACCCCCACGGTCCAGGCGCCGAAGCTGCGCGTGACGTATCATTCGGCCTGCAGCCTGCAGCACGGGCAGGGTGTGACGGACGCGCCCAAGGCGCTTCTGCGCGCGGCGGGGTTCCAGGTGGCCGAGGCGGGGGGG
>CAZZVQ010000075.1:0-2476 GCA_964657565.1 uncultured Acetobacteraceae bacterium
GTGCGGGGTGCGATAGCCGAGCGCGGCGGCGGCGGCGAGGCCGGCCATGCGGCCGCGATGCAGCGCCACCCGCGCGCCACCCATCTGCGCGCCATCGCCGACGGCGAACACGCCGGGCAGGCTGGTGCGGCCGTCGGTGTCGGTGATCGTCTCCAAGCGTCCGCCGACGGTTCGATGCGCCGCGCCGAGTGCCCGCGCCATGCCGGTCTCGGCCTGGAACCCCCAGTTGATCGCGACGGCGTCGGCGGGGATCACCCGCGTGCCGGCGGGACCCTGGACCGTCAGGCCCTCGACCCGGTCAGCGCCGACGACCGCCAGCGGCCGCGTCCGCCACAAGACCGGCACACCGGCCTGGCGCAAGCGCTGGACGATGAACAATCCGTCCCAGGCGCGGGCGGGTGAGTGGCGGGCGAGATTGAATCCGGCCGGCTCGGCAGCCGCTTCGACCACCGCCGCCACGGCCCCGCCGGCGCGGACGAGTTCGGCGGCCACTTGCAGGTTCAGCGGTCCGTTGCCGGCGACGACGACACGCTGGCCGGGGCTGACGCGATAGGTGCGGACGAGGCCCTGGAGCGCGCCGGTGGTCATGCAGCCCGGCAGCGTCCAGCCCGGCAGCGGGACCGGTAGTTCGTGCGCGCCGGGGGCCAGGATGAGCTGGCGGGGGCGCAGCGTCCACCTCGTCTTGCCATCCGTGGCGGCGATCTCGGGGCCGGGGAACGCGCCCCAGGCCATCGCCTGCAGCGTCGGGATGGCGGCGGCGCGGGCGCGGAGGCGGTCGGCGTGGCGGCTCTGCGGGTCCGGCGCGGCGGCGGGCTTGAAATACTGGCCGCCGAGGGAGGCGCGTTCGTCGAGCAGCAAGACGTCCATGCCGGCTTCGTGGGCGGCGATGGCGGCGGCGAGGCCGGCCGGGCCGCCGCCGACCACGAGCAACTCGGGCGCCAGCAGCAGGGCCGGCAGCACCCCGCTGGCGTCGGCGGACTCCAGGCCGGGGCCGATGCGCATGCCGTCGCGGACCGGCGTCATGCAGGCGCGCTGGCCGGGTTGGCCATCGATGGTGACGATGCAGTCGAAGCAGGCGCCCATGCCGCAATGCAGGCCGCGCGGGGCGCCGGTCGGATGCTGGCGCAGGGTCAGCAGGCCGGCGGCGGTGAGGGCCGCCGCGACGGTCTCGCCGGCGAGCGCCGGGGTGGGCCGGCCGCCGAAATGGATGGTGACGGAGCGGCGGCTCCGCTTGTCGATCAGGCGCATCGGCGGCAGGGTCGCACGACGCCCCTCATGCGGCAAAGAGTGAGACACCATGACCGAGCCGTTTCGCGGCACCTACACCGTCCTCGTCACTCCGTTCAGCGCCGACGGGTCGCACATCGACCTGTCCGCGCTGGAGCGATTAGTGGAATTCCAGATCGCGGAGGGGATCGACGGGCTGATCCCGCTGGGCTCGACCGGCGAGTTCCTATCGATCGATCGCGAGGAGAGGGCGGCGATCGTCACGACGACGGTGCGGGCGGCTCGCGGCCGGGTCCCGGTGCTGATCGGCACCGGCGCGGAAGACACGCGCGAGGCGGTGCGGCAGTCGCGCGAGGCCGACGCGCTGGGGGCGGACGGCGTGCTGGTGATCCCGCCGTTCTACAGCGTGCCGACCGCGGACGAGCTGTATGTGCATTACAAGGCCATCGCCGACGCGATCGGCATTCCGGTGATGGTCTACAACAACCCGGCCACCGCGAACGTCGATCTCGGCCCGGCGCTGCTGGCGCGGCTGTCGACGATCGCGGGCTGCCGCTACGTCAAGGAGAGCACGCTGGAGGTGACGCGGGTGCGCGACATCATCGCCGCGGTGGACGGGCGGATGGACGTGTTCGCCGGGGTGTTGGGCTACGAGAGCGCGTGGCTGGGAGCGGTCGGGTGGGTGGCGGTGTGCAGCAACGTGGTGCCGCGGCTGTCGGCGGACATGTTCCGCGCGGCCGCCGCGGGCGATCGCGACAAGGCGCTGCCGCTGTATCGCCGGCTGGCGCCGCTGCTGCCGTGGGTGGGTGGCCCGCGCTATGTCAGCGGGACGAAGGCGGCGTTGCAGATGACCGGCCGCTCGATGGGCCCGCCGCGGCCGCCGCGCTTGCCCCTGCCGGGCGAGGACTGGCCGGCGCTGCAGTCGGTGTTGGACGGGATCGCGGCATGATCACGGTCCAGCCGCTCACGGCAGAAGCGTTCGCCCCATATGGCGACGTACTGACGATCCCGACCACGACCGCGCGCTACAATGCCGATGCCGCGCTCTCCTCGCTGCGACCCGGCGCGCGGCCCCGGCTAACCCTCAGCCAGCGCGACCCGGTGTCCCTGCCGCTGCTCATCCGCCAGATGGAGCGGCACGCATTCTCCTCGCAGAGCTTCATCCCACTCGCGCCATCGCGCTTCCTCGTGCTCGTCGCGCCGCATGCGCCGGAGGGCGGCCCGGACACGACGCGAGCGCAGGCTTTCC
>CAZZVQ010000075.1:2576-25485 GCA_964657565.1 uncultured Acetobacteraceae bacterium
GTCGCGCCGCATGCGCCGGAGGGCGGCCCGGACACGACGCGAGCGCAGGCTTTCCTCGCCGGCCCCGGTCAAGGCGTGACCTACGGCGCCAATGTCTGGCACCACCCCATGGCGGCACTCGATGGCCCAGCCCGGTTCGCCGTCCTGATCTGGGAAGATGGCAGCATGGGTGACGAAGAGTTCGTCGACGTGGCTCCCTTCGTCCTGAACCTCTCCTGAGGAGCGACACCCATGGTGTATGAGGTCAAGCGCGATTTCCGCGGCTATGGCGCCACGCCGCCGGACCCGAAATGGCCCGGCGGTGCGCGCGTGGCGGTCAATTTCGTCATCAATTACGAAGAGGGGTCGGAACTGTCGCACCCGGACGGGGACGGCGTGTCCGAATGGGGCGTGTCGGACTCCACCGGACAAGCGGCGGCGTCCGGGCGCGATCTCGCGGCGGAGAGCATGTTCGAATACGGCTCGCGCGTGGGCTTCTGGCGCCTGCGCCGCCTGTTCGTCGAGCGCGGCCTGCCGCTGACGATCTTCGGCTGCGCGCTGGCGCTCGAACGCAATCCGGAAGCCGCGGCGGCGATCCGCGAGGCCGGCTACGACGTCTGTTGCCACGGCTGGCGCTGGGTGAAGCACTTCGAGCTCTCGCAAGCCGAGGAGCGCGAGCACATAAGCCGCGCCGTCGCCTCGTTGCAGCAGACCGTCGGGCATCGACCGGATGGCTGGTATTGCCGCTATGGCCCGAGCGTGAACACGCGGCGCCTGCTGCTGGAAGAGGGGGGCTTCCTCTATGACAGCGACAGCTATGCCGACGAACTGCCCTGGTGGGTGTCGGTCGAGGGGCGCGGCCACTTGGTGGTGCCCTACTCGCTGACACATAATGACGGCAAGTTCTTGGGCAGCGTCGGCACCGCCGATGACTGGTTCGCGTTCATCCGCGACGGCTTCGACATGCTGTATGCGGAAGGCGCCGAGACGCCCAAGATGATGTCCGTCGGGCTGCACATGCGCATGATCGGGCACCCGGCCCGTGCCGCCGGGCTGGCGCGGCTGCTGGACCACATCGCGGCGCACGACCAGGTCTGGGTGACGCGGCGGATCGACATCGCGCGGCACTGGATGGCGACGCACCCCTACACCGGCGCCGGACTTAACGAATGATGGCATCCGGCTTGCATCGTTCGGCGCAACGTGGAGTTGTTGCCCTGATGTTTCGATCGACGGTTTTGAGCGCCTGTTGCGCGGCGATGGTGCTATTCGGGCTTCAGGCGAGGGCGCAGGAAGCCGACCATCCAGCGGGTGCGCCGATGGTGGTAGGGTCCGATTTCGGCGTCGCGCCGTGGATGGTGCGTGGCGCCAGCGGGCCGGAAGGGTTCGGCGCCGACCTGATCCGCGAGGTCGGCAAGCGGCTCGGCCGGCCTTCGGTCGAGATCGTGGACATCAATTTCTCCGGCCTGTTCCCGGCGCTATTCTCCAAACGCATCGAGTTCACCGTCAATCCGCTCAACATCACCGCCGAGCGGGCGACGCGCATGCTGTTCACCGAGCCGTTCTTCGCCACCGGCAACGGCTTCATCATCCGGCAAGCAGACAGCATGGCCGGGTTCGACGATCTCAAGGGCAAGGTGCTGGCGGTCAACCGCGGCACCATCTCCGACACCTGGGCGACCGAGAACGCGCCGAAATACGGCTTCGAGGTCGAGCGCTACGACACGTTCCCGGACACCGTCCAAGCCGTGCTGACCCGGCGCGCGTTCACCGCACTCAACGAGATCCCCACGACCGTCTATGCGGCCTCGCGCAACAAGACGATCAAGGTCGGTTTCAAGGATTTCAACGGCCGCAATTTCGGCTACGCGTTCCGCCTGGAAGACGCGGACTATCGGAACAAGGTCGAGGGCGTGCTGGAGTGCATGAAGCGCGACGGCAGCCTGAAGACGATGTACGAGAAATGGTATGGCGAGGCGCCGGCCGCGGATTCCTCGCTGATGACGGTGTATCCGGGCTACGGCGCGCCGGGCTTCGGCGGCTATGACCCCACGCCGCACGCGGCCGCCTGCGGCTGATCGCGCCCGCCGGGCACGATGGATCGGCTGATCGACTACTACTTCAATGCCGCGGGGATCGCCGCGGCATTGCCGGTCGTGCTGCGCGGTTTCGGTGTCACGGTCCTGGCGGCGGTCTGCCTGACCGCGTTCGGACTGGTCCTGGGCCTGGTGCTTGCGCTGTTGCGCTTGGCGGCCGTCAGGCCGGTCCGCTGGGTGGTCGCCGCCTATGTCGACGTGTTCCGGACGTTGCCGCAGCTCGTCATCCTGATCGTGCTGTATTTTGCGATGCCGTATCTCGGCGTGTCGCTGTCGCCGTTCGCGTCGACGGTGGTGGGGCTGGGCGCCGTGCTGGCCGCGTTCGCCGCGGACATCTTCTATGCCGCGATCATGGCGGTGCCCCCCGGGCAGTGGGACGCGGCGCGGGCGCTCGGCTTGCGGCCGGCGCCGATGTTCGCGCTCGTCATCCTGCGGCAGGCGATCGAGCTGGCGGTGCCGCTGCTCACCAACCGCTCCATCGCCATCGCCAAGGGCACCGCGCTCGGCTCGGCGATCGCGCTGCCGGAGACGCTGAGCAGCGCCCAGAGCGTGACGGCAATCACCGCCAACCCGTCGCCGCTGACACTGGCGGCGGGGCTCTACCTCGTGCTGTTCATTCCGCTCGTGGCGCTCAGCCGGGCGTTGGAACGCCGGGTCGCCCGATGAGCGAGCTGGCCGAGAACTTCTTCAACCTCGACAGCCTGGCCGAAATCTATCCGCTGCTGCTGCAAGGGCTGTGGCTGACGCTGGTTTTGGCGGCGGCGGCGTTGCCCACGGCGATCGCGGGCGGCTTGGCGGTGGCCTTGCTGTACAGCTTTGCCGGGCCGGCCCTGCGGCGCGTGCTGATCGTCATCATCGACTTCCTGCGCTCGTTTCCAGTCCTGGTGCTGCTCGTGCTGATCTTCTACGGGCTGCCGTTCCTCGGGCTGCGGCTGGGCAGCTTCGCCGCCGTGATCCTGGCGTTGGGGCTGAACAACACCGGGTATTTCGGCGAGATCTTTCGGGCCGGCCTGGCAGCGGTGCCGCTGGGCCAAGGCGAGGCGGCGTCGGCGCTCGGGCTGAGCCGGGTGCAGGTGCTGCTGCTGGTGTTGTTGCCGCAGGCGGTGCGCAAGGTAATCGCGCCGCTGGCCGGCAATGCGCTCGAGCTGGTCAAGACCACGTCGATCGGCGCGCTGGTGGCGATGCCCGAGTTGCTGCGCTCGGCCCGCGTCGCGCAGGAGCAGACCTATAATCCCACGCCGCTGATGGCGGCGGCGTGCATCTATTTCGTCATGCTCTGGCCGTTCTCGCGATGGGTTGCGGTGCTGGAGCGGCGAGCCCTGGTGAGGATCTGATCGATGGCTGTTCTGTTGACGGGTGCGACGGGCTTCGTCGGCCGCAACATCGCCCGGACGTTGCTGGACCGCGGCGAACAGGTCGTGCTGTTCGCGCCGGAGGCGCCGATTGCGAGCGTCGCCGGCGCGCAGGTCGCGACCGGCGACATCCGCTCGGCCGCCGACCTCGACCGCGCGTTCGCCACGGCGCCGATCGACCGGGTCATCCATGCCGCCGCGCTGACGCCGGATGCGAGCACCGAGGCGGAACGGCCGGATGTGATCGTGGACGTCAATGTCGGTGGCACCGTGCAATTGGTACAGGCAGCCCGGCGCGCGGGGGTCACGCGCGTGCTCGGCCTCAGCTCCGCGGCAGTCTACGGCTATGCCACCGGCGAGGATGGCTGGCTGCACGAGGACACCACGCCCTGCCAGCCGGCGGCGCTGTATGGCGTGACCAAATGGTCGGCCGAGCGGATCGTGCATCGCCTCGGTGCGCTGTATGGGCTCGCGACGGCGACGGTTCGGCTCGGCGCGTGTTTCGGGATCAACGAATACGCGACCGGCGTGCGGCCGATGCTGTCGCCGCAGTGGCAGTGCGCGGAGGCAGCCCGGGCCGGGCGCGAGTGCGTGTTGCCGCGGCCCATGCTGGCGGACTGGATCGACGCGGAGGAGGCCGCGGCCGCGATCGCCGATCTGCTCGCACTGCCGGTGCTGCCCTCGATGACGTTCAATCTGGGTGGCGGCACGGTGACGTCGGTGGCCTCGTGGTGCGAGGCGTTGTTGGAGAGCTACCCGGATTTCGCCTGGCGCATCGACCCGGCGGCGTCGACGGTGCGCTACGGGATGGACCGGGACCGCTCGCCGATGGACACGTCCCGCCTGCGCGCGACGATCGGGACGGCGCCGTTCACCGACAATCTGGCGGCGCGCGCCAAGCGCTATATCGCCTGGCGCGACAGCCCCGATGGCGTCGCTCTCTGCGGCGCCTGAGGCTCAGTTCTTCCGCCCCGTCGCCAGCGCGGCGACGGCGTCGGCGGTCGCGGCGGAGAGGGTCCAGCCGAGATGGCCGTGTCCCGTGTTGTAGAGCACGCGCGGGTTCCGCCCCTGCATGACGCGGGGCATCATGTCCGGCATCATCGGCCGTAGCCCGGCCCACGGCACCGCCTGCCGCGTGCTCATGCCGGGGAAATGGGCGCGGCACCACGTCACCAGCGGCGCCACGCGCTCCGCCCGGATGTCACGGTTGAAGCCGTTGAACTCGGCGGTGCCGGCCACGCGGAACCGGGTCGGGCCCAGGCGGCTGGTGACGATCTTGGCCTTGTCGTCCAGCAAGCTGACCCACGGCGCGGCCGCCTGGTCGGCCGGCTCCGGCAGGCTCACCGTGATCGAATAGCCCTTCACCGGATAGACGTTCACGCGGTCGCCCAGGCTGTGGCCGAGGCTGCGGGCCAGCACGCCGCTGCACACGATCACCTTGTCGAAGCGGCTCGTTTCCTCCGGGGCGGCGGTTTCGTCCAGGCGGGGCTCGGTGGAGCGGTGCCGGATCTCGATGCCGTCGGCCTTGGCTTGGACGCCGAGGACCAGGGTCGAGAGGTTCATGGTAACGCCCAGCTGTTCGCAGGCGCGCGCCAAGCCGTTGGTGAATTTGTGGATGTCGCCGGTGAAGTCGGACGGCGTATACCAGCCGCCATAGAGCTCGCCGTGCAGCGCCGGCTCGATCTGCTTCATTTCGGCGACGGTGACGGCGCGGCGTTCGAGGCCCCCTTTGGCCAGCAGGGCGGTGGTCCGGCGCGCATCCTCGAAATCGGCCTTGGTCTTGTAGAAATGCAGGATGCCGCGCTCTTCGCAGTCGAAATCGATCCCGGCCTCTTCGGCCATGCGCTGCAGGTGGCCGCGGGCCTCGATCGCCAGGCGGACGGTGGTGACGGTGTTCTCCTCGTGGCGCGGGATCGCGGCGACGAATTCGGCCATCCAGGAGAGTTTGTGCCAAGACGGCTTGGGGTTGACGAGCAGCGGGGCGCCGGCGCTGAACATCCATTTCAGGCCCTTGAACACGGTGGCCCAGCTGTTCCACACCTCGGCGTTGGACGCGGAGAGCTGCCCGCCATTGGCGAACGACGTCTCCATCGCGGCATAGGGGTGCTTTTCGAACAGGGTGACGCGGCAGCCGCGCCGGACCAGGTTGTAGGCGGTGGCGACGCCCGTGATGCCGGCGCCGATGACGGCGATGTGGGGTGTCGACGGCTCGTCGGTGCCGTTAGGCATGGGCATTCTCCACCGGACGCGAGGTCCATTCGGTCGGGATGCGGATCGCCAGGGTGGCGAGCAGGCTGACGAGGCCCATGGCGATGATGTACCAGACCCAGGACAGCTTGTCCCCGGTGGCGCCGATGATCCAGGTGAACACGATCTGTGCGGTGCCGCCGAAGATGGTGACGCCGAGCGCGTAGGCGATCGACAGGCCCGAGGTGCGCACCGCCGCCGGGAAGATCTTGGGGATCAGGATGATGCCGGCCGCGCCGGCCATCGCGTGCGGGACCATGAGGCAGGCGACGACCACGATGAACACCGTCGGCGATCTCGACGCGACGACGAGGGACAGCGCCGGATACAGCAGCAACGTGACCAGGAGTCGCGGGAGCGTCGCGACCAGCTTGAGGCCGAAACGGTCGGCCAGCACCCCGCCGGCGACGGCGGCACACATGCCGACGACGCCGAGCGTGAGGTTGGAGGTCATCGCGACGGCCTGACTGTAGCCGAGCGTCGTCAGGGCGTAGGTGGTGGTATAGATGAAGAAATACTGGGTGATCGTGGCGCCGGAGATCACGAGGATACACAGAACGACGTTGACCCAATGCCGCTTGACCACGTCCGACAGCACGGCGGCCATGGTGCCGTGCGCGTGTTCGCTGTCCAGCGTCTCGTCCAGATTGCGGCGGATGTAGAAACCGACGGGTGCGATGAGGATGCCCAACAGGAACGGCACCCGCCAGCCCCAGGAATCGGCCGCCTGCTCCGACAGCGACAGCGCCAGGACGACGCCGATCAGGCCGGAGATGATGCTGCCCATGTTCTGGCTGGCGAGCTGCCAACTGCCGAAGAAGCCGCGTCGATCGGGCGGTGAACTCTCCAGCAGGTAGGTGGTCGCCGGGCCCATCTCGCCGCCGGCGGAGAAGCCCTGGATCAGGCGTGCGACCACCAGCAGGAGGGGCGCCAGGACGCCGATCGTGGCGTAGCTCGGCAGCAGGCCGATCATTCCGCTGCCGAGCGCCATCAGCCAGATGGTCAGCGTCATGGCGGGCTTGCGGCCGAAGCGGTCGGCATAGGCGCCGATCAGGATGCCGCCGAGCGGGCGCGCCACGAAGCCGACGCCGAAGGTCGTCACCGAAAGCAGCAGGCTGATGTTGGGGTTGGCGGCGGGGAAGAAGGTCCGCCCGATCACCGCGGCGAAGGCGGCATAGACGGTGAAGTCGTAGAACTCGAGCGCGTTACCCAGGATCGCGGCGACGACGCGCATGGTCGGGGTGGTCTTGGCGGCAGGGGCGGTATCCATGGCATGACCTCACTCGGCGGGAGAGACTTGCAAATTCGGGACCAGCTTGGGAAGTTTATCACGGAGAAACATGCTTTCTCCATAGTTGACGACCGCGGCGGCCTCGCTATGGTGGCGTCTCGTCAAACTGGAGCGCCAGCATGTGCGGCATCGTGGGTCTGTTCGCGAAGGGGCCCGCCATGGAGGCCGAGCTCGGCCTGCATCTGTCGCGCATGCTCGCCACGATGCGCGACCGGGGGCCGGATAGTGCGGGGTTTGCCGTGTTCGGGGACGAGGATCCCGGCTCGAAGCTGACCCTGCGCGGCCCGTCTGGAACCGATTTCGCCGCGCTCGGCACCGCGCTGGGCCTGGCCTTGGACGTGCGCGACACGCATGCGGTGCTGCATGTGCCGACCGAGCGCCGGGCTGGCCTCGCGGCGGAACTGGACGCGCTGGCGCCGGCCATCAGCATCGTCGGCGAGGGGCGCCGGATGGAGCTATATAAGGAAGTCGGCTTGCCGGATGACGTGGCCCAGCGTTTCGGATTGGCGGCGATGCGGGGCACCCACGGCATCGGCCACACGCGCATGGCGACGGAAAGTGCCGTCACGACCGACGGTGCCCACCCGTACAGCACCGGCGCCGATCAGTGCCTGGTGCACAACGGCAGCCTGTCCAACCATAACGGCCTGCGCCGGATGCTGATCCGGGAAGGCTTCACCTTCGATACCGAGAACGACACGGAGGTCGCCGCTTCCTACCTGTCGTGGCGGATGCGGCAGGGGATGAGCCTGGAGGCGGCGCTGCAGGCCGGGCTGTCGGATTTGGATGGGTTCTATACCTTCGTCGTCGGCACCAGCACCGGCTTCGCCGTCCTGCGCGACCCGGTGTCGTGCAAGCCGGCGGTGATGGCGGAAACCGGCGACTGGGTGGCGTTCGGCAGCGAGTACCGCGCGCTGGCCGAACTCCCGGGTATCGAGAACGCCCGGGTGTGGGAACCGGAGCCGGCCCGCGTCTATGCCTGGGACCACGCGGCATGACCGAGTTGGTCGACCTCGCCTCCACCCCGGTGCGCAAGCTCAACGAGGCGCTGCATGCGCTGGGGCCGGACACCAACCGCACGGCATGGCGCGTGCTGAACGCCAGGGGCCAGCACGCCCTGGCGGTGGGCGTCGACGCCGCGGTCTCGATCGAGATCGCGGGGCATGCCGGCTATTACTGCGCCGGGATGAACAAGGGCGCCACGGTGGTGATCGAGGGCAACGCCGGCAACGGCGTGGCGGAGAACATGATGTCCGGCCACGTGCATGTCCGCGGCGACGCCAGCGCGGCGGCGGGGGCGACGGCGCATGGCGGCATGCTGGTGATCGACGGCAACGCGTCGTCGCGCTGCGGCATCAGCATGAAGGGGATCGACATCGTGGTCGGCGGCAGCGTCGGCCACATGAGCGCCTTCATGGCCCAGGCCGGCACGCTGACCGTGTTGGGCGACGCCGGTGAAAGCCTCGGCGACAGCATCTACGAGGCCCAGCTCTTCGTGCGCGGCAGCGTGGCGAGCCTGGGGGCGGATTGCATCGAGAAGCCGATGGAAGGGCATCACCGGGAGGCGCTGGCGGCGCGATTGGCGCGGGCCGGGTTCACCGATGTGGATGCCAGCAGTTTCCGCCGCTATGGCTCGGCCCGGCGCCTGTATCATTTCCACGTCGACAACGCGGGAGAGTATTGATGCAGCATCGCCCGGCGCCACGGCAGAGTGCGACCTTCGACACCGCCACACTCGCAGAAATCCGTCGCGCCGCTGCGACCGGCATCTACGACATCCGCGGCTACGGCGCCAAGCGCGCCCTGCCGCATTTCGACGACCTGCTGTTCCTTGGCGCCAGCATCAGCCGCTACCCGCTCGAAGGCTACCGCGAACGCTGCGGCACGGATGTCGTGCTCGGCGCGCGGCACGCCAAGAAGCCGATCGAACTCAAGATTCCCATCACCATCGCCGGCATGAGTTTTGGGAGTCTCTCCGCCCAGGCCAAGGAGGCGCTCGGCCGCGGCGCCACCATCGCCGGCACCAGCACGACCACCGGCGATGGCGGCATGACCCAGGAGGAACGCCGCGCCTCGCAGACGCTGGTCTACCAATACCTGCCGAGCCGCTACGGCATGAACCCGGACGATCTGCGCGCCGCCGACGCCATCGAGATCGTCGTCGGCCAGGGCGCCAAGCCCGGCGGCGGCGGCATGCTGCTCGGCCAGAAGGTCAACGAGCGCGTGGCCGGCATGCGCACGCTGCCGCCGGGGATCGACCAGCGCAGCGCGTCGCGTCATCCCGATTGGACCGGGCCGGACGACCTGGAAATCAAGATCCTCGAACTACGCGAGATCACCGACTGGCAGAAGCCGATCTACCTCAAGGTCGGCGCCTCCCGCCCGTATTACGATACCGCGCTGGCGGCCAAGGCCGGCGCCGACGTCGTCGTGCTGGACGGGATGCAGGGCGGGACCGCGGCGACGCAAACCGTCTTCATCGAGAATGTCGGCCTTCCCATCCTCGCCGCGATCCGCCCCGCCGTGCAGGCGCTGCAGGATCTCGGCCTGCATCGCAAGGTGCAGCTCATCGTCTCCGGCGGCATCCGCAACGGCGCCGACGTCGCCAAGGCGCTGGCGCTGGGCGCCGACGCCGTCAGCATCGGCACCGCCGCCCTGGCCGCGCTCGGCGACAACGACCCGGCCTACGAAGCCGAATACGAAGCCCTCGGCACCTATGCCGGCGCCTACGACGCCTGGCACGAGGGCCGCGACCCCGCCGGCATCACCACGCAGGACCCGGTGCTCGCCGCCCGGCTCGACCCGGTGCTCGGTGGCCGCCGCCTGGCCAACTACCTCGCCGTGCTCACGCTCGAGGCGCAGACCATCGCGCGCGCCTGCGGCAAGAGCCATGTCCACAATCTCGAACCGGAGGACCTCGTGGCCCTGACTGTCGAAGCCGCCGCCATGGCCCGCGTCCCGCTCGCCGGCACCAGCTGGATCCCCGGCCAATGACGAAGCTGTCCGAGATCGCCAAGGAGCGCGGCATCCGCTTCTTCCTGATCGCCTATACCGACCTGTTCGGCATCCTGCGCGCCAAGCTCGTGCCCGCCAGCGCCATCGACGGCATGGCCGAGGACGGCGCCGGGTTCGCCGGCTTCGCCACGTGGTTCGACATGACGCCGGCCGACCCGGACGTCCTGGCCGTGCCGGACCCCGACAGCCTGATCCAACTGCCCTGGAAGCCGGAAGTCGGCTGGTTGGCCGCCAACCCGTGGATGGGCGGCAAGCTGGTCGAGCAAGCGCCGCGCAACCTGCTGCGCCGGCTGGTCGAGCAGGCCAACGCCCAAGGCTTGCAGATGCAGACCGGCGTCGAGCCCGAATTCTTCCTGATCCAGCCCGACGGCACCGCCATCGCCGACCCGGCCGACCGCCAGATCAAGCCCTGCTACGACCAGCTCACCCTCATGCGCCGCTACGACGTGATCGCCGAGATCAGCGACGCCATGGAGGAGCTCGGCTGGGGCCCATACCAGAACGACCACGAGGACGCCAACGGCCAATACGAGATGAACTGGCACTACGCCCCGGCTCTGGTCACCGCCGACCGCCACGTCTTCTTCAAATACATGGTCCGCACCATCGCCGAGCGGCACGGCATGCGCGCCACCTTCATGCCCAAGCCGTTCATCGGGCTCACCGGGTCCGGCTGCCACGCGCACATCTCGGTCTGGCGCAGCGACGTCAACGCCTTCAAGGGCGATGACGCGATGGGGCTGTCGCCACTCGCCAGCCAGTTCCTCGGCGGGCTGATGGCGCATGCGGAGGCGTTGTGCGCGCTGACCAATCCGGCGGTGAACAGCTACAAGCGCATCAACGCGCCGGTGACGCAGTCGGGCGCCACCTGGTCGCCGAGCAGCATCAGCTGGGGCGGCAACAATCGCACCCACATGGTCCGGGTGCCGGGGCCCGGCCGCATCGAGTATCGCTTGGCCGACGGCGCGGCGAACCCGTATCTGCTGCAGGCCGGGCTGCTGGCGGCCGGGCTCGACGGCATCGCCCAGTCCCGAAACCCCGGCGTCAGCTTGGATCGCGACATGTATGCGGCAGCGCCGGACGCGGCCGTCCGCCGGCTGCCGCTGAACCTGCTCGACGCGGTGCGCGCGTTCCAGGCGTCGGACGCGCTGCAATCGGCCTTGGGCGCGCCGTTCTGCACCGCGTATGCCAAGCTGAAGCTGCAGGAGTGGGACGGCTACATGCGCCACCTGACCGAGTGGGAGCGCGACACCACGCTCGACTGCTGACCGGGGCGCCGCGGGCGCTCCGTTGACGCTCCCTCCGCCCCATGGTGTCCTGCCGGTCAAGAAGATCAATCTGGAGGACACGATCATGCCCCGCCACATCCCCGTCCTCGCGGCCGCCCTGTTGGCCGCCGCCCCCGCGGCGGCCGCGGACCTCACCATCGCCACCGTCAACAACGGCGACATGGTCGTCATGCAGCGGCTCGCGCCCGAGTTCGAGAAGCAGCATCCCGACATCCACCTGAAATGGGTCGTGCTCGAGGAGAATGTGCTCCGGCAGCGGCTGACCACCGACATCGCCACCAAGGCCGGGCAGTTCGACATCCTCACCGTCGGCAATTACGAGGTCCCGATCTGGGCCAAGCAGGGCTGGATCGTCCCGATGGACAACCTGCCCGCCGCCTACGACGTCGACGATCTGCTCAAGCCGGTCCGCGCCGCGCTGACCGTCGACGGCAAGCTGTACGCGCTGCCGTTCTACGGCGAGAGCGCCATGACGTATTACCGCAAGGACCTGTTCGACAAAGCCGGCATCAAGATGCCCGATGCTCCCAGCTACGCCGACATCCGCAGCTTCGCCGACAAGATCACCGACAAGCCCGGCCAGATCTACGGCATGTGCCTGCGCGGCAAGCCCGGCTGGGGCGAGAACATGGCCTACCTGACGAGCCTGGTGAATGCCGACGGCGGCCGCTGGTTCGACGAGCAGTGGAAGCCCACCCTCGACAGCAAGCCCTGGCACACCGCGCTGGACTACTACACCGGCATCCTCAAGGCCGACGGCCCGCCCGGTGCCGCGTCCAACGGTTTCAACGAGAACCTCGCTCTGTTTGCCTCCGGCCATTGCGGGATGTGGATCGACGCCACCGTCGCCGGCGGCATGCTGTTCGACCCGAAGCAATCGCAGGTCGCCGACAAGGTCGCCTTCGCGCCGATGCCGACGGGCAGCTTCAAGGGCGCGCCGACCTGGTTGTGGTCCTGGAATCTCGCGATCCCGGCGACGTCCAAGCAGCAGGACGCGGCCAAGACCTTCATCACCTGGGCGACCTCGAAGGACTACATCAAGCTCGTCGCCGACAAGAACGGCTGGGTCGCGGTGCCGCCGGGGACCCGGCAGTCGACCTACGACAACCCGGAGTACAAGAAGGCCGCGCCGTTCGCGAGCTTCGTGCTCAACGCCATCGACATCGCCAATCCGAACGGCCAAACCGAGGAGAAGCGGCCCTATACCGGCGCGCAGTTCGTCGCCATCCCCGAGTTCCAGGGCATCGGCACCCAGGTCGGCCAGACCCTCGCCGCCACCCTGACCGGCCAGCAGACCATCGACCAGGCGCTCAAGACCGCCCAGTCCGCCACCGAGCGCACCATGCGGCAGGCGGGCTACCCGAAGAAGTAGATGCCGACCACCCAGCCCAAGGTTCCGGGGGCGCCATCCCCCGGAACCCTGTTCGTCGCGCCTTCGGTCATCGTGCTGCTCGCCTGGATGATCGTCCCGCTCGTCCTGACGCTGTGGTTCTCGTTCCAATACTATAATCTGGTCGATCCCACCCGCGCCGGGTTCGCGGGCCGCGACAATTACGAATACTTGATCACCGACCCCGATTTCTGGGTCTCGCTGCAGAACACGCTGCTGTTGGTCGGCTCGGTGCTCGTCATCACCGTGGTGTTCGGCACGCTGCTCGCGGTTTTGTTCAACGAGAACTTCCCCGGCCGGAACATCGCCCGCGTGCTGGCCATCTCGCCCTTCTTCGTGATGCCGACCGTCAGCGCGCTGGTGTGGAAGAACCTGATGCTGCACCCGGTCTATGGCATCTGGGGCGCCGCGTTCCATGCGCTCGGCCTCGAACCAGTCGACCCGTTCGCCGCGCATCCGCTGGCGGCCATCATCGCGATCGTGTCGTGGGAATGGCTGCCCTATGCGCTGCTGGTCCTGCTCACCGCGATCCAATCGCTCGATGCCGAACAGAAGGAAGCCGCCCGGGTCGACGGCGCCGGCATCTTCACGCAATTCTTCTACATCACCTTGCCGCACCTCTCGCGCGCCATCGGCGTGGTGGTGATGATCGAAACGATCTTCCTGTTGACCGTGTTCGCCGAAATCTTCGTCACCACGTCGGGTGGCCCGGGCAACGCCTCGACCAACCTGGCCTTCCTGATCTTTCGCCGCGCCTTGCTGGACTTCGACGTCGGCGGCGCCTCGGCGGGCGGCATGGTCGCCGTGGTGCTGGCCAACATCGTCGCGTTCTTCCTCGTGCGCAGCGTCGCCAAGCAGTTGGACGCCTGACCGATGCAGCAAACCAAGCTCGCGCGCCTGGTCGCCACGATCCTCGGCTGGGGTGCGGCCCTGGCAATGTTTTTCCCGATCGCGTGGACGGTGTTGACCAGCTTCAAGTCCGAGAACCAGGCGATCAGCCCCAGCCTGCTGTTCACGCCCACGCTCGAGGGCTACCGCGAGGTGTTCGCGCGCGCCGACTACCTCGCCTTCGCGCTGAACAGCGTGATCATTTCGGTCGGCGGCACGGTGCTCACCTTGGTGTTCGCCATCCCGGCCGCCTATGCGATGGCGTTCTACCCGACCAAGCGGACCCGCAGCACGTTGCTGTGGATGCTGTCGACCAAGATGATGCCGTCGGTCAGCGTGCTGGTGCCGATCTACTTGATCTTCCGCAGCACCGGGCTGCTCGACACCCGGTCGGGGCTGATCGTCATCTACATGCTGATGAATTTGCCCATCGTGGTCTGGATGCTGTTCACCTTCTACAAGGACGTGCCGGTCGCCATCCTCGAGGCGGGCCGCGTCGATGGCGTGCGGATTTGGGGGGAGATCTGGCACATCCTGCTGCCGCTCACGCTGCCCGGCATCGCCAGCACCGGGCTGCTGTCGCTGATTTTGTGCTGGAACGAGGCGTTCTGGAGCCTCAACCTCACGGCCGCGGCGGCCGCTCCGCTGACCGCGTTCATCGCGAGCTTCAGCAGCCCGGAAGGCCTCTTCTTCGCCAAGTTGAGCGCCGCCTCCACCATGGCCGTCGCGCCCATCTTGATCTTCGGCTGGTTCAGCCAGAAGCAACTCGTCCAGGGCTTGACGTTCGGCGCGGTGAAGTAGCCGCACCTCGCCCCAACCCTTGGGTTGTGCTAGTATCGATGCCTGTATGAGGGCAGCGGTACTATGGATGGCCTGCACCAAACCCACACTGGATCTGACGCCGCCTTCCACGAACTCCAGCATGTTCGCCTGCGCGATGACTTCGTTGGCCCAGACGGTTGCATTGCCGCCGGCACGCTGGGGACGATTCTACAGATCTTTGACGGTGGTCGCGCCTATCAGGTCGAGTTCCAATCGCCCTACGACACTCCGGAAACGGTTCCCGAGCACATGATCGTCGCCGAGCGTGCTCCCGAACCTTGAAGCGCGCTGGATACCTGACGCCAAGATCCGCGACTTCCTTCTCGCGGGCACCACCCCGAAGGGCATCGAACGTCTCAAATTCTTCGAAGGCTACGGCTTCCACCGGACGAAATGGGAGCTGCTGCAAGTAGCTTTGCTGGCCCATGTCGAGGCCGCGACCGTCACCATCGCTCGGCAGGACCAGTTCGGCACGACCTTCGCGGCCATCGGCCCGCTCGAAACGCCGAGTGGGAAGCGTGCCGCCGTTCAGAGCTTCTGGCTCATCCGCGCCGACGATCCACGCCCGCAACTCACCACTGCGATCCCGAGGGGCGCATGGACACCCGACCGGCAAGGGTCGTAACCAACGACCATGTTCCTCGGCCTCGATCTCGGCACCTCCGGCCTCAAAGCCCTCCTGACGGACGACGCCCAGCGAACCATCGTCACCGTCACCGTCCCGCTCACCGCGCAACGCCCTCGCCCCGGCTGGTCCGAGCAGGACCCCGCAGCGTGGTGGCGGGCCACGGTCGATGCCATCGACTCGCTCCACCGCAGCCACCCCGCCGAGCTCGCCGCCACCCAGGCGATCGGTCTTGCCGGTCAAATGCATGGTGCCGTTTGTCTCGACGAAGCTGGCGAGCCGCTGCGCGCCGCGATCCTGTGGAACGATACCCGCGCCGCGGCCGAGTGCGCTGCGCTGGAGGAAAGCTTCCCCGCGCTGCGCCGGGTCGCCGGCAACATCGCCATGCCGGGCTTCACCGCCCCGAAACTCCTCTGGCTGCGGACCCACGAGCCCGACATCTTCGCCCGGACGAGGACCGTCCTGCTGCCGAAAGCCTATCTTCGCCACCGGCTCTCCGGCGAGCTGATCGAAGACCTCTCCGACGCCTCCGGGACGCTCTGGCTCGACGTTGCCGCGCGCGATTGGTCCGATGCCGCCCTCGCTGCCACCGGGCTCTCCCGCAGCCACATGCCCGCTTTGGCCGAAGGCAGCGCCCCCGCCGGCACACTGACAAAAGATCTCGCCGCCCGCTGGTCCATGACCCGGCCCCCGATGATCGCCGGCGGCGCCGGGGACAACGCGGCCGGCGCCATCGGTCTCTCCGCGATCCGTCCGGGCGACGCGTTCGTTTCGCTGGGCACCTCCGGGGTCGTGTTCGTCACGACGCCGGGCTTCCGGCCCTGGCCGCAGGGCGCGGTGCACGCGTTCTGCCACGCGCTGCCCAACACCTGGCACCAGATGGGCGTCACCCTCTCCGCCGCTGCCTCGCTCGCCTGGTGGTCGCAGATCACCGGGCTGCCGGAGACCGCGCTGCTCGACGAACTGCCCGCCGTCGTGGGCCCCAGCCCGGCGCTCTTCCTGCCCTACCTCGCCGGCGAGCGTACGCCGCACAACGATGCCGCCCGCCGCGGCGCCTTCAGCAATCTCGGCAGCAGCACCGATCGCGCCGCGCTGACCCACGCCATCCTCGACGGCGTGGCGTTCTCGCTGCGCGACTGCCTCGACGCGCTCGCCGCCTCCGGCACCGTCATCGAGACCGCCGGGATCATCGGTGGGGGCGCCCGCTCCGCCGCGTGGCTGCGCATCATCGCCGCCACGCTCGGCATTCCGCTGCAGCGTCTGCCCGGCGCCGAACACAGCGTCGCGCTCGGCGCCGCGCGGCTCGCCCGCATGGCGGTCACGGGCGAGCCGGCCGCGCTCGTCTGTCCGGCGCCGCAACCGCTCGAGACCCTCGTCCCGGACCCGGCCCTCGCCGCCGCGTACGCCGCCCGGCTGCCCGCCTACCGCGCCGCGGGGGCGGCGCTCGCCAGGCCGTAGGCGCGCATGAACAGCTGCGTGCAGCGCCGCACGTGCTGTTCGATCGCCTGCGGCGATATCGGGTCCGCCAAGCCGAGGGCCGCCATCTGCTGCTGCTTGCCGACCCATAGGCTCATCAAGTCCGACGCCGCCTGCGTCGCGAGGTCGGGGTGGTCGGTCCAGCCGGCGGTGGGGGCCAGGTAGGCGGCCAGCGTCGCTTCGGTGCGGCCGGGGCCGGCATTGTAGAAGCGTTCGGCGAGCGGACGGTTGCGCGACAGCATCTCGAAGTGCCGTTGCACCGCGTTGCTGATGTCCGGGCTGGAGATCACGCCTAGGAAGGCGCAGCCGAATGCGACCAATTCCTCCTCCAAGGGTCCATCCCGGCGCGGACGTTCGGGGAGGGAGGCGGCCATGGTGTCCGACATCGCCCGCACCATCGCCTCGAACAACTGCTCCTTGTCGCGGAAATGGCCGTACACCGTCATCTTAGCCACGCCCGCCACGCGCGCCACCTGATCCATGGTGACCGACTCGTAGGCGTTGCCCAGGAACAACTCCCGCGCCGCTGCCACGATGGCGGCGCGTTTGCCCTCGCTTTTCGGCCGCCCAGCCGGGCGGGACACCTTCGTTTCGGCCATCCGAAATTTCCTCGCACGAAATACTAGACTGATGAGTCCAGTTAAGACATATTGGACTCATCAGTCTAGGAATTTCACTCGTGCCGGTCCCGCGTCAAGCCATGCAACGTCGCCGCACACTCGGAATTGGGGTCTCCCTGCTCGGCCTGCTCCTGGCTGGCTGCATGGTCGGTCCGGACTACCAGAATCCGCCGGCCCCGGTGCTGGACCGCATCACTTCCGAGCCCGTCCCGGCACAGACCCTCGGTGCCGCCACGGTGGGCGGCGATGCGCAGCGCCTGGTGCCCGGCCGCGACATCCCGGGCGATTGGTGGACGCTGCTGCACTCGCCGCGGATCGAGGCGCTCGTCGCGCAGGCGTTGAAGAACAGCCCGACCCTCGCCGCAGCGCAGGCCACCCTGCGCCAGGCCCGGCAGAACACCCGCGCCGAGCAAGGCGGCTTGTTCCCGTCCCTGACCGCGAAGGCCAGCGCCGAGCGCGAGCGGGCATCGCTGGCGACGTTCGGCCAGAACGGCACCTCCCTCTACACGCTGTATAGCGGCTCGCTCGAGGTGTCATACACGCTGGACCTGTTCGGCGGCACGCGGCGCGGGATCGAGCAATTGGCGGCGCAGGCGGAGTATGAACGCTTCGAACTCGAGGCCGCCTACCTCGCGCTGACCGCCAACGTGGTGACCTCGGCGCTGAACGAGGCGTCGTACCAGGCGCAGATCGACGCCACCGAGGAGATCGTCCGCGTCGACCGCCAGCAGCTCGACGTGGTGCAGCGGCGGTTCAACCTCGGGGGCGTGAGCCGGGTCGAGGTCCTGACCCAGCAATCGACGCTCGACACCGCGCTCGCCACGCTGCCGCCGCTGCGCAAGAAGCGCGATCAGGAGCGTAACCAGCTCGCCGCCTATCTGGGCGTGGCGCCCAGCCAGCTGAGCGGTCCGCCGGTCGACCTGACCACGCTGACGCTGCCGGCGGAGCTGCCTGTCGCGGTGCCGTCGCAGATCGTGGCGGGGCGGCCCGATGTCCGCGCGCAGGCGGCCCTGGTGCACTCGGCCAGCGCCGCCGTGGGCGTCGCCATCGCGAACATGCTGCCGCAGGTCACCCTCACCGGCAGCTACGGCCGTGACGGCTCGACGCTGTCCAACCTGTTCACGCCGCAGGGTATCGTCTGGAGCATCGCCGGAGCACTGACGCAACCCGTGTTCCAGGGCGGCACTTTGCGCGCCAAGCGCCGTGCCGCCGACGCGGCACTCGAGTCCGCCGCCGCGACGTATAGCGCCACCGTCGCCTCCGCCTTCCAGGACGTCGCCAACGCCATCGTCGCGGTCCTGCGCGATGCCGAGACGCTGCAGGCCGGACTCGCGGCCGAGCAGACCGCCGCCAGCAGCCTGTCGGTCACCCGCGCCCAATACCAGGCCGGTTCCACCACCTACGTCGCGGTGCTGCAGGCCGAGCAGAGCTACCAGAACGCCAAGCTGAACCTGGTCGCCGACCAAGCCGCCCGCTTCACCGACAGCGTGGCGCTGTTCCAGGCGCTGGGCGGCGGCTGGTGGCGCCGGACCGACGTCGATCCTTCCGTCTCGAACTGCTGTGGACTCCTGCGATGAACACGTTTGTGGATACCCGCACCCGTCAAGCCCGCAAGCCGCGGGTGGCGCTCAGGCTCGGCCTGGTGCTGCTGCTGCTCGGGCTGGTGGCGGCCGGGGTGATCGGCTTCCACCTGTTCAAGGCGAACATCCTGCGCGGCGTGGCGGCGGGCATCCTGGCCCAACTGCCGACGGTCTCGACGACGACGGCCACCGCGCAAACCTGGCAGCCGCAACTGGCGGGCAACGGCACGCTGCGCGCCAGCCGCGGCGTGGACCTCTCGGCCGAGCTGTCGGGCATCGTGGGCGAGCTGCACTTCGAGTCCGGTGAGATGGTCGAGGCCGGCACCCCGTTGCTGCGGCTGCGGCCGAACGACGACGATGCGAAGCTGGCGCAGCTGCAGGCGACGGCCGACCTCGACGCCATCACCTACGAGCGCGACCTGAAGCAGCTCCGCGCCCAGGGCGTGGCGCAATCGACCGTCGACACCGATCTCGGCACGCTGAAGGCCGCCCGGGCGCAGGTCGCCGCCCAGCAGGCGGTCATCGCGCAGAAGCTGGTCCGCGCCCCATTCGCCGGGCGGCTGGGCCTGCGGCAGGTCGATCTCGGCCAGTATCTGAGCCCCGGCACCAAGATCGTCACCCTGCAGGCGCTGGACCCGATGTTCCTGGACTTCTACCTGCCGCAACAAACGATCGGCACCGCCCGGGTCGGCCAGGCCGTCACGGTGCATCTCGATGCCTACCCAGGGCGCGACTTCCCCGGCAAGATCAGCGCGATCAACCCGCAGGTGGATGCGGCCAGCCGCATGGTCCAACTCCGCGCCACGCTGGGCAATGCCGACCAGGCGCTGCTGCCGGGCATGTTCGCCACCGTCGGCATCGCCGCCGGCAGCCCGGTCCAAGCCGTCATCGTCCCGCTCTCGGCCATCGCCGCCAACCCGTATGGCAGCCTGGCCTATGTGCTGCACCAGGACGGCACCGACGAGTCCGGCAAGCCGAAACTGGTGGCCAAGCAGGTCTTCGTGGCCGTGGGCGAGAGCCGCGGCGACCAGGTCCAGGTGCTCAAGGGCATCGCGGCCGGCGACACCGTCGTCACCTCGGGCCAGCTCAAGCTGCAGGACGGCCTCGGCGTCAACGTGAACAACAGCGTGCAGCCCAGCGACGACGCCAACCCCCACCCGACCGACCGATAGGGCGACGCGGCACATGCTCACCGACCTCTTCATCCGCCGCCCGGTCCTGTCCTGCGTCGTCAGCCTGGCGATCCTGGTGCTCGGCTTGCGCGCCTTCAGCTCCCTGCAGGTGCTGGAATACCCCAAGACCGAGAACGCGATCATCACCGTCACCACGTCGTATTACGGCGCCGACCCCGCCACCGTCGCCGGCTTCGTCACCACGCCGCTCGAGAACGCGATCGCCCAGGCCAACGGCATCGACTACATGACGTCGGTCAGTTCGAACAGCACCAGCACCATCACGCTCAACCTGGTGCTGAACTACGACTCCAACCGGGCGATGACCGAGGTGAACGCCAAGATCAACTCGGTGTTGAACCAGCTGCCGAGCGGCGTGCAGCAGCCGGTGATGACGGTCAAGATCGGCCAGTCGCTGGACGCGCTGATCATCGGCTTCGCCAGCGACGACATGGCGCCCAACGCCATCACCGACTACCTGACCCGGATCGTGCAGCCGCGGCTGCAGTCGATCGAGGGCGTGCAGACGGCGGAGTTCCTGGGCGGGCAGAACATCGCCCTGCGGGTCTGGCTCGACCCGGACAAGCTCGCCGCCCACGGCGTGACCGCGGCCGATGTGTCGACGGCGCTGACCGGCAACAACTACATCGCCGGCGTAGGGACCACCAAGAGTGAGATGGTGCAATACTCGCTGACGGCGTCGACCGGGCTGCACAGCCTGGCCGAGTTCCGCGCCCTGGTGGTCAAGCAGGTCAATGGCGGCATCGTCCGCCTGGGCGACGTCGCCAAGGTGACGCTCGGGGCTGACGACTACGAGTCCTCGGTGGCGTTCGACGGCCGCCAGGGGGTCTATATCGGGCTGCAGATCGTGCCCTCGGCCAGTCTGCTCGACGTGATCGGCCGGGCCAAGGCCCTGCTGCCGGAATTGGAGAAGCAGCTGCCGCCGGGTTTGCGGACGGCGATCGTCTATGACTCCACCGATTTCGTGAACAGCTCGATCGAGGAGGTGGCGACGACGCTGGGCGAGGCGCTGTTGATCGTGACGGTGGTGGTGTTCGCCTTCCTGGGGTCGCTGCGGTCCGTGTTCATCCCCGTCATCGCGATCCCGCTCTCGCTGGTCGGCACGTTCGCGATGATGCTGGTGTTCGGCTTCTCGGTGAACCTGCTGACCCTGCTGGCGCTGGTGCTGGCGATCGGGCTGGTGGTGGACGACGCGATCATCGTGGTCGAGAGCGTCACCCGCTATCTCGAAGAGGGCAAGACGCCGCTCGAGGCGGCGGTGCAGGCGGCGCGGGAGCTGACCACGCCGATCATCGCCATGACCATCGTGCTGGTCGCCGTCTACGTGCCGATCGGGTTCCAGAAGGGGCTGACCGGGGCGCTGTTCACCGAGTTCGCCTTCACGCTGGTGGGCGCCGTCACCGTCTCGGCCGTGGTGGCGCTGACCCTCTCGCCGATGATGTGCTCGCGCGTGCTGCGGCCGCAGGCCGGCGCGAAAGGCTGGCAGGCGCGCCTGGTCACCTGGCTGGACCGGGTGTTCGGGCGGTTGCGGCGCGGCTACGAGCGGGCGCTGCGCAGCACGTTGCAGACGCTGGGCGTGACGATGGCGTTCACCTTCATCGTGCTCGGCAGCATCTACTTCCTCTACGCCAGCGCCGATAGCGAGCTGGCCCCGCCCGAGGACCAGGGCGTCGTGATCCTGCAGCCGACATCCTCGCCCACCGCGACGCTGCAGCAGAAATTGCTGTTCGGCGACCAGGTGCAGTCGATCATGTCGGCGCCGCCGGAGGCCGCACACACGTTCTGGATCGACGGCCCGCAGATGGCGATCGGCGGCGTGACGCTGAAGCCCTGGGACCAGCGCAAGCGCGATGCCAGCACGCTGCAGCGGCTGTTGCAGGGCCAGGTCAGCCAGGTGGCCGGGCAGAAGGTGGTCGCCTTCCAGTTGCCGTCGTTGCCGGGGGCGCAGGGGTTGCCGGTGCAGTTCGTGCTGAAATCGACGCTGCCGACGGGCGAACTCGACTCCAGCGCGCGGAGCCTGCTGACGTCGGCGCTGGCATCCGGGCGGTTCCTGTTCCTCGACAGCGATCTCAAGATCGACCTGCCGCAGGATGTCGTGGTGATCGACCGGGACAAGGCGGCCCAGCTCGGCCTAACGATGAGCCAGCTCGGAGCCGCGCTGGCGGGCATGCTGGGCGGTAGCTACGTCAACTATTTCGACCTGGACTCGCGGGCGTACAAGGTCATCCCGCAGGTGCAGCAGCGCAGCCGGCTGAACACCAGCCAGGTGCTGGATTACCCGGTCGCGACCGTCAACAGCGTGCCGATCCCGCTGCGGGCCGTGGCGCATATCGAGCGCACGACGGTGCCGGAGAAGCTGAACCACTTCCAGCAGATCAACGCCGCGACCCTGTCCGGCGTGGCCGCGCCGGGCGTGTCGCAGGCCGACGCGTTGCAGACGCTCAAGGACCTGGCCGCCAAGCTGCCCGTCGCGGTGCAGGTCGATTACGGCGGCCAGACCCGGCAGTTCGTGCAGGAATCCAGCGGCTTCGTGACGACTTTCGCCTTCGCGCTGATCATCATCTTCCTGGCGCTGGCGGCGCTGTTCGAGAGCTTCCGCGATCCGCTGATCATCCTGGTGTCGGTGCCGCTGTCGATCGCGGGGGCGCTGGTGTTCATCAGCCTGGGCGTGGGCGGAGCGTCGATGAACATCTACACCGAGGTCGGCCTGGTCACGCTGATCGGGCTGATCAGCAAGCACGGCATCCTGATGGTCGAGGTCGCCAACGCGCAGCAGGAGGCGGGTGCGTCGAAGCTGGAGGCGATCGTCGCGGCGGCCGGGATCCGGCTGCGGCCGATCCTGATGACCACGGCGGCGATGGTGTTCGGCGTGGTGCCGCTGCTGGTCGCCTCCGGCGCCGGGGCCGGGTCGCGCTTCAACTTGGGCCTGGTCATCGCGACCGGCCTGACGATCGGCACGATGTTCACGCTGTTCGTGCTGCCCGCGGTCTACGTCGTCCTCGCCGGGCGGCACGCGGCGGAACCGGCGCAGGTTCCGGCACGGCCG
>CAZZVQ010000076.1:0-245 GCA_964657565.1 uncultured Acetobacteraceae bacterium
TGGTTCGTGGGGCTGCTCGGGGGGGTGGCGGTGCTGCTGCTGGCGATCTGGCTTTATGTGCCGGCGGCGCTGCTGATCGCGACGTTCTATGTGGAGCGGATCGCGGGGGCGGTGGAGCGGCGGTATTATCCGGGGCTGCCGGCGCCGGTGGGGGCGCCGCTGGCCGAGCAGGGGTGGGATGGGGTGGTGCTGGCGCTGCAGCACCGCGCGGTCCGCAAGCTCGCCAGCATCGTCGGTGACGAGAT
>CAZZVQ010000076.1:255-25165 GCA_964657565.1 uncultured Acetobacteraceae bacterium
GGTGCTGGCGCTGCAGGTGGCGACGTTGATCGCGTCGGTGCTGTTGCCGGGGGTGGGGCTGGTGCTGGGGTATGCGGTGACGGGGTGGGCGATCGGGCGGGGGCTGTTCGTGAGCGTGGCGATGCGGCGGATGAGCCGGCCGGCGGCGCTGGCGGCGTATCGGCAGCGATGGGCGGCGGCAGTGGTGCCGGGGATCGTGCTGGCGCTGGCGAGCAGCCTGCCGCCGCTCAATTTGTTGGTGCCGGTGGTGGGGATCGCGGTGATGGTGCATGTGCTTTGCAACCGGTAGTCGGGTTGTGACGGGCGCGGCGGGCGTGTTAGGCGACGGCTTCGCTCTGCGGAGCTAACGGTTCCGGTGCCGATTCCGCGCGGCGCCCGACACTCGAGGAGGCCTGCTTGTTCAAGCGCCGCAAACCCGACGAACAGCCGGGGCCGACGTCAACGCCACCGAATAAGGTCCAAGTCGGAATTCCGCCGGCGAGTTCGTTCGCCAAGCCCGCCGGCGCGTCGCCGGTCGGGGCTTTGTCTGACAGCACCATCAAGGAGCCACAATCCATGGGCCGCACGCCGTTTCCTGGTTCACCGCAGCCGCCCGCGCCGGGTGGCGTTCCGCCCGCTGGCGGGATGGCGCAAAGCGCGCCGCCGCCGCGTCCCGGCATGCAGCCGCCCCCGCCGCGTCCACTGCCGGGCGGTGAGCGCCGTACGCTGGTGGTCGGCAAGGGGATTTCGGTGCAGGGCACCGTGCAAGACGCCGAGCGCCTGGTGGTCGAGGGCACGGTCGAGGCGAGCATGATCCGGGCGACCGAGCTGTCGATCGCGCAGGGGGGCGTGTTCAAGGGGGCGGTCGAGGTCGAGGAGGCGGAGATCGCCGGGACGATCGACGGTACGCTGACGGCGCGGAGCAACCTGATCGTGCGGGCGACCGGCAAGGTGCTGGGCACGGCGCATTATCGGCGGCTGCAGGTCGAGGATGGTGGTCAGATCTCCGGCGAGCTGAAGATGACGGCGGAGGGGAAGGTGCCGGAGCCGGTCAAGGCGGCCGAGGGATAGATTAGGCGGGGTGGGGTGGTTCTGTTTGGGACCACCCTCACCCCGGCCCTCCTCCCGGAGGGAGAGGGTGCAGGACGATGGGTTAGCTCTTGATCTTTGAGTGGAGCTTGGTGTCGCGCATGGTGGCGTAGACCAGCAGCGAGCCGAAGATCAGCACTGAGATGTAGATGAAGAACCAGCTCTCGTTGCCCTGGTCCTTGAACAAGAGGGCGATGTAGGGGGCGGTGCCGCCGAAGATGCTGGCGGCGACGGCGTAGGGGAGGCCGACGCCGAGGGCGCGGACCTCGGCCGGGAACAGCTCCGCCTTCACCACGGCGTTGATGCTGGTGTAGCCGGAGACGATCAGCAGGGCGAAGAGCAGCAAGAGCAGGATGCCGCTGAAATCGTGGGTCTGGGCCATGGTGGTCATGATCCAGTAGGTGAACAGCGTGCCGGCGACGCCGAACCAGAGCAGCACCGGCTTGCGGCCGAGGCGGTCGCTGATGGCGCCGAGCACGGGCTGCATGGCGGCGAAGCAGAACAGGGTGATGAAGGAGAGCAGGTTGGCCTGCTCGCGCGGCAGCTTGACGGTGTTGGCCAGGAAGGTCGGCATGTAGGTGCTGAAGGTGTAGAAGGCGGCGGTGCCGCCGGCGGTCAGGCCGAACACCAGGAGGAGTTCGCGGGGGTGGCGGAAGACTTCGGCCAGGGGGTTGCGGGGGGCGGTGGCCTTGGCGGCGAGGAAGTCGGGGGTCTCATCGAGGTTGCGGCGGAGATGGAGGCCGTAGACGGCGCAGAGGGCGCCGATGGCGAAGGGGACGCGCCAGCCCCAGTTCTCGAGCTGGGTGGCGGTGAACAGGCCCTGCATGATGAGCAGGACGAGCGCGGCGAGGACTTGGCCGCCGATCAGCGTGACGTATTGGAACGAGCTGTAGAAGCCGCGGTGCTTGGAGACGGCCATCTCGGAGAGGTAGGTGGCCGAGGTGGCGTATTCGCCGCCGAGCGAGAGGCCCTGCAGCAGGCGGGCGAGCAGCAGCAGGATTGGGGCGCCGATGCCGATCTGCTGGTAGGTGGGGATGACGCAGATGATGGCGGAGCCGACGCACATGAGCATGACGGAGAGGGTCAGCGCGGCGCGGCGGCCGGAGCGGTCGGCGTAGGCGCCGAGCAGGATGCCGCCGACGGGGCGGATGAAGAAGGCGATGGCGTAGATGCCGAAGACGGTGAGGAACTGGGCGGTGGGGTCTTGGCTGTTGGAGAAGAACTTGGCGAAGTAGAGCGCGAACGAGTTGTAGACGTAGAAATCGTACCACTCGATGAGATTGCCGATCGAGCCGCCGAAGATGTTCTTGAGTCGGCGCTTGACGTCGGCCGGGGCTTCGTCGGCCAATGGATTGAGGCTCGAGCTGCTCAAGGGAACGGACCTCCAACGATTGCTGCGACAAAACCGCGATTGCCGGGCGGGCGCAAGGGTGCGCTCGGGGTGCGACGGGCTATAAGGCGGGCAGGGTAGAGGAGGGGGAAAGCGATGCAGGCACCGTTGGCCGGGCTGCGGGTCGTCGAGTTCACGCATATGATCATGGGGCCCGCGTGCGGGTTGGCGCTGGCGGAGCTGGGCGCGGACGTGATCAAGGTCGAGCCGGCGGGGAAGGGGGACCAGACGCGGTGGCTGAAGGGGGCGGGGACCGGGTTCTTCGCGGTCATGAACCGCAACAAGCGGAGCTTTGCGGTCGATCTCAAGAGCGAGGAGGGGTTGGCGCAGGTCCGGGCGCTGGTGCGGACGGCGGATGTGGTGGTGGAGAATTTCCGGCCGGGGGCGCTGGACAAGCTCGGCTTATCGAGCGAGGCGCTGCGGGCGGAGAACGAGCGGCTGATCTACTGCAGTTGCAAGGGGTTCTTGCCGGGTCCGTATGAGAAGCGGGTGGCGCTGGACGAGGTGGTGCAGATGATGGGCGGGCTGGCCTACATGACGGGCCTGCCGGGGCGGCCGATGCGGGCGGGCAGCAGCGTGAACGACATCCTGGGCGGGACGTTCGCGGCGCTGGGCGTGCTGGCGGCGGTGGAGGAGCGGCATCGGACGGGGCGGGGCAAGCACGTGCAGTCCGGGCTGTTCGAGACCAACGCGGTGCTGGTGGCGCAGCACATGGCGCAGATGTTCATCAGCGGGGAGAAGCCGCCGCCGATGGGGGTCAAGCGGCCGGCGTGGCCCATCTACGACATCTTCGAGTGCGGGGATGGCGAGCAGGTGTTCGTCGGCGTGGTCACGGACACGCAGTGGACGCTGTTCTGCGCGCAGTTCGGGCTGGAGGCGCTCGCGGCCGACCCGGCGCTCGGTACGCAGGAAGCGCGGCGGGATCAGCGGGACCGGGTGATCCCGATCGTGGCGGCGACGCTGCGCGGCTACACGAAGGCGGAGCTGATGGCGAAATGCGAGGCGCTGGGGTTGCCGTTCGCGCCGATCGGGGCGCCTTGGGACATGTTCGAGGACCCGCATCTGGTGGCGTCGGGCGGGCTGCTGCCGCTGACGATGCTGGATGGGCGGGTGGCGAATTTGCCTGGGATGCCGCTGGCGCTGGATGGGGAGCGGCTGCCGTTGCGGCACGATGTGCCGCGGCTGGGGCAGCACAATGCGGAGATTCTGGGCGAGTTGGGGGCGTCGGCTGGGCAGGCCTAGGGGACGAGGACGCGGTGTGGCGGGTTTAGGCGCATTCGGGCTGCGAGTGGCCGGCTTGGGGGCGGCCGGTGCCGGCGAGTGCGGCGATGGCGTTGGCGAGGACGTCCCAGCGGAACGGCTTGGAGATGAACGCGCCGACTCCGGCGGGTGCTGGGCGGCCGCTGATGAGCAGGATGGGCAAATGCGGCCATTCGGCCCAGACGCGGCGGCTGAGTTCGAGGCCGTCCATGCCGGGCATGTTGATGTCGGAGAGGACGATGTCGACGGGCGGGTTGTTGTGGAGGAATTCCAGCGCCTCCCGTCCCTCGGACGCCTGGTGGACGGTGTGCCCAGCGTCTCCCAACATCCAGCGGAGGAGATCGCGGATGAGTTCCTCGTCATCGACGACCAGGATCGAAAGCGGATGCGGTGTCAACTCGAAGGCCATGGTCTCAGCAGGTTGTATCAGGAACAAAGTCACAACGCAAGCGTGTCCTCTGCCAGATGAGGTAGACTTCAGGTTGTCGAGGTATGTTCTGCATCATTCGAGTAGGCGGAGGCGGCGGGGTTGCCTAATGTGGCGCCATAAGAATGGGAGAACGTCCGATGGCCTCGGTCTCGGTCCGCAATGCGCAGAAGGCCTTCGGGTCGACGCCGATCCTGCATGGCGTCAGCATCGACATCGACGATGGCGAATTCACGGTGCTGGTGGGGCCGTCCGGGTGCGGGAAGAGCACGCTGCTGCGGATGATCGCCGGGCTGGAGGAGATCGACGGGGGGGAGATCGCGATCGGCAACCGGGTGGTCAACAAAGTGCCGCCGAAGCAGCGGGACATTGCGATGGTGTTCCAGAACTACGCGCTGTATCCCCATATGACGGTGCGCGACAACATGGCGTTCAGCCTGCAGCTGGCGCGGGCGCCGGCGGAGGCGATCAACGAGCGGGTGACCCGGGCGGCGGAGATCCTGGGGCTGGCGGGGCTGCTGGACCGGTATCCGCGGCAGCTTTCCGGCGGGCAGCGGCAGCGGGTGGCGATGGGGCGGGCGATCGTGCGGGACCCGCAGGTGTTCCTGTTCGACGAGCCGCTGTCCAACCTGGACGCCAAGCTGCGGGTGCAGACGCGGGCGGAGCTGAAGGACCTGCATCAGCGGCTGCGCACGACGACGATCTATGTGACGCACGACCAGATCGAGGCGATGACGATGGCCGACAAGATCGTGGTGATGAATGGGGGTCGCGTGGAGCAGATCGGGCGGCCGCTGGACGTGTATGACCGGCCGGCGAACCAGTTCGTGGCCGGGTTCATCGGGAGCCCGGCGATGAATTTCCTGCCGGGCATGATCGAGAGCGAGGGGTTCCGGGCGGAGGATGGCAGCCTGTGGCCGTTGCCGATGTCGGGGGGCGGTCAGAGCGGGCGGGCGGCGGTGTATGGGGTGCGGCCGGAGCATCTGCACCTGACCGATGATGGGGTGCCGTTGACGGTGCAGGTGGTGGAGCCGACCGGGTCGGAGACGCAGGTTTATGGCAAGCTGGGCGGGCTGGCGGTGCTGGGGGCGTTCCGCGAGCGGGTGGCGGCGCTGCCGGGGGAGCCGATCCGGGTCACGGCGGACCCGGCGCTGGTGCATCTGTTCGACCGCGGGACTGGGGCCCGCCTCGTGGCCTGAGGGCCATTAAGCTTTCGCTAAGCGATTTGGCGTAGGATCGCCTTGTGAGCCAGGACGGCGAATCGATACTCGAGAAGACGGCGCGCGGGGCGGGGTGGGTCGTCGCGTGGCGGATGATGACGCGGACGCTCGGGGTGCTGAGCACGCTGGTGCTGGTGCGGTTGCTGGCGCCGGCGGATTTTGGGCTGATCGCGCTGGCGTCGAGTTTTTCGGTGTCGATCGAGGCGTTTTCGTGGATCGGGATCGAGGAAGGGGTGATCCGGCACAAGGCGCCGACGCCGGCGCTGATGGATACGGCGTTCACGCTGTCGCTGCTGCGCGGGGCGGTGGTGTTCCTGATCGTGGTGGCGGTGGCGGGACCGGCGGCGCGGTTCTTCGGCGAGCCGCGGCTGGCGGCGGTGCTGGTGGCGCTGGGGGCGACGGTGCTGATCGAGAACCTGATCAACGTGGGGACGATCGAGTTCCGGCGGGATTTCGAGTTCCGGCGCGAGTTTCAGCTTTATCTGCTGCCGCGGGTGCTCAGCATCCTCGTGGCGATCGGGGCGGCATTGGTGTTGCATACGTATTGGGCGCTGATCGCGGGGATCGTGTCCAATCAGGTGTTCCGGGTGGTGTTCAGCTACGCGATGCACCCGTATCGGCCGCGGTTCCGGCTGTCGGCGTGGCGGCAGATCGCCGGGTATTCGGTGTGGAATTCGGTGATCGCAGGAGCGGGGGCGCTGCGGGACCGGGTGGATACGCTGATGGTCGGGCGGGCGCTGAATTCGGCGTCGGTCGGGTTCTATGCGCTGGGGTATGAGATCGCCGGGTTGCCGGTGACGGAGCTGATCTCGCCGCTGACGCGGGCGGCGTTCGCCGGGTTTGCGGCGGCGTGGCGCGAGGAGATGGCGGCGGGCGAGACGTGGCTGCGGCTGGTGTCGACCATGGCGCTGCTGACGTTTCCGGCGGGGGTGGGGATGTCGGCGGTGGCGCAGCCGCTGATACTGCTGGCGTTCGGGCCGGGTTGGGAGGCGGCGGTGCCGGTGATGCAGGTGCTGGGCATTCCGTTGTGCCTGACGGTGTTCGGCATGGTGGGGCAGACGTTGTTCCTCGCGCAGGGGCATATGCGGATTTCGCTGGCGATCACGATCGCGGCGACGGGGCTGCGGTTGCTGCTGCTGGCGGTGTTGATCCCGCCGCTTGGGTTGTTTGGCGCGGCGCTCGCGGCTGGGGTGGGGATCGCCGTCGAGCAGAGCTTGTCGGCGGTGTGGGCGATGCGGCGGCTGGGCTTGCCGATCGGGCGCCTGGCGCCGTTGATGTGGCGGTGCGTGGTGGCGACGGGGGCGATGGCGGCGATGTTGGCCGCGTCGGGGCTGGGATGGCGCGACATCGGCGTGTCGGCGATGGCGTTGGCGATCCTGCTCGGGGCGGCGGTGTATGCCGTGGTGTTGGGGGCGCTGTGGTTTATGACGGGGCGTCCGGCAGGGGCGGAGGCGGATTTGCTGGCGCTGGTATCGCGGGGCGCGCGGCGGGGCGAGGCCCAATGATGCTCACGGGCGAGTGACTTTGGTGCGGTGCAACGATCCCCATGTCGCTCGGCAGAGCCACAGCAGCGAGTGATGATGAGCGACGCGAGTACGAGCGACCTGTTCGAGCCCATCGAGATGGGCAAGATGCATCTGTCCAACCGCATCGCGATGGCGCCGCTGACGCGTAGCCGGGCGGGCAAGGGCGGGGTGCCACGGCAGATGAACGTCGATTATTACGCGCAGCGGGCGAGCGCCGGGCTGATCGTGAGCGAGGCGACGAATATCAGCCAGCAGGGCCAGGGCTACGCGTTCACGCCGGGGATCTACACGGACGAGCAGGTTGCCGGATGGCGGAAGGTCACCGATGCGGTGCATGCGAGGGACGGGCGCATCGTGTGCCAGCTCTGGCATGTCGGGCGGATCAGTCATCCGAGCTTGCAGCCCAGCGGGCAGTTGCCGGTGGCACCCTCGGCGATCAAGCCGGAGGGGAAGGCGTTCACCGAGACGGGGTTCCAGGACCATGTGACGCCGCGGGCGCTGGAGACGGACGAGATCGCGGGGATCGTGAAGGATTACGCCCACGCGGCGGAATGCGCGGCGAAAGCCGGGTTCGACGGGGTCGAGATCCACGCGGCGAATGGGTATTTGCTGGACCAGTTCATCCGCGACAGCACGAACCAGCGGACGGACCGGTATGGCGGGTCGGTGGAGAACCGGATCCGTATCGTGCTCGAGGTGGCCGAAGCGGTGACGGGCGTGCTGGGCGGGGAGCGGGTCGGGATCCGGCTGTCACCGATCACGCCGCAGGTGGGCAACACGCCGCTGGATAGCGATCCGGCCGGGACGTATGGGACGCTGATCGAGGCGCTGAACCAGTTCAGCTTGGTGTATCTGCATTTGATCGAGGGAGCGACGCAGGGGTCGCGGGAAGAGGTCAAAGGAGTGTCGTACCAAGCGATGCGGCGCCGGTTCAAGGGGCTATACATGGCCAATAACGGGTTCGATCGGGAGCTGGCGCTGAAGGTGCGGCGGGAGGATCTGGCGGATGTGGTTTGCTTCGGGCGGCCGTTTATCGGGAATCCGGATTTGGTGGAGCGACTGCGGGTTGGGGCGCCGTTGGCGGATTCGGATAAGAGCACTTGGTATGGGGGCGATGAGCACGGGTATAGCGATTACCCGGCGATGGGTGGGGAACGGGCGCAGGCGGCGGAGTAGGCGGCGAAGAGGTGGGCTTGAAAGCCCACCCGACGCGGGACCTTGGTTCAGGCGGCTTGGAGGGTGACGGCGCGGTTGCCGAGGATTTCCCGTAGGCGGTTGGCGGCGGTCTTGCCTTTGAGCGATTCGCGCCAGACGGCCTCGGCGACGCGTTGATGGGCGGCGACGGCCTCGTCGGCACCGGTGATCATGGCGACGCCGGTCTGGCTGGTGGGAAGACCGTCGGCGCGGAAGGCGTTGACGGCGAGGGTGGCGCGGTCGCTGGAGCGGACGATGCTGAACTCGCTGGTCGAGCCGCCATCCGGCAGCAGGCCGAATTGTAGGCCCATCGGCTCGGCATCCATCATGTCGGCGATGTTGCCGATCTCGGCCGCGGCGACAAGCTGGGTCTTTTCGCGCAAGCTGGCGGGCAGCAGGGCGCTGCCGACGAGGCCGATGTCGAGGAAGGTGCGGACGGCGGCTTCGGAGATGATCGCGATGATTCCCGGCCGCCGCTGCTGGTAGGCTCGCTTGCGTGCGGTCAGGAGCGTGAGCACTTGCTCGGCGGCCGACCGGGCTGTGGCGCGATCGGTGTCGGACGAGTCCGCCGCGGCAAGGAGGCTGTCGGCCAAGGCGCTGTCGAATGCATCGGTGGTGGTGAGGAAGCAGATCGATCCGTATGCCTGCAGGATCTGGTCGGCCGTTTCCTCGATTTGACGGATGCGCTCGAAATAGCCGGCGGGCCGGCTGTAGTATTCGACGCCGATTCCGAGCAGCGAGAGCGGCGACACCTTCAGCAGCTCGGCTAGCCGCTTGACGGTGTCGAGCTTGATCACCTCGCCCTTCTCGTAGCGATAGAGCGCCGCTCGGGACACACCGAGCCGAGCCGCGATTTCTTCAGCGCGCAATCCGGACTCAAGCCGATAAGCCCGGAGTTGCTGCCCGATTTCAGCGAAACGCATGATGCCTCCCTCAACCAATAGGCGCACTGTAAACCTTAGCGGTTTGCCAATTGTGAGTATGACGTCAAACGTATCGGAAGAATTGATCGTTTTTGATCCCGGACGTCGATTTCCTACACAGAATACCGGTTGCGCCACGCGAGTCCTGCAATCGTCTCGCCCGCAGGGCGATACTCGCAGCCGACCCACCCGGTGTAGCCCAGCGAGTCGATCTGCCGAAAGATGAAGTCCCAGCCGAGTTCGCCGGTGCCGGGTTCGTTGCGGCCGGGGACGTCGGCGATCTGCATGTGGGCAATGACCGGCATGAAGGCGGCCATCCGCTTGGTCACGTCGCCCTCAGTCACTTGGCAATGGTAGATGTCGAATTGCAGGCCGACCCGGTCGGGGCCGAGGGCCTCGGCGATGGCGGCGCCCTGGGCCATCGTGTTCAGGTGGAATCCCGGCATGTCGCGATGGTTGATCGGTTCGATGACCAAACGGATGCCGGCCTTGGTCGCGTGCTCGGCCGCCCATGACAGGTTGGCGGCGTAGATCGCCGCGGCGGTGACGGGCGGGACGCCGGCGGGGATGCCGGCCATGACGTGCAGGAGCTGGTTGCCGAGCACGGCGGCGTAGTCGAGGGCGCGCTTGATGCCGTCCTGGAACTCGGCTTGGCGGCCGGGAAGGCTGGCGGTGCCGCGCTCGCCCTGGTCCCACTGGCCGGGCGGGGCGTTGAACAGGACCTGCTGGAGGCCGTTGGCGTCGAGGCGGCGGCGGATCTCGGCCGGGTCGTGGTCGTAGGGGAAGAGGAACTCGACGCCCTTGAAGCCGGCCTTGCCCGCGGCCTCGAAGCGGTCGAGGAAATCGACTTCGTTGAACATCATGGAAAGATTGGCGCACAGGCGCATCGGGACGATCCTCGTGTGTATGCGCCGAACGCTACCGGCGCGGGCGTGGCACTGCAAAACTGCTGCGCGCGGGGGAAAGTTGCGTCGGATGCGTAGGGGGTGATACCGCGGCGGCATGCGCGCGCCCAACGATGTGATCACCGAACGCATCCTGATGGGCTTGCTGGTTGCGGGGCTGGCGATCGGGTGCTGGCTCGTGCTGGTGCCGTTCCTGTCGGCGATCCTGTGGGCGGCGATCCTGGTTTATACGACGTGGCCGGTGTTCCGCTGGATGATCGTGCGGCTGCGGCTGCGCGATACGTGGGCGGCGGGCGTGATGGTCGTGTTCACCGCGGTGGTGATCGTGCTGCCGTTGGCGCTGGTGGCCCCGGCGGGGGCGGACGATGCGCAGCTGCTGCGCCGGGTGCTGGAGGACGCGCTGGCGCGGGGCTTGCCGAATGCGCCGGAGTGGCTAGGGCGGGTGCCGCTGATCGGGGCGACGCTCGCGGAGTATTGGAACACGTGGGCGGCGGATCTGAGCGCCATCGGGGATACGCTGCGGCCGTATTTCGGGATGATCGTGGAGAACGGGCTGAAGATCCTGCTCAGCGTGGCGGGCGGATTGTTGCAATTCCTGCTCGCGCTGGTGGTGGCGTTCTTCTTCTACGCGTCCGGCGACGTGCTGGCGGGGAGTTTGACGCGGATCGTCGGGCGGATCGCGGGGGAGCAAGCGCCGCGGCTGATCCAGGTCACCGGGGCGACGGTGCGCGGGACGGTGTACGGGATCCTGGGGACGGCGGTGGTGCAGGGGTTCCTGACGGCGTTCGGGCTGTGGCTGTCGGGGGTGCCGCGGCCGGTGCTGTTGGGGGCGATCGCCGGGTTCATCGCGGTGTTGCCGATCGGGGCGCCGGTGGTTTGGATCCCGGCGGCGCTGTGGCTGTTGAGCAGCGGGCATACGGGGTGGGGGATCTTCCTGGCGGCGTATGGGCTGCTGATCATCAGCGGGTCGGACAACGTGATCCGGCCGTATTTCATCGCGCGGGGGGCCAAGCTGCCGTTCCTGCTGACGATCCTGGGGGTGCTGGGCGGGGCCTTGGCGTTCGGGCTGCTGGGGGTTTTCCTCGGGCCGGTGTTGCTGGGGGTGGCGTTCACGCTGGTGGTGGAGTTTTCCGGGGACGCGACGGTGGCGCTGTCGGCGTTCCGGCCGGCGGCGAAGGCGCGGACGGAATGAAACAGGCGGTTAGACAGGGCCGGTGTTCTGCCCGATAGTTGCGGCAGATGCTGACACTCATCCTGTCCCGCCTCGCGCAGGCGGTGCCCGTGCTGCTGGTCGTCGGTCTGATCGCCTTCGGCATGTTCAAGTTCGTGGGCGACCCGGTCACGATCATGCTGGGAACGACGTATACCGAGCAGCAGAAGATCGACCTGATCCACCATCTCGGGCTGGATCAGCCGTTCATCGTGCAATACGCCAAGTTCATGTGGGACGCGCTGCATGGCGAGTTCGGGGTCAGCTATCGGCTGGCGCGGCCGGTGATGGATTTGCTGGTCGAACGGGCGCCGGCGACGCTGGAATTGGCGTTCGTGGCGTCGTTGTTCGCGCTGCTCGTGGGGGTGCCGATGGGGGTCTATACCGGGATCTACCGGAATCGGCCGTTGTCGCGGTTGTTCATGATCGTCAGCCTGGTGGGCGTGAGTTTGCCGACGTTCCTGATCGGGATTCTGCTGATCCTGGTGTTCAGCGTGCAGCTTGGGTGGTTGCCGAGTTTCGGGCGCGGCGGGGTGGTGCGGCTCGGGTATTGGACGACGGGGTTCCTGACCGTGTCCGGGTTGCAGGCGCTGGTGTTGCCGGCGATCACGCTGGGGCTGTTCCAGATGACGCTGATCATGCGGCTGGTGCGGTCGGAGATGCTGGAGGTGCTGCGGTCGGATTACGTGAAGTTCGCGCGGGCGCGGGGGATCTCGAGCCGGGCGATCTATTTCGGGCATGCGTTGAAGAACACGCTGGTGCCGGTGATCACCATCATCGGGCTGCAGATCGGCGGGATCATCGCGTTCTCGATCGTGACGGAGACGGTGTTCCAGTGGCCGGGGATGGGGCTGCTGTTCATCCAGTCGGTGCAGGTGGCGGATATTCCGGTGATGGCGGCGTATCTGATGCTGATTTCGGTCGTGTTCGTGTTGATCAATTTGGTGGTCGATCTGCTGTATTACGCGGTCGATCCGCGGTTGCGGATGGGCAAGGCCCGGGCATGAACGCCGTCGCGAGAGCGTGGGACAGCGACGTCCTCTATAGTTTTCGCCGATCGCCGGTGGCGATGATCTCGACGGCGATCCTGGTGCTGCTGGTGCTGGGCGCGGTGTTCTGCCGCTGGGTGGCGCCGTACGATCCCTACGACCTCGCCAGCCTCAACCTGATGGATAGCTTCCAGCCGCCGGCGTTCATGGCGGAGGGGACGCGGGCGCATCTGCTGGGGAGCGACGATCAGGGGCGGGATATGCTGTCGGCGATCCTGTACGGGGCGCGGCTGAGCTTCATCGTCGGGTTCGCGTCGGTGCTGTTCGCGGTCACGGTGGGGGTCGTGGTCGGGTTGGTGGCGGGGTATGCGGGCGGGTCGGTCGATGCGGCGCTGATGCGGCTGGCCGATGTGCAACTGTCGTTTCCGGCGATCCTGATCGCGCTGCTGATCGACGGTGTGGTGAGCGTGTCGCTGCCGATCGCGCTGCGGGAGAGCGTGCAGGTCTATGTGCTGATCTTCGCGATCGGGATCTCGTTCTGGCCGCAGTTCGCGCGGACCGTGCGGGGGTCGACGCTGGTGGAGCGGCGCAAGGAGTATGTGCTGGCGGCACAGGTGATCGGGCTGTCGTCGCCGCGGATCATGCTGACGCATATCCTGCCGAACGTGCTGGGGCCGGTGATGGTGATCGCGACGTTGAGCCTGGGGCTGGCGATCATTTCGGAGGCGACGCTGAGCTATCTCGGGGTGGGGTTGCCGCCGACGCAGCCGTCGGTGGGGACGCTGATCCGGGTGGGGAACGATTTTCTGTACAGCGGCGAGTGGTGGATCGCGCTGTTCCCCGGCGTCACGCTGCTGCTGATCGTGTTGTCGATCAATCTGCTGGGCGATTGGTTAAGGGATGCGCTGAACCCGAGGTTGCGCTGATGGCCGCCCTACTCGAGGTCGACATGCTGTCGGTCGAATTCGTGACCCGGCGCGGGAGGCTGCTGGCACTGGACGGCGTCAATTTCTCGATCGCGGCGGGGGAGGTGCTCGGGGTCGTGGGCGAGAGCGGGGCGGGGAAGTCGCTGACGGGGGCGGCGATCATCGGGCTGCTGGAGAAGCCGGGGCGGGTGCGGTCGGGGCAGATCCGGTTCGATGGCAAGCGGATCGACACTCTGTCGGCCGAGGGGATGCGGGGGATCCGCGGCAAGCAGATCGGGGCGATCTTCCAGGATCCGCTGACGACGTTGAACCCGCTGTATACGGTGGGGCGGCAGCTGGTGGAGACGATCCAGACGCATCTGAAGCTGTCGGACGCGGATGCGAAGAAGCGGGCGATCTCGTGGCTGGAGCGGGTGGGGATTCCGGCGGCGGCGCGGCGCATCGATTCGTATCCGCATGAGTTCTCGGGGGGGATGCGGCAGCGGGTGGTGATCGCGTTGGCGCTGTGTGCGGAGCCGCGGCTGGTGGTGGCGGATGAGCCGACGACGGCGCTGGATGTATCGATCCAGGCGCAGATCATTTCGCTGCTGAAGGAGCTGACGCGCGAACACGGGACGTCGGTGATGCTGGTGACGCATGACATGGGGGTGATCGCGGAGACGGCGGACCGGGTGGCGGTGATGTATGCGGGCCGGGTCATCGAGATCGGGCCGGTGGCCGATATCGTGAAGCGGCCGTCGCATCCGTATACGCAGGGGCTGATGGACAGCATTCCGGCGCTGGACCGGCGGTTGGGGCGGCTGCATCAGATCGATGGGGCGATGCCGCGGCTGAATGCGATCCCGCCGGGGTGCCCGTATAATCCGCGCTGTCCGAAGGTGTTCGACAAATGCATTGCGGATCGGCCGGGGCTGATGGCGGCGCGGGCGACGCAGGCGGCGTGCTGGCTGTATGCCCCAGAGGCCGCTCATGTCTGACGTGCTGGTGGCCGAGCATGTGACGCGGCGGTTCGACGTGTCGCGGCCGTGGTTGCAGCGAGTGATGTCGCGGGAGGGCAAGCAGAGCTTGCGCGCCGTCGATGACGTGTCGTTCAGCATCGCCAAGGGGCAAACGCTGTCGCTGGTGGGCGAGAGCGGGTGCGGGAAGTCGACGATCGCGCGGCTGGCGGTGGGGCTGTATCCGCCGAGCGAGGGGCAGATGCTGTTCGAGGGGCAGAAGCTGTCGGCGGCGCGGGCGCAGCCGGCGCTGCGGCGGCGGATGAACATGATTTTTCAGGATCCGTATGCGTCGCTGAACCCGCGGTGGCGGGTGCGGGATATCGTGGCGGAGCCGTTGCGGGCGTTTCGCATTCTGACGTCGCGGCGGGACGTGGCGGACCGGGTCGGGCAGTTGCTGGAGCAGGTGGGGCTTTCGGCGCGGGATGGGGAGAAGTATCCGCACGAGTTCAGCGGCGGGCAGCGGCAGCGGATTTCGATTGCGCGCGCGCTGTCGAGCGAGCCGGACTTCCTGGTGGCGGACGAGCCGACGTCGGCGCTGGACGTGTCGGTGCAGGCGCAGATCCTGAACCTGATGCGCGAGCTGCAGGAGCGGATGGAGCTGACGTATTTGTTCATCAGCCATAATCTGGCGGTGGTGCGGCACGTGTCGGACCAGCTGGGGGTGATGTATCTCGGGCGGATCGTGGAGATCGGGCCGGGGGAGAGCATTTTTTCGAACCCGCGGCATCCGTATACGCGGTTGTTGCTGGATGCGATTCCGGATCTGGCGATGACGGGGCGGGCGCGGGCGCCGGTGGGGGGCGAGGTGCCGAGCCCGATCGATCCGCCGCCGGGCTGCACGTTCCATCCGCGGTGCTCGTTTGCGAACGCGCGGTGTGGGGTGGAGCGGCCGGGCTACACGCGGGATGGCGACGTGAGCGTGGCGTGTCATGCGGTGGAGGAGCGGCGGCTGCCGGCGCGGGAGAGCGCTGCGGCCCTGGCATGAGAAGTGCCCGCCCGGCGCGGGGGCGGGCGGCGCAACGGCTGGGCGTTGCGGCGGAGCAGGCGGCAGCCGGGGCGCTCGAGGCGGAGGGGTGGAGCGTGCGCGCGCGGCGGCTGCGGAATGCGGCGGGGGAGATCGATCTGGTCGCCGAGCGGGACGGGTTGCTGGCGTTCATCGAGGTGAAGGCGCGGCCGACGCTGGCGGGGGCGGCGTGGTCGCTGGGTCCACGGCAGCGGGCGCGGTTGTTGGCGGCGGCGGAGATCGCGCTGGGTGAGCATCCGGAGTGGGGGCGGGCGGGGGTGCGGTTCGACGTGCTGCTGGTCGATGCGGCGGGCGCGGTGCGGCGGATCGAGGATGCGTTCCGGGTGGAGGGGTGAAACGATCGCGGGCAGCCATCCGGCGGCGGACCTTTATACGGCTGGCGCTTTGGAGGCGTTGCAGGCCGGGCTTGGGATGCGGGAGGGGCGCAGAATCCGTTCCCGTATCCGCCGGTGGCGATCCTGCTGTTCCGGCCGTTGGCGGGGCTGCCGTACGGTTCGGCGTATCTGGTTTGGGCCGTGGTGGCGACGTGTTCGCGCTTGGCGATCACGGCTGTCGGCGTGGTGGTGGCGCCGGTCAGCACGAGTTGTATCGCGTCGGGGTAGGCCGGATTCCTGACGGCGGCGGCTGTCGCGGAGCGGCTGACTGCCTGGGCCTGGGCGCGGGAGGACATCGCCAGCAGGAGGCAGCCTCTGATCGACGTAGGTGTCGCCGGCGATGATGAGGACGGAGAGGTCGAACTGGCGGCTGATCGCCATGGGCAGCAGCAGCAGCGCGTAGGTCGCGGCCGCTGCCAGCGCCAGGGCGAGGGGGCGCAGGGCGAGCGCCGCCAGCACGGGCCCTACTTCGCGGGGTGTTTCGCGAGCCAGCCCTTCATGACGGCGATCTCCTTGTCTTGGGCAGCGACGATGTCGTGGGCGAGTTTGCGGAGCGTGGGGTCCTTCCCGTGTTGCAGCTCGAAGTTCGCCATGTCGATGGCGCCCTGGTGGTGGGGGATCATCATGGCGACGAAATCGTGGTCGGGATCGCCGGTCATGGGGGCGCTGCTCATGGCTTGGTTCATCTTGGTCATGGAGTCCATCATCGAGGCATCGGCCGAGGGGGCGCCGCCCATGACCATGCCGGCGTGGCCGCCCATGCTCGGGGCGGGTTTGGGCTGCGCGAGTGCCGGCCCGGCGGCGAGCAGCGCGAGCGTCAGGAACAGGGTCTTGTCGAGGTGCATTGGTCGCTCCGGAGCTTGGTGATGGCCGCCAGTGATCACGCGGGGCCGGGTTGGGCAAGCGCGGACCGAATTTCCGTAGCCCTCTTTCGGCGCCGGGCTCGGCGGGGCTACAAGGCGGCGGGTCGAAGGACGAGCATGATGGCAGACACGCTGGTTTCAGCGCAGGTGAACGCGCGGCCGGTACGGCGCCCGGACAATCCGAACTTTTCGTCCGGACCGTGCGCCAAGCGGCCGGGGTGGTCGCTGCAGGCGCTCGAAGGGGCGTTGCTGGGGCGGTCGCATCGGGCGGCGGGGCCGAAGGCGCGGTTGCAGGAGGTGATCGAGCGGTCGCATCGGCTGCTGGGGATGCCGGCGGCGTGGCGGGTCGGGATCGTGCCGGGGTCGGATACCGGGGCGGTCGAGATGGCGATGTGGTCGCTGCTCGGGGCGCGGGCGGTCGACATCCTGGCGTTCGAGACGTTTTCGGCCACTTGGGCGAACGATGCCGTCAAGCAGCTCAAGCTCGATGCGCGGGTGCTGGAGGCGCCGTACGGGGCGTTGCCGGATTTGGCGGCGGTGGACCCGGCGCGGGATGTCGTGCTGGCGTGGAATGGGACGACGTCTGGGGTGCGGTTGCCGAATGCGGACTTCATCGCGGCGGATCGCGAGGGGCTGGTGATCTGCGACGCCACATCGGCGGCGTTTGCGATGGAGTTGCCGTACGACAAGCTCGATGTGGTGACGTGGTCTTGGCAGAAGGCGCTGGGCGGGGAGGCGGCGCACGGGATGCTGGCGCTGTCGCCGCGGGCGGTGGCGCGACTGGAGAGCTACAGGCCGGCGTGGCCGTTGCCCAAGGTGTTCCGGCTGACGAGCGGGGGGAAGCTCAACGAGGGGATCTTCCGCGGCGAGACGATCAACACGCCGTCGATGCTGTGCGTGGAGGATGCGCTGGATGGGCTGCGCTGGGCGGAGGCGGAGGGCGGGCTGCCGGCGCTGAAGCGGCGGAGCGAGGCGAATCTGGCCGCCATTGCGGGATGGGTGGAGCGGACGCCGTGGGTCGAGTTCCTGTGCGCCGATCCGGCGACGCGGTCGGCGACGAGTATCTGCCTCGTGTTGCCGGGCGCCGAGGCGGGGGTGGCGAAGCGGATGGCGACGTTGCTCGAGGCGGAGGGGGTGGCGTACGACATCGCGTCGCATCGGGATGCGCCGGCCGGGCTGCGGATCTGGGGTGGGGCGACGGTGGAGTTGGCGGACATCGAGGCGCTGCTGCCTTGGTTGGATTGGGCGTATGCGGAAGCGCAAGCGAGATGAACGGGGAGCCGCCCAATCCGGCGCTGTTGCCGGTCGGGCTGATCGATCTGCTGCCGCCGGAGGCCGAGATCGAGGCGGATGCGGTGTCGGCGGTGATGAACGTGTTCGCCGCGCACGGGTATCAGCGGATCAAGCCGCCGTTGCTGGAGTTCGAGGATGGGTTGCTGGCCGGGTCGGGGGCGGCGACGGCGGAGCAGACGTTCCGGCTGATGGATCCGGAGTCGCGGCGGATGATGGCGCTGCGGGCGGATATGACGCCGCAGGCGGCGCGGATCGCCAGCACGCGGTTGGCGGGGCATGCGCGTCCGCTGCGGCTGTCGTACGCGGGGCAGTGCTTGCGGGTGCATGCCACACAGCTCGCGCCCGACCGGCAGGTCGCACAGGCGGGCATCGAGCTGATCGGGGTCGATAACCCGGCGGCGGATGCGGAGGTGGTGGTGCTGGCGGCCGAGGCGCTGGCGGCGGTGGGGTTGGAGCGGATCAGCTTCGACATCACGATGCCGACGCTGGCGCCGGCGCTGCTGGACGAGGCGGGGATCGAGGGGGCGGCGCGGGCGCGGCTGACGCGGGCGCTGGACCGGAAGGATGCGGCGGCGGTGGCACAGCAGGGCGGGCCGATCGCCGGATTGCTGGCGGAGTTGCTGCTCGCGGCGGGGCCGGCCGACCCGGCGCTCGCGGTGCTCGGCGCGGCGGATCTGGGGCCGGTGTCGCGGGGGCTGTATCGGCGGTTGGCGGAGTGTATCGCGGCGATCCGGGACCAGGCGCCGGAGTTGCGGCTGACGGTGGATCCGATCGAGTTCCGCGGGTTCCGGTATCATACCGGGTTGTGCGTGACGGTGTTCGCGCCGGGTCATCATGAGGAGATCGGGCGCGGCGGGCGGTATGTGTCGGGCGATAACGAGCCGGCGACGGGGCTGACGCTGTTTCCCGATGCGGTGCTGCGGGCGCGGACGGGGCCGGCGCTGCGGCCGCGGGCGTTCTTGCCGTGGGGGACGCCGCGGAAGGCTGGGGCGGCGTTGCGCGCCGAGGGGTTCGCGACGGTGGCGGCGTTGGAGGCCGGGTCGGATGGCGCGGCGGAGGCGTCCCGACTAGGGTGCACGCATATTTGGCGGGACGGTGCGGCGGTGCCGGTCGTTCCCTCACCCTAGCCCTCTCCCGGAGGGAGAGGGGACAGACATATAGAGAGGATAGTTTATGGCGAACGTTGCCGTGATCGGCGCCCAGTGGGGCGACGAGGGCAAAGGCAAGATCGTGGACTGGCTGGCGAGCCGGGCCGAGATCGTGGTGCGGTTCCAGGGCGGGCATAATGCGGGCCATACGCTGGTGGTCGGCAATCAAACCTATAAGCTGTCGCTGCTGCCGAGCGGGCTGGTGCGCGGGAAGCTGGGGATCATCGGCAATGGCGTCGTGGTCGATCCGGAGGCGCTGCTGGCGGAGATGGACCGGGTCCGGGCGCAGGGGCTGAACGTGTCGCCGGACAATCTGCGGATCGCTGAGAACGCGGTGCTGATCCTGCCGGTGCATGGGGCGCTGGACCGGGCACGGGAGGCGGCGCGCGGGGAGAACAAGATCGGGACGACCGGGCGGGGAATCGGGCCGGCGTATGAGGACAAGGTGGCGCGGCGGGCGATCCGGGCGTGCGACCTGGCGGAGCCGGAGACGCTGTCGCGGAAGCTCGACGAGGTGCTGCTGCACCACAATACGCTGCTGAAGGGGCTGGGGGCGGAGCCGTTCGACAAGCAGGTGCTGCTGGACCGGCTGCTCGAGCTGGCGCCGCGGCTGCTGCCGCATATCGAGCCGGTGTGGGTGCGGCTGGACGAGGCGCGGCGGGCGGGGACGCGGATCCTGTTCGAGGGGGCGCAGGCGGTGATGCTGGACGTGGATCATGGGACGTATCCGTTCGTGACGAGCAGCAACACGATCGCGGCGACGGCGGCGGCCGGGTCGGGCGTGGGGCCCGGACTGGTCGGGTTCGTGCTGGGGATCGCCAAGGCGTACACGACGCGGGTGGGATCGGGGCCGTTTCCGACCGAGTTGACGGACGATATCGGCCAGATGCTGGGGACGCGGGGACATGAGTTCGGCACCGTGACGGGGCGGCCGCGACGGTGCGGCTGGTTCGACGCGACGATGGTGCGGCAGGCGTGCAAGGTCGGCGGCATCCAGGGGCTGGCGCTGACGAAGCTGGACGTGCTGGACGGGATGGAGACGCTGAAGATCGGCGTGGGCTACGAGATCGGGGGCGAGCGTTTCAGCCATCTGCCGGCCGGGCAGGCGGCGCAGGCGGCGGCGCGCCCGATCTACGAGACGATCGAGGGATGGCCGGGGAGCACGCGCGGGGCGCGGAGCTGGGCGGACCTGCCGGCGCAGGCGATCAAGTATGTGAAGCGGATCGAGGAGCTGGTGGAGACGCCGGTGACGCTACTGAGCACGAGCCCGGAGCGGGACGATACGATCCTGATGCGGGACCCGTTCGAGGGGTAGATGGTTCCGGCCGGGCATGGCGCCCGGCCGGGTCGTTGCTCAGTAGGTCGGGACGCGGGGGTTCCGCGGCATGGTGCCGACCGTCCCGTTGCCGTTGGTCACGGTGACATCCGGGATTGCCCCGGTGGCGCGCATGCCGCCGCCGTTCGACGCGGTGATGCCGCTCGGCGCATTGGCCGCCTGCGGCGGGGGGTTGCCGGCGCATCCTGCCAAGACGCCCATGCCAAGCAGTGCGGCGCCCAGGACGGTGAGCCGGTTCCGCTTCGCGCCAGAGGTGACCGAGGATAAATGCATTTCTTTCTCCGTCTCGTTAACGGGGCTTCAACCGCGGCGCCGACTTGCGGTTGCGTGCCGGTCAGGACACAGCCGCGTCAATTCACGTCGCAAGGCCCTCGACGCCCGGGGTGGACGGGATGCGGCGGCGGGCTACTCGGGTGACTTCACCGGGTTGCTGCCATTGGACGGTGCCGGTGGAGCGGCAATTCTCGCAGATGGCGCGCCAGGATTCGTAGGACGTGCCGCACGAGGTACAGCGCCAGGACGGGTCGGGGTCGGCGTCTTGGACATGGCGGAGCGCCTCCTGGGCCTCCTCGGGCTTGCCGTCCCGGACGGCGATGTCGGCCAGGAGCGACCAGAAGCGGCGCTGATTGAGCCCGGCGTCGCGGGCTCGCTCGAGCTGACGGCGGGCCTCGCCGGTCAAGCCGGCGTCGAGTGCCGCGTGGGCGATGGCCATGTAGGCTTCCGGGTGGTCGGGGTTGGAGCGCATCAGGACGGCCATCTCGCGCGCCTCGGCCAGCTTGTCGCCGGCGTCGAGCACGAAGGCGGCGGCCAGGTCGGGGTGGGGTTTGGTCGACCAGGCTTGCCGCAGCACGTCCTGCGCCTGTTTGTGCTTGCCGGTGGCGCGCAGGGCGGCGGCGTAGGCGGTGGCGGCGGGGGCGAGGCCGGGCTCGGCGTCGAAGGCTTGCTTGGCCAGGACCAGGGCGGCCTTCGGGTCGGGCTCGTTCTGGGCGGCGACGACGGCGAGGGCGGCCTTGTTCTCGGGCGATGCGAGGCGCAGGGCCTCGCGCCATTCGCCGGTGGCCTGGGCCATGTAGCGGCGCTCGTCGCGCAGCCAGGCGGCGTTGGGGTGGGCTTTTTCGGCCGAGGTGGCGAGGGCGGTGGCGCGTTCCCAATCCTCCTGCTCGACGGCCATGCGCATGAGGCCGCGTAGGCCGAGCAGGCGGGAGTCCGGCCGTTCGGCGAGTTGTTCGTAGAGGGCGGCGGCCTCGTCCTCGCGGCCGGCTTGGCGGCCGGCCTGGGCGGCGATGAGGAGGGTGAGCGGGGTGTCGCCGAGCAGGCGGCGGCCACGATCGGCCTCGCGGCGGGCGCCGCCGGAATCGTCGGCGGCCAGCGCGATGAGGGCGCGGTTCAGGGCCAACTCGCCCTTGATCCGGGTGCGGTTGCCGCTGCGGCGGCGGACCCGGCTCGGGATGCTGACCAGCCAGGCGATCAGGCGGATGATCAGATAAAGGACGAGAAACAGGATCGCGGCGAGCAACAGCGCGATCGGCGTCGACGTCTGGACCGTGGTGCTGCCGATGGTCGCGGTGATCGAGCCCGGCAGCAGCGACACCCACCAGGCGATCGCGACGCAGGCGAGGGCGGCCAGGAACAGGCCGATGGCGCTGCGCATCAGTTGGCGGCCAGGCTGGCGATCGCGGATCGGGCGGCGACGAGCGACTGGGCCTGGTCGGTCCAGGGCTGCATCGCGGCGGCGGCGGGGCCGGTGAGGCCCTTGAGCGCCTCGACGGAGCCGGCGAGGTCGCCGTTGTTCAGCTTGTCGCGGGCGCGGGCGATCACGCCGGCGATGGGGTCGCCGACCAGCACGTTGTCGCCCTGGCGGACGGTCACGGCCTGTTGCGCGCGGGTCCAGAGGCGGCTGCCGAAATCCTGGTTGGCGGTGATGACCGGCTGGTTGGCCTTCTGTGCGGCGTCGGCGTAGCGGTCGAAGCTCTCGCGCAGCGCGGCTTCGGTGGGCGGCGCCTCGTTGGCGAAGCGGGCCAGCGCGGGTGGGGCGCCGGGGATGTCGCCGAGCTTCTGGCCGGCGGCCAACGCGACCGCCATGCCCTGGAGGCGGGCGGTGATCAGCCCCTTCTGCGACAGCGCCTTGAGTTGGTCGGCCTGGGCGCTCGCTTGCTTCTCGGCGCCGTCCAGACGGGTGCCGAGTTGCTGCTGCTTGGTGGTGAGGTCGGCGAATTTGGCGTCGGCGGCCGCCGGGTCGTAGGCGGGGCGCTGTTCGAGGGCGGCGAGGCGCTGGGTGAGCGGCTGCAGGTCGGGGATCTGGCGGCCGAGGGCTTGCACCTGATCGGAGAGGGCGGCGAGTTGCTCGGGGGCGACGGCCTTGCGGCTCTCGAGCTGGGTCAGCTTATCGGAGAGTTGCTGGACCGTGGCGGGAGCGACGACGGGCTTGTTCTCCAGCGCGGCGATCTTGCCGGAAAGTTGTTGCACTGCGTCCGGGGCGACCGATGGGCGGTTTTCGAGCGCGCCGACCTTGTCGGAGAGCGCGGCCAGGGCGGCGGGCGCGACGGCGGGACGGGCGTCCAGCGCGCTGACCTGCTGCTGTAGTTTGGCGACATCGTCCGCGCTCGGTCCGGTCGGCTTCTGCTCTGACAGTTTCGTGACTTGGTCGCGCAGGGCGGTGATCTGGGCCTGCAGCGTGTCGACGCGGCCGGCCTGCTGGGTGGCGAGCTGCGAAACCGGCGGGTTTTGCCATAGGTAAAACAGGCTGCCGGCCAGGACGACGAAGCCGAGCAGATAGAGGATCGGCAGCGGGTCGCGCTTCGGGGAGGGATCGGTCAGCTCGGCCCTGGTATGCGGCGCCGCCCGATCTGGCGACCGATCCGGTTCGGGTGCAATGGGTCGGGCGGGTTCGTCGGTCATAATAGCGCCAATACCTCGTCCAGCGTCGGCTTTAAAGACACCTGGACGTCACGCCAGGGCAAGGGGGCCAGAACCTCGGCCGCGCGCGGGCCGATCGTCAGGGCGGCGACGCCGGCGAGGGCCGGGTGGTGCCGGGGCGGCAGGAGGCGGACGAACGCGGCCGCCGTCTCGGTGGAGAGGAACATGGCGGCGGCCAGGGTGCCGGTCTCCAGTGCGGCGATAGCGGCGGGCGGCAGGCGGCAGGCGGCGGTGACCTCGTAGGCGCAGGCGCGGGTGACGCTGAAGCCGGCGGCCAGGAGTGCGTCGGCCAGGGGGTCGCCTTGGCGGAAACCGTGCGCGAACAACACGTGCGAGCCCGGGTCGAGCCGTCGCCGGGCCAGGTTGGCGAGGGCGGCGGCGTCACCCTGGGCATCGAGGATGGTGGCGAAGCCGGCCTGGCGGGCCCGGGCCGCGGTGGCGCTGCCGACGGCCAGCAGCGGGAGGGCTTTGAGGGTGTCGGGCAGGGCGGGGATGGCGTTGCGGCTGGTGGTCACGATGGCGTCGAACCGGCCGTGCGGCGCGATGCTGCGGTGATGCAGGGTCATCACGGGCGCGATGACGGGGTCGAAGCCGCGGGCAGTGACGAGGGCGGCGGTTTCGGCGGCGTCGGCGGCCGGGCGGGTGATGAGGACGCCGCGGCGGGGATCAGGCAAAGATGTCGCGCGGCGAGTCGGCGCGGAGTTCGTCGCCGAGCGCGGTGCCGAGGCGTTCGGAGTCGGTGGGCAGGCCGTGCACGCTGCGCTTGAGCAGGAAGCTGCCGTCGGGGCGGGCGACCAGGCCGGTGAGGTGCAGGCGGCCGTCGGGCAGGAGGCGGGCGTGGCCGCCGATCGGGGTGCGGCAGGAGCCGTCGAGGGCGGCGAGCAGGGCGCGCTCGGCGGTGGAGACGGCGCGGGCCTCGGGGTCCTCGATGCCGGAGAGGAGCTGGCGCAGGGTGACGTCCTCGGCGCGGACGGTGACGCCGACGATGCCTTGGCAGGCGGAGGGGACCATGGCCTCGGGGTCGATGGGGACGTAGGGCGTCTCGATCTTGAGGCGGCGTAGGCCGGCGACGGCGAGCAGGCTGGCGGCGCAATGGCCGGCCATGACCTTGTCGATGCGGGTCTGCACGTTGCCGCGCATCAATGTGATCGACAGGTCCGGCCTGGCGTGCAGCAACTGCGCTTGCCGGCGGAGCGAGGTGGTGCCGATCACCGCGTTGGCGGGCAGCATGGAGAAGGCTTCGGTGGGGTCGGCGGTGACAACGCCGGGTCCGAGGATGAGGGCGTCGCGGGAGTCTTCGCGTCGGAGCGTGCAGGCGAGGACGATGCCGGGGGGGAGTTCGGTCTCGAGATCCTTGAGGCTGTGGACGGCGAAATCGATGCGGCGATCGGCCAGGGCTTCGTGGATTTCCTTGGAGAACAGGCCCTTGCCGCCGATCTCGGCGAGAGCGCGGTCCTGCACCGCATCGCCGGTGGTGCGGATGATGTGTTCCTGGAACACGTCCTCGTTATTGAAGCCCGGCGCGAGCACCGGGCAGAACTGGGCGAGCAGGCCGAGGAACATGCGCGTCTGCACCCGGGCGAGCGGCGAGCCGCGCGTGCCGACGCGCAGCGGCAGGCCGCGGCGGGCGTGCGGCCCGGTGCGTGCCGTGCTGCTTGATAGGGTGATGGGCTGGGCGTCGGGCATGGGATTGCTCTATGGGATCGCCGGTTCGAGGAAAAGACACGACATGCATGCTTCCCGGCACGCCACCCATGCCCTGACAGGGCCGGTCCTCGGGCTGGAGTCCTCCTGCGACGAGACAGCGGCCGCTGTGCTGGCTCCTGATGGCACCGTCTTGGCCGAAGCCGTGCTGAGCCAATTGGAGGATCATCGCCGGTTCGGCGGCGTGGTGCCGGAGATCGCGGCGCGGGCGCATCT